>NZ_JBQFTP010000002.1:0-544499 GCF_056538705.1 Ruegeria sp. BF12 | reverse complement strand
CACCGGAGTTCCCGTTGCCACCGGAGTTCCCGTTGCCACCGGAGTTCCCGTTGCCACCGGAGTTCCCGTTGCCACCGGAGTTCCCGTTGCCACCGGAGTTCCCGTTGCCGCCGGAGTTCCCGTTGCCGCCGGAGTTCCCGTTGCCGCCGGAGTTCCCGTTGCCGCCGGAGTTCCCCCTATTGTCGGAATTGCTCCTGCTACCAAACGCATTCGGGCTTCTGTTGGCGTTCCTGGCAATTGAAGCGGCGCTTTGCGCATTACCCGGCGAGGATTGTGCAGCTTTCGAAATCTGACGACCGACATTAGACCGATTGGAAACGACGACCCCGGTTTTTGCGTTGACAATCACGCTCTGAATCACTCCATCAGGCTTTTTAACGAGAATTCGGTAGTAGATTTCGTCCGTTTTAAAAGCCCGGGCGTCAACCGGGGTTCCGCCGAAAACTCTCTCCACACCCTTGATGACCCGCTTCAAGCGGATGGCTTGTCCTGATGTGGTCGCCTTGCGGAGTTCCGACTGCCTCAATTCCTGGGCGTCGGCATGCACGTCTCCAGCAACGAAGAAGGACACCAGGCAGGCAAGTATTAAGAGCGTTTTCATATTCTCTCTTTGCACGAAACTATCCGATCAAACTCTACCCGTCGCAATGTGAACCCCAGGTGAACGACCGGTTTCGCGGTCGTTCATCTACGTTGCCGTCAACTAAAGAGGTTGTTTGGTGATTCGGCTCAACCACTCGTTGGGCTCCGAGACTAGAAGAGAAAAAAGGTCCAATTTTGGCATTGGGGGAGTGATGGGAGTTAAATCGTCCTGCTTTTTGAAAGCGACTACCATCGTTATCGCCCTTTTGGGGGGCGCGGCAGTTGTTTCAACTGTTGCGGCCCCTGATTTTGCTTTCGCTAAAGAGGGCAAAGGAAACGGAAATGGCGGCGGGAAGGGGAACGGAAACTCCGGCGGCAACGGCAACGGAAACTCAGGCGGTAATGGAAAAGGAAACTCTGGCGACAACGGAAATGCCAGTCGTGAGGCCAAAGGTAACGGTGCAGGCAAAGGCATCGGAGCTGGCAATAGTAAGTCGAAATCCGTGGCCGGCAGTAGAGGCGACCTGCAGAAAGGTAAGAAAACGTTAGCTGGCAAATCAAATCTCGGACGTTCGAAATCGACACGTAATAGAGACAATGTCCTTGAGAGAGTTGAATTGTCTCTGAGGGAAGTTTTTGGAGGAAAAAAAGCAAGGCAAAAAACGACAAAGCCTCAATCTCACTCCACTGGCTCAACCAAAGTGCGCCGCACAGTTGAAAAGAGAACGCTAGTAACGACTTCAACTCGACCTGAAGCCCGGACAATCAAACATGAAATGGCATACGTGCTTGGAGCACATCCATCCGAGTTGGGTGCGTTGAACGCAGCTCATGCCAGCGAAAACGCGCTACGCAATGCGGCGCCTAACTCGCGTGTCGGTCGTATCGCGACCTACCGGGATACCGTAATTGAAGGCGACGAACTGCGTGACGAATTAGCTGACAGAGAGGACTTCCTCGCGGGGCTGCAAGAACCGGAGCGACCAATATCGGAGATTGAAGATGATCTTAAAGACGCCGTGACGGACGTTCGTGAAAACAGAGATCGCGTTCAAGAACTGGAAGAAGCATTCGAAACTGATCCATCGCTCGAGGATGAGCTCAATCAGGCCAAAGAAGAACTGGCGGACTCAGTCGAAGTTGCCAGGGATTTGAGGGACGAAAGAAGGGCGGCCGTAGAGTACGAAGAGACGGTTCAGGAAGTAGAGGATCTGGCAGAGCAAGTAGAGGATCAGGAGGTCCTTGAAAGGGAAGCACTTGAAGAAGCTGCCAACAAGCCGGTTACGGACGAGGTCGAGGCTGCCGTAAAGGAGCTGTTGGGTATTTAATCAGAACAACTTAAAAGTGTAAAAAGTTAGCGCAGTTTTTAAGGCGAATCTGTTATCAGAAGTACCAACCGCAAAATCGGATTTTTTTGATTTTGTCTTTCTTTTTAAGTATTATTTTATGTGTCTCGGGTGCTGTTCTGCCCCAGTGATATCAAGGACAAGTAAATCATAAGATCGCCAAATCCTAAAGTGATTTGGGAATTTATTAGTTATGGTTCAGAGATTTTCTGACTCGCTGCCCTGAGCCACTTGTTGTTTGCGATCTCAAGAAACGCGACGTCTACCGGAGGAAAGTCGGAAAGCTTCGACGTGTTCGCAATCCTTTGCTCCTCCAGCAATTTGAGTGGAGGAACCGACCGGCTAGTCTGCTTGTTTGGCGTGGCATGTTTGACAATAGTTTTGTTCATGCATCCCCCTCTTAGAGGTCTGGAAAACTACTTCACGACGTTCGCTTGTGCTCATTATGGTGGATCGTGCTTTAATGTAGTAATAACAAATTGTTAAACTATTATTCATCTTGCTTTATACTGCTGGATTGCAGCGTTCTCAAAGCACATTTCACGCCGGTTGGTTGGCGGATCTCAAGTGCAGGAAATCTTCGACAGACAAACATGAACGCAACTCGCACGTGAAAAGTCTTGCGGGGATATCGTTCCGATAAGGAACTGCTGTGCGTTGGTGGTGACGTTGTTCGTTCACCCAGGGAAGAGGTCGATGTTGCTGACAAAGTCGCGCTTTCGTGGGTCGGTCTGGATCTGCTGATCCTTTGGTAGGGATCCGTTTGCCTTGGGGGGAAGGAATGGGGTCGTTTTGCTTTCCGTTAATGTAGTGGTGCGACTAAAGAGGTCGAACTTTCTTCGATCGCATTTAAAGGGTGTAGACATAAAACTCCACGAGAGAGTGAATTGGGTTTTGATGGGTTTGTGAATTTGATGTTTTTAAATTTGGATCGAATGGAGTTATCTAAAAACTTATTCGAGACGAAAAGAAAACACTTTTAGCGGGAAAAAGTTTTTGTTTGGGGGGGCGTTGGTGCGGCCCGCGCTTGTTACAGATTCAACAGGCTAGGGGGAAAACCTCGAGTCTGTGCGCAGTCCGCGCATAGTCAAAAACAGACTGGAGAAAAAATTATGTTGAATGGAATTCGTAAGATCTTCGTACGCCTTCGCCGTGACGAAAGCGGTGCAACGCTGGTTGAATACGGCATCGCGCTGTTTGTTGCGATTGCGGTTGGCGGCTTTGTGCTGACCGACCTCGGCGCAGAAACTCTCGCGAACTTTACTGCAGCGGATGCAGCCGCGACCCGTCCGTAAACTGGAATTTTGTTCGGACTTTAACTTTCTTGCCTCCCCGTTGAGTTGCGGGGGGGCAAGACAGAGAAAATATCCAGAGAATTTATTTGTTGTTCGTCGCGCAAACGCAGGTTCAGCAAGTCGGTCCGTAGCCCTGAGTATTGGAGGATACAATGCGTTTGAAATCGTTAATGATGACCATTTTGGGGGTTGGGCTAGCTGGCGGTGCAGTAATGTTGGCCCAAGAGCAAATTCGGAACAGCCAGGTCAATGCCGATCCGACGATCGTGCGTGTTGTGGCCGTGGCCGAAGCAATCCCATTTGGCACGCCGATCGAAGGCTACAAGTTGACGACCATCGACTGGCCATCGGAGTCAGTTCCCGCAGGAGTTTTTACAAGTTTCGATGATGTGCTTCCAGCAAATGGCGGGGAGCCTCGCCGGGCCAAACGTGCTTTGGCACAGGGCGAGTTGTTGCTGGCTTCGAAAGTCTCGGAATTTGGGGAAAAAGTTACTATCGTTCAAACACTTGGCGAAAACAATAGGGCCATGGCCATCAATGTTGATGCCCAGACTGGTGTTGGCGGGTTTGTGACACCTGGTGACTTCGTCGACATTGTACTGACCCGAGGCAAGAACGAAGAATTGCGGGCGGTGACAATCCTGCAGAACATCCGGGTTGTTGGCGTCGATCAGACAGCTGACGAAGAATTGGACGAACCCGGTATTGCGCGCACTGTGACAGTCGAGGTGACGCCGGAACAGGGCCAACGACTGGCGCTGGCGCAAAAGGCCGGGCAACTCAGCCTGTCGCTGCGTTCCTTACAAACCGTCGAAGACGAGCCTCTAGAGGCTATTCGACTGAGTGACATCCTGCTTGAGAAATCTCCGGTCGTTGACGGAGCACCGAAACCGATCGTCAAGGTGCGCCGTGGGACGTCCGAAATTCAGGAAGTACCGGTCGCCACAAACGAGACCCGCACAAATTGATTTATTTCGCAGTTCATTGGCAGAAAGGTTGAGGGCATGTTTTCTCCGCGCAAATTCAAGAGAGACGAAGAGGGGACAATTCTTGTCTTTGTCGGGATTTGCATGGTGGTCATAATGGGAATGGCGGCTCTGACGTTCGACTTGGGACGTTTGGCCTCGACCCAAACTGATCTTCAGGCTTACACGGATCACGTAGCCTTGGCCGCGGCCGGAGAACTGGATGGCAACAATGACGCCATTACTCGGGCGACCAACGCTGCCGAGAACATGATCGAAGATACCCAGTTCTTTGCGGACGGTAGCCAGGACCTTGGTTCAGCCGCGGATTTTTCGCTGCGGTTTTTGACCGGACTGCCGTCACCTGACGATGATCCGAAAGACGAAGATTCGGTTGCGGGCTTCGCAACAACCGACCCGGCGCGTGCTGTAATGGTCGAGGTCACGGCAACACCCAGAACCGTCTTTCTGCCCTTCGGGCGTGCGTTGGCTGATTTGTTGGGCGTCACCCGACCGAACGAGGATGTGAACGCGGTCGCGATCGCTGGTTACACGCAATATGCCTGCGATGTGACACCATTGATGTTTTGCATCCCACCCAACTGGACAGCAGATGCAAACGAAGGTGCTGCGATCAAGTTGCGCACGGGCGGAAACAACTCTGCTTGGGGGCCTGGAAACTTTGGGTTCCTTGATCCGACGGATATTGGCATCAACCCGAATGGCCCTTGTGCCGGGGAAACCGGTGCCAGGCTCTACATTTGCCTGATCGCCGCGCATGGCAACTTGACGCAATGTGTTTCGCAGCGCGGCGTCGACACTGAGCCCGGACAGCGGAACGGGATCGGCAGTGCGATCTACAACTCGCGCTTTGACCTATTCCATTCGACCATGAGCAATCTGAGAAATGATCCTGCGTATTCGCCTGGCCCTCAGGTTATCGCTGGGTGGGAAAACACAGGTGGAAGCTGCCTGAATAACAACCCTACGGTTTCAAGCGACTCAATGCCTTTTCCGCCGGATGACTGCTTTGCGTCCGGTTCATGCGCCCACGGCGGCCGGTTTGGCGATGGCGATTGGTCGTCCGGGCGGACTGCATATCTGGACATGAACTATGGCGACGGTCCTGATGGCAGTCTGACGCCGCATCCATTGGGCGACCCAAGCGGAACCACGCGGTACCAGATGTATTTGGACGAGGTTGGCAGGTCTGCGGGGGGCAATATTCTTTCTGACCGCAGTGAAACGGGTCGCCCTCAATGCGCCAGGGAGACTCTGGACGATCCGGATCGCCGGACCTTCATTGCAGCCGCCATAGATTGTAACGCTAACCCGGTCTCTGGCCGCGCAAGGGATGTACCGGTCAAAGAATTCGTTAAGGTCTTTCTGATCCAGCCGTTGGAACAGTCCTCCGGCACTGATTTCGATATTTACGTTGAAGTGGTGGAACAGGTTGGCGGCGGTGTCGGCAGCAGCAGCGACGATGGCATCTTCCGCGATGTTGTGAGGCTGTACAGATGAAAAAACTGACCACGCTCGTAACCCGTATGAAACACTGTGAATCCGGCGCGCCTATGGTCGAGTTCGGGATGGTGTTGCCCCTGATCCTGCTGTTCTTCGCTGTGATCATTGAAGGTGGGCGCATTACATGGATCCATCAGGCAGCCGCTGCCGGAGTACGCGACGCTTCTCGCATGATTGCCCGAATTGCGCCGATTGACGCGTGCACTTCAGGCGGCGTCGGAGGGTATGACGGGATGGCAACGACTATTGTCGAAAACCAGTTGGGCGGGTCGTCGATCATGCCACATGGCACAACCGTCATTGATGTGACACCCACATGTGTCTCGCGGTCTGGCGCGTACAGGGTCGATCCGACCTCGATTGTCGAAGTTACGGCTGAGATCCAGATCGACTATCTGTTCGGCAACATGTTCAGCTTGTTTGGGGCAGGGCTTGGGCCGCTCACCACGGAAATTTCCGATCAAAGCAGGATTTTCGGGGTATGAGACATCTGACGCATATCATCCGATCGTTCTGGCGTAACGAGAAGGGCGGCGCTCTGGTAGAGCTTGGGATGGTGATCCCACTGTTCCTGGTCCTTATCTTCGGCATACTCGATTATGGCCGCCTGTATTGGTCAACGACTATGGCGCAGAAAGCCATGCAGGTTGCGTCGCGATTGGCAACTGTTGGTCCTCCACTTTGTGGCGCATTGCCCCCTGACCACGAATTGTCCAGTTCGGCACCCGCAAACACGCGGTTTGGTGCCTTGTGCCGCAGTGGTAACATATGTGCAGTTCCTAACCTGCCTCCCCCGTGTCAACTCGACACGTCGATGGCCTATGGCGAACGCATTTGGGATGAAATCGAAATGCTTCTGCCACCGGGCTCAACCGCAGCAAACGTGCAGTTCACCTATTCTCACGACACCCGTCTGGGATTTCTCGGGGGGCCTTATACGCCTGTAGTGACGGCGGAAATCGTGGATCTCGAGTTCGATTTTGCGCTGCCTCTGGGACCCCTGGCTGCATTGGCTGCAAGCGATCCGTCAATCACCTCAAGTAAACTGAACACTATTTCAATCCCTGCAATGAGTACATCGGTACCGGCCGAAGATTTGGCCGTCGGGGCCGTTGAGTAAGGAGTAAGATCATGAGTGCCAAACAGATTTCAGTTTTGTTGATTTCGCCGGACGAGCAAATCTATTCGGCAATCGAAGGATCTCTTGCCGGACAGGCCAACTGCCGCTTTACCGGTCGTCAGGATACCGTAAGCGGGGTTAACGGTGCTGCGGTTTCGCTTACGGCCCGTCACGATGTCGTTCTGTTTGATGTCGATGATCAGTCAGACGACCTGATGCAAACGGCGCGCACGATCTGCGACGCCAGAATGCCGAACGCCATCATCATTGCGCTGGCATCCGAAGATCTTCCATTGGAAAAAGCGCGCCAGCTTAGGAAGCTTGGTGTGGACGACGTGCTGCCGCGAACAGCGATCAACGAGGAAATCGTTCCTCAGCTCGATGAAATTCGCGCCCGTCGTCAAGCGCAGTTGCCTGCCCTTTGGGGAGGGCAGGCAACACAAGGCAAAGTCATCGCCGTTGCAAAATCTCGCGGTGGCGTAGGATCGTCGATCGTTGCTGCCAACATGGCAAACGAGCTGCAGTCGAAAGAGGGGTTCTTCAAGAAGAAAGCCACGAATGAGGTCGCACTTGTGGACCTAGACTTCCAGTTCGGCTCGCTTGCCGCGTTGATGGATGTGGAGGAAAGCGACGCAATGTGGCGAATGGCGATGGAAGAAAGCATTCCGGATGCTGCGTTCCTAGAACAAGCCATGATCAAGTCGCCATGTGGTGTGGATGTTCTTTCAGCCCCGTCGCGGTTCGGTCCGCTAAGCGCGGTGAAAGAAGAACAGATTGCCGCGATTTTGGACTGTCTCAAGCGCAGCCATGACTATGTGATCGTTGATCTGCCGCGTGCGTTGGTCGAGTGGATTACGCCCGTCCTGAGCCAGGCAGATCGCTTGTACCTTGTCACGGACGTAGCAGTGCCGTCGGTTCGGTCGGCGCGAAAGCTGATAGATTTTTACCAGTCCGAGAATCCAGCGCTGGAAATTCAGCTTGTCGCGAACCTTGAGAAAAAGCCGATCATTCCTGCGGCGCATCATCGCGCAGCCGCGAAACTGCTGGAGAGGGATTTCGCGTTCTGGGTTCCCAAGGATGATCGGACCGTGCGTGAGGCGGTCGACCGAGGTGTCCCGCTGCAGGACGTATCGAACCGGGCTCCCTTGACCCGGGCAATCAGGAAGCTGGCCCAACAGACAACTGCCGCTTTGCCTCCGCGTGTCGTGCATCACTGAGGCAACATTCAAGTTTGTGACGGTTATAGAATAAAAAGGGTAAAAAGATATGTTCCGTGAATTCGACAGAACAGGGCGCTCAGGACCAAAGACAGCAACAGTTGTGCCGTTGGGCGCGAGGCAATTGGTCGACCAAGAACCTGCAGAGGTCACCGCTTTTGAGGCCGAGAAGCTTGCCGCACAGCGCGACATGGAGGCGGACCGGATCGACCTGAAGGCGCGGATGCACAATTCGCTTTTGGACAAGCTCAACCTCGCGGTTATCGAGAAGGTCGAAGAAGAAACGCTGCGCGGTGAGATTGGCAAACACGTGACCGAACTGTTGCGGGCGGAAGGCCGCGCGATGCGCAGCGAGGAAGTTAAGCTACTGGTCGAAGAGTTGATGCATGAGGTTTTGGGGCTAGGGCCGTTGGAGCCTCTGCTGGCGGATCCGACCATCAACGACATCCTGGTGAATGGGCATAAACAGATCTTTGTCGAACGTTCTGGGATTCTTGAGAATACCTCGGCCAGATTTAGGGACGAGCGTCACTTGCTGCGGATCATCGACAAGATCGTAAGCCGCGTTGGGCGCCGTATCGATGAACGTCAGCCTTGGGTGGACGCGCGTCTGGAAGACGGTAGCCGCGTCAACGCAATCATTCGCCCATGTGCCTTGGATGGGCCGGCGCTGTCTATCCGGAAATTTGCCCGGATACCTCTGACAATGGAACGTTTGATCAAGAACGAGGCTTTGAACGACAGTGCGGCAGCCTTACTTCGCGGTTTGGTTGAAGCCAAAATGAACGTTCTGATCTCTGGCGGGACCGGTTCCGGTAAGACGACAATGTTGAACGCGCTGTCCTCCTACATCAGCCCCCGCGAACGGATCGTGACGATCGAAGACGCCGCTGAACTTCAGCTGCAGCAGGAACATGTTCTACGAATGGAAACCCGGCCAGCAGGCCTGGATGGAACCGGCGCGGTTGCGCAACGGGATCTGGTCCGGAACGCTCTGCGCATGCGTCCGGATCGCATCATCGTCGGCGAAGTTCGTGGATCTGAGGCGTTCGACATGCTTCAGGCGATGAACACAGGCCACGACGGCTCCATGACAACCGTTCACGCCAACAGTCCTAGAGATGCGCTGTCGCGTGTCGAACAAATGGTTCAGATGGGTGGCATCGAACTGCCCCATGCGGCCATCCGGGCGACCATTGCGTCGGCCATTCATTTTGTTCTTCAGCTCAATCGTTTGTCCGATGGCACGCGCCGCGTCACGTCCATCGCTGAAATTACGGGGATGGAGGGCAATATCGTCACGATGCAGGATATCTTCGTCTTCAAGCGCGAGGGCAAGGATGAGGCCGGGAACATTCTGGGTAAGTTCATGCCAACCGGCATTCGCCCAAAGTCAAGCGACGCCTTGGCCGCAGCTGGCGTCGACCTGTCCAACGTCAAGTTCAATTGAGGAGGGCAGAACATGTTGGAAGAAATTCGGTCCTACCTACCAAACGTGAACCTCGATGTGCTCATCGGGCCCGAAATGGAGATAGCCGGTTTTGACGGGCGGTTTGTTATCTCACTGCTCATCTTCATCGGTGCGCTAATTGCGTTTGAGGGTATTCGTCAGTTTCTGAAACGCGGCGAAAACAGGGAAGAAGCTATCAACCGCCGCATTCAGATGCTCAACCAGGGTAAATCGGGCGAGGATGTGCTGGATCTGCTGAAACCGCAGGAAGCCAAGCCTTTCATGAAGTCATTTCCTTTGGTCGGTGACTTGCCAGGAGCTTTGGCTGCTGCAGGCTTGACCATGTTGCCCGAAATGTTCCTGCTGGGATGTGGTGCGGCTTTCCTGATTTCGGCGATTGGTGGCTCAATGGTTGCTGACCCAATGAAAGTCGTTCCGATCTGTGCGCTGTGTTTCATCGTTTTGCCTTTGATCTTTTTGGGTGAAAACCTGAAGAAGCGGAAAGCAGCTCTGATTAAGCAGCTTCCTGACGCGCTGGACTTGATGTCTCGGGGATTGAAGGTCGGTCACCCTTTGAACACGACTTTGCAGAGCGTTGCCAACGAGATGCCAGACCCAATCGGTACCGAGTTTGGTCTGGTCGTCGATCAGGTTGCGTACGGTGAGGAATTGACCACCGCCATCAGAAATATGGGCGAGCGCGTCGAGGAAGAAGATATACAATACCTCGCGGTCGCACTGACGATGCAACACGGGACCGGGGGTGATCTGGCTGGTATACTTAGGACTCTGGCCAGCGTGATCCGCGCCCGGATGTCGCTGCGCAGAAAGATCAAAGCGATTTCGGCCGAGGGTCGGATGACGGCGTACATCCTTTCTCTTATCCCGGTCGGTATCGCATTGGTCATGACCATTATGACGCCGGAATATTACGGCAGCGTTATGCACTATCCCGTGTTCTGGCCGGTAATGAGTGCCATTGGCGTAGCCATCGTGCTCAACGCCATCATTTTGTTTAAGCTTGTCAATTTCCGGATCTGAAGAGGAGAGTGAAGATGGAGTACTTGAACACGTTCCTCGATAGTGGTTTCAACTCTCAGCTGTTGATCTTCGCGCTTGTTGCTGTGGGTGCAATTATCGCATTTTTCGGTATCTCTTCCTCTTTGAGCGAGCGTTCGACCGCGGCAGAGCGGATGATTCCCAAGCGACAGCGTCAGAACCTTGCTCGGCTTGTTCCAGATAATGTAGAGGGCGAAGAACCAACGGGCTTGAGCGCCGCTCTAATTCCAAGCGATGCTAGCCTTAGGCTGGAAGTCGGCCAGGTTCTTGCGCGCGCAGGGTTTCGTGGCAAAAACGCAATCGCAAACTTCTATTTGACCCGTTTAGGCCTGGCAACGTTTCTGCCTTTGGTATTCATGGTCCTGCTTTATTGGCAGCCTTCCAACAGTGCCGGTGCCCGTATCGCTGACTACGTGGCCGGACTTAACGCTTTTGAAATTCTGAGAAATCTGGGGATTCTATGTGGTATCGGGTTCTTTGTCCCTCAATTTTGGATGAACTCCCGCATCAAAGAACGCAAGCGCCGGATGGAAAACGCGTTTCCCAACATGCTGGATCTGCTTCAGATCGGTATCGAGGCCGGTATGGGGTTTGACCAAGCCTTGTTAAAAGTTGCGGTGGATATGCAAACCGTTTCCCCTGAAATGTCCGAAGAGATCTTAATTGCTCTGAGTGAAATTCAAGCCGGACGCGATCGGGAAATTGCGCTTATGCGCATGGCGCGTCGCACGGGGATCGACGAGATGAGTTCTTTCGTTAGTGTCGTCTTGCAGTCAACCCGGTTTGGCGTACCGCTTTCAGCGGCGCTGACCACCTATGCCGAGGAAATGCGTGAGTTGCGAGAACTTCGCGCCCAGGAAAAAGCCAATAAGTTGCCGGTGCAGATGTCCGCAGTTATGGCAAGCCTGATGCTGCCCTCCATTGCTGGTCTGATACTGGCGCCAATCGTTATACGTTGGGTGGAGACGTTCTGATATTGGATTGGCCGGGCAGCAAACGTTTATGGGAAAGTAACGTAGACAGACAGGCCGGCCAGAATTAGTCCAGCGGACCCGATTGCTATTCCCATTGGAAATTTGTTGGACTGAATCGTTTCTACAAACGCCGGAGAAGGGTGTTTTACGGCTTTTCGGAGCAGGGCCAGGGAGAACAAGCCTATCGCCATCGAAAACGACAGTAAAATCATATAGGTGGAGATGGCTGGTAAAGGCACAGCCAAAAACACTATGGGAAGTATTTTAGCGTCGCCACCGCCAAGCCAACCTATGACAAACAATCCTAGGCAAATTGAAAAGCACAATGCTGCGACCGCAAGGCGCGGAGGGATATCATTAAGTCCTAGAAAGGGCATTGTGATTACAAAGAGCCCGACACCTACTAAACAGTAGAAGTTAGGTATTCGAAAATGGATGAGATCCGTCCATGCGATGGCCACAAACAAGGGACAAAAAAGCCAAAGCGTTAACCAGCTTTGCCAAGGTACTTCCAGCATTACGCCTGCGCCTGACGTTGAATCCCATGCAATGCTTCGCGTTCCTCGAGGCTAACAAGGCGACGTGCTAAGTTATGAAAACTGTCATGCGCCGTTTTTGAATAGATATGCTTCAGGTGCGTTCTGACAGTTGCAGGCCCAATCCCAAGCTCTTCACCAATAGACTGTGAAGAAAGTCCGCGAGAAATGAGTACGCACACTCGCCATTCTGCCCGGGTTAGCCCGGCAGGATTATCCACGCTCATTATTAGCGCGTTTTCAGTTGGTTTTTTGAGTTTTACCAGCGATTGCCGCGACAACGCCTCGGTAATCAGGCCGGGACGGCGATTTTGGTAAATTTCAGACAGCTCTTCGGCGATAGCCTCGATGCCGACGCGGTACTCCTGCTCGCGGTCGCGGCGGAAATGCAATTCCAGGAAATCGAGCTCATGCCCCTTGTTGTCCAGGCAAAGAAAAAGGATGTCGTGCAGCTTTCGGTGGGACATCCAGTCCAGAACCAGAGAGGACATGTCTGCCGGGTCTTTTCCTTCTTCCAGGTAACTGAAAACTGATGCGCGCTTCGGTTTATTGCTGAACGGGCCCAATACATCGTTCGTGAAGGAAAGAAACAACGGGCGCTTGCTGTTTTGACTATGTCTATCGGCGCGGGCGGCTACTCTGTCAGACCCCTTGTTGAGCCACACACGACTGACAACGCCGCATTCTGCGCCAAACGCATCTATAATTGTTTCCAGTGCTGCGTCCAAAACGACTGCGCCTTGGCTCCACTGTATAAAATTTATCAATGCCTTAGTGTGTCGTGCGTTTGGAAACCACGCTCCACCTTGGCCAATCCCCAATCTCATATTGCACCAACTTTAACTCGTACAAACTCAAACTGTTCACCTATTACTTGGTGTTTGATTTTTGGCGCTCGAAGCCCTCATTAAGAGAGTACACGTTGCGTAAGAAAGTTCACTCAATTTGAGAATAACCGCTCGAATTCCAATCCGATTGTTTCGCTTAAGCGCACAATAGTGTTTGGAAAAAATAATTGAATTGCTCACGTGCTGAACGCCCGACGAGTCAGTAGACAAACTAGTGCTTATTTACCCGAGACATTGATCGCTAGATAGAAGACTAATCACAATCCGTGCAGCGATGTTCAAGCAACTGGCAATACCCAATGTGACTCAATTGAACCCTGACAACTACGCCGTACCGACTCCAATTGATCTGTGGTTATTTAAAGCATGTTGCAACAGTAACATGGTGTACACGGCCAGTTCCAATCACTCGGATCGACGGGCCTGAAACAGATTGATTTCGGCAGGAATATGAACGGCGTCCCCGGTAGCATAGGGACAGAACGCGTTGGCAACGGAATGCTGAATCGCGGCTACATCCTCGGGCTGACCGTCGAAATGGGCGATGACGCGGGCCGCGGGGCCAACGCTGGTGCAAAGCTCTGCACAACCTTGCAGCGTTCCTTGAAAGTGCAGAGAAAGCGGCGCAGCCTCGACGCGAATGTCGGTCAGACCTGCCTGCGCCAGCAGCCCGCAGACGCGCTCCCGATCATGAAACGCTAGCGGGCCGGGAGCATTGCGGTCCACCTTTGGCGGGGTGCCAAGGCGTTCGGTTGCCGCGACGTGGGGCAGTTTAAACCATGGGTTCCCGGCCAAGGGACCCCAGGCGGCAAAGATCATCTGGCCGCCGGGCTTCAAAGCTCGGGCCATGTTTGCGAAGGCCGCCACGGTGTCCTCGAAAAACATGACACCGAAACGCGAGATCATGACATCCCGTTCACCCTCGGCGAATGGATGGGTTTGGGCGTCTGCGAATTGAAACGCGATATTCTCGGCGCCGGCATCGGACGCGCGACGTGCCGCGCGGTCTAGAAATTGCTGTGAAAAGTCTGCAGCCAGAACATGTCCGTCCGAACCGACGGCCCGGGATGCAGCGATTGAACTAGCGCCTGTGCCGCATCCGATGTCCAGCACGTGCATTCCCGGCTGAAGCTCTGCGCGCTCCAGCACGAGTTTCAGAACCGGGGCCATCAAATCGTCTAGCTGATCTTCATATGTCAGCCATTTGACCCCGGACGGAGATTTGCCCCAGTATTCAGCCTGTTCTTCGTTTGCTGTTTGCATGTCGCCCCTCCGTATTCAGGGGCGACTATGACCTCCTGCGCCGCCGACGACCAGATTTTTCTTCCGAACCGCCAGAGTTAAACGACGGGGACGGAAGAGTGACCACCTGGGCCAGTTCGGGGAAGGGATCCGTTTTGTGAGGAATCGCATTGGCGGCGACGAAGTGCTCTTGAAACTTCGGTTCGATGGCCGTCTCGACCTTGGTGATCTCACGCACAACTCGTTCGATTTCGGCACGGGAACCGATGTTGCACAAGGCGATCCGCGCGCCGGTGCCAGCGGCGTTACCTGCGCTCGAGACCTTGTCCAAAGGCGCATCGGGGATCATGCCCAGAACCATCGCGTGTTTGGTCGAGATATGCGCGCCAAACGCCCCGGCGAGGACAACGCGGTCGACGGTGTCGACCTCCATCTCATCCATCAGCAGCCGGGCACCGGCATAAAGCGCGGATTTGGCCAACTGGATCGCGCGAATGTCGCCCTGAGTGACTGTGATGCGCGGGCCACCCTCGGCGCTTGAATCGTGGATAAGGTAGGCATGGGTGCGGCCTTCAGGAACGCAACGGGTCGTGCCGGTTTGCTCGGCCGATCCGATCAGACCGCCTTCGTCAAGCAAGCCTGCGATGCGCATTTCGGCAACCGCCTCGATGATGCCCGAGCCGCAGATGCCGGTGATGCCGGTCGTTGCGACGTCCTGATCGAAGCCTTCCTCATCCGACCATTTCTCGGACCCGATGACGCGGAAGCGGGGTTCTTTCGTGACCGGGTCTATTTCGATCCGTTCAATGGCCCCCGGTGCTGCGCGCTGACCCGAACTGATCTGAGCGCCTTCGAATGCGGGGCCAGTGGGCGAGGAACAGGCCAGAACGCGACTGGTGTTGCCCAACAGGATTTCCGCGTTTGTGCCCACGTCGACGATCAGAACAAGGTCCTCGGATTTACCGGGCTCTTCGGACAGGGCGACAGCTGCACAATCCGCGCCGACATGGCCAGCGATGCAGGGCAGAATATAGACCTGCGCGCGCGGGTTCATCTTGGTCAGGTCCATCTCGCGCGCGGGCAGGGACATGCTTTCCGACGTCGCCAAAGCGAAGGGGGCTTGCCCCAGCTCAACCGGGTCGAGACCCAGCAGCAAGTGATGCATGACCGGGTTGCAGACGAACACGGTTTCCACGATTAACTCGGCGTCGATCCCGGCTTCCTCGGCAATCGACGTTGTCAGGTCGTTGATGGCCTCACGCACGGCTTTGGTCATCTCCTGATCGCCACCGGGGTTCATCATGGAATAGGAGACCCGGCTCATCAGGTCTTCGCCAAAGCGAATCTGCGGGTTCATCAGGCCCGAAGAAGCCTTGACCTCACCGGTTTCCAGATCGGTCAGGTGGGCAGCGATGGTGGTCGATCCGAGGTCGATCGCCAGACCATAAAGCCCGTGCTCATGCAGGCCGGGCCAAATTTCGACCACACGCGCCACGTCATCCTTGTGACCTTTGTGAACGGCGACGGTGACCTCCCATTTGCCTTTGCGCAGAACGGGTTGGAGTTTGGACAACAGCGACAGATCGGCGGTGACGGCGTCGATGTTCCATTGCTCGCGCAGGGCACGCTCAAGCCGTTCCAGATCCCCGGTGGGCGAGTGCATGTCGGGTTCTTCAACGACCACGAAGTACAGTCGAGTCGCCGGATCCATGGTGATGGCGCGCGCAGCGGCGGCCTTGCGAACGACCTGACGGTGCACCTGGCTTTCGGGTGGCACGTCGATCACGATGTCCCCCTGAACGGTGGCCTGACAGCCCAGACGGCGGCCAGTTTTCAAACCGCGCTTATCGTCATAGCGTTGCTCGACCGCGTTCCATTCGCTCAGCGCGTTTTCGGACACGGTGACGCCATGCTTGGGGAACTCACCATAGCTGGGCGTGATCTGGCATTTCGAGCAGATCCCGCGACCGCCACAGACAGAATCCAGATCGACACCCAACTGTCGTGCAGCGGTCAGAACCGGAGTACCCACGGGGAAGTGCCCGCGTTTGCCTGACGGGGTAAAGACGACAAGGGGGTCGGTGGTCATTTTTGGCCTGCCTTTTGTATTCGCGCGTATGCCGGGCAAGATATGGGTTTACGCGCAAAGGGAAAGCCATTCAGCGGCACGTTTTGCACGTCTTGCGTCGTTTTTTACCGTAGTATCGCTCTGCAGCGGGAAACTAGTTTAGGTCAGGGGCTTTTCCTCGGCTCAAATCCATGTAATAGGGTCACCGCCAAACGGGCTTTTGCATGGGGTTAGTAGATGCAGATTCGTGAGGCGCTTACCTTTGACGACGTACTCTTGGTTCCGGGGGCATCGACGGTGCTGCCTGCTACGGCGGATACGACGACGCGCGTGACGCGCGAGATCACCATGAACATCCCACTGCTCAGCTCGGCCATGGACACAGTGACCGAAGCGCGCATGGCCATCGCGATGGCACAGGCCGGTGGCATCGGTGTCATCCACAAGAACCTGACAGTCGAAGAGCAGGCACGCGAAGTACGGCGGGTGAAACGGTTTGAGTCTGGGATTGTTTACAACCCCGTAACCCTGCGCGCGGATCAGACGCTGGCGGATGCTCAGGCGCTCGTTCAGCGGTACAACTTCACTGGTTTCCCTGTAGTCGACGATGGCGGTCGTGTGGTTGGCATCGTGACCAACCGCGATATGCGTTTCGCCACTTCGGACGATACGCCGATCAAGGCGATGATGACGGCTGATAACCTGGCGATGCTGCAAGAACCTGCGGATCTGGAAGAAGCCAAGAGCCTTATGCGGGCCCGCCGGATCGAAAAGCTGTTGGTTGTTGATGGAAACGGCAAGCTGACCGGCCTGCTTACCTTGAAAGACACCGAACAAGCTGTGCTGAACCCAACCGCTTGTAAAGACCGGCTGGGCCGCCTGCGGGTGGCTGCCGCAACCTCGGTCGGTGATGCGGGATTTGAACGGTCTGAGCAATTGGTCGATTCCGGCGTTGATATCATCGTGGTGGACACGGCTCATGGTCACTCACAGGGCGTTCTGGATGCGGTGAAGCGGGCCAAGACGCTGTCGAACGAGGTTCAGATCATCGCGGGCAACGTAGCAACCGGTGAGGCCACCAAAGCGCTGATCGATGCGGGCGCGGATGCGATTAAGGTGGGCATCGGGCCCGGTTCGATCTGTACCACGCGGATGGTTGCCGGGGTTGGTGTGCCTCAGCTGACAGCGATCATGGACTGCGCGACGGCTGCCGGAGACGTTCCGGTGATTGCGGATGGTGGCATCAAATTCTCTGGTGACTTCGCGAAGGCAATCGCGGCCGGCGCGTCCTGTGCGATGGTCGGCTCGATGATCGCGGGCACGGATGAAAGCCCGGGCGAGGTGATCCTGTATCAGGGCCGTTCGTTCAAATCTTATCGCGGCATGGGCAGCCTCGGCGCTATGGCGCGCGGCTCGGCGGATCGCTATTTCCAGAAGGACGCAGCAAACGACAAGCTGGTTCCCGAAGGGATCGAAGGGCAGGTGCCTTATAAAGGCTCCGCCAGTGCGGTGGTGCACCAATTGGTCGGCGGTCTGCGTGCGGCGATGGGTTACACCGGCTGCGCGACGGTCGAAGAGATGCGGAAGAACTGCAATTTCGTGAAAATCACCGGTGCAGGGCTGAAAGAAAGCCATGTGCACGACGTTCAGATCACCCGCGAAAGCCCGAACTACCGGGTGATGTGACGCAACTGAGTTTGCAGCGCGGCGCCCCAACCAGGGCGCCGTTTCGCGTTTTTAGCCCTCGCGGGCCATTCAGTGAAATCGGAAAACTTCATGACCCCAGCAGCGCGTGTTCAGGCTTCGATTGAAATCCTCGACGATATCCTTGCGGGAGCACCGGTCGAGAAAGCCCTGACCGGATGGGCGCGTCGAAGCCGGTTTGCAGGGTCCAAGGACCGCGCGGCCGTTCGCGACCATGTGTTCGAAGCGCTGCGTTGCAAACGATCCTTTGCGGCATTGGGCGGTTCGTTGACCGGGCGCGGGATGATGATCGGCTCAATCCGCGCAACCGGTGACGACCCTGAAGGTTTGTTTTCCGGAGACAGACATGCTCCTTTAAAGATCGGCAGCGAAGAAGTTGGGCGCGATTTCACGTCAGATGCGGAACGATACGACATCCCCGACTGGCTCTGGCCGCGCTTTCAAGCCGCGCTTGGAGATCAGACGGTTGGGGCGGCCAAAGCTCTGCAAGGTCGGGCACCCGTCCATTTGCGAGCCAACCTTGCTAAAACCGACCGTTCCAGCGCGATGGCTGCCTTGGCAGAGGAAGGGATAACGGCTCAGGCACACCCGGCTTGCGACACCGCTTTGGAAGTCACTGAAGGTGCCCGAAAAATCTCTCAGGGTCTCGCGTATAAAGGAGGCTTGGTCGAATTGCAGGACGCGGCAAGTCAGGCAGTTGTCGAGGCGTTAGACTTACGACCGGGCCTGCGTGTGCTGGACTATTGTGCAGGCGGCGGCGGCAAGTCATTGGCGCTAGCGGCCCATTCGGGCGTTGAGGTCTTTGCCCATGATGTGAACACGGGGCGCATGCGGGATCTGCCTGCCAGGGCCAAACGCGCGGGTGTTCAGATCAGATGCCTGCAGCCCGATGAGGTCGCGCAACAAGCGCCCTTTGACGTGGTTTTGGTCGACGCGCCTTGTTCCGGCAGCGGTTCATGGCGGCGTGCCCCGGCGGGCAAGTGGGCGCTGACCGAGGAAAAGCTGGACGCACTGAATGTCATTCAGTCCGACATCCTGAGATCCGCGTCCAAGCTGATAACTCCGGATGGAGTGTTGGCCTATGCCACCTGTTCGATGCTGGATGTGGAAAATGGCGACATCGTCGATGATTTCCGTGAAAAATATCCGGAATGGACCGAGACTTTTCGGAAGTCGTGGCTTGTAACACACGGTGCAGACGGCTTTTTCTCGGCACACTTGACGCGATAACGCGTCAATCATTAACAACTTTAGGTAGAGAGCGCCGTCGACTTTAAGAGGGCGTTAACCTAATTGGGGCTGAGTGTGACAAGGCCTTCCGCACCGAGTTGTTAATGTCTGAGACTGCAGAAATTTTTCCCGAACCGACTTTCCGCAACACACCGGCGCTTGGCCGACTAATACCCTTGGTTGTCTTGGGTGCGCTGCTGAGCTTGATGCCGTTGACAGGCATGTTGCCGTCAGTCTGGACCACAGGATTTGTTGTCGCTGGGGCGTCCTTGTTGTGCGCCGGTTTACTTGTTGTACTTCGCGGCCAGATTTCGGATTGGTCAGCGCGCAGAACTGCCAGGGTTATGGCGGTTTTTGCCGAACAGGATCTGTTTCCCACAGTGATCGCAAATGCAAACGGGGACATTCTGACCGCAAATTCTCGGGCAAGGACGCGGTTTTACGCTTTTCCTGGCGTGCGTCTGGAGCAGTGCCTGAAATCGATGTTCGCGAACCCCGCTGCGATTTTGTTGCGCCTGCAATCCATCGCCGAGATCCACGAAAAAGCCCGCGAAGACATCGTAACCGTCGGTTCGACGGTTCCCATATCGGTATTCAGCGTCGGACATGACCTGTTCTGTTGGCGGTTTCACCTTGATGAGGAAGGGCAATGGGATGACGTCGCAATCCCCGTTCTGACTCTGGGTCGAAACGGTACAGTTTTGCGCGTGAATGGCGCGGCTGAGCACCTGTTGGGTTTCAGGCCGGACAATGTGAAACAGGTTTTTCCCGGAGACGCGCCAATGGCCGGAGAGGTTGTGCTGGCCGAAAAGTCTGAGGGGCAGGTTCCTGTTACCATATCCGAACTGTCGAATTCCGGAACCGTGCGTGATCTTCTTATCCTTCCGATGAGTTCTGAGGGCTCGCACCAAGGAGATGCACCCATTGTCGAATTGCCCGTGCCGGTAATGTGCCTGTCGCCCGACGGAGAGATTCTTGAAGCCAATCGAATGGCAACCAAGCTGATCGGAGAGATTCAGCCAGGTAAATCGAACGTGGTGCAAATCATGCACGGGCTTGGCTATCCAATATTGGAGTGGTTAGAGCGTACGGCTGCCGAGGAAGGCGAAGCGCAACGCTCAGAGTTTCTGCGCCTGACGCGACAGGACAAAGAGGTTTTTGTTCAGGTCACGCTGAGCCGTGTAACGAACAATGGGCGGGTGTATCTGATGGCCGTTCTGAACGACGCCACCGAACTTAAGACACTTGAGGCCCAGTTTGTGCAGGGGCAAAAAATGCAGGCTGTCGGGCAACTGGCGGGCGGCGTGGCGCATGACTTCAACAATCTTCTGACAGCGATTTCGGGGCATTGTGACCTGCTGCTTCTGCGGCACGATCAAAGCGATCCCAATTACGGCGATCTGGTTCAGATCAACCAGAACGCCAACCGGGCCGCAGCACTGGTCAGCCAGCTGCTGGCCTTCTCGCGCAAACAAACTTTGCAGCCCGAAGTGTTGGATCTACGCGACACGATCTCTGACCTGATACATTTGTTGAACCGGCTGGTGGGTGAGAAAATCCGTCTGACTTTGAGCCATGATCCGGTACTCAAACCCGTGCGTGCCGACAAAAGGCAGCTTGAGCAGGTCTTTATGAACCTTGTCGTGAACGCTCGGGATGCGATGCCCGAAGGTGGCGAGGTGCGTATCGAGACCGAGGTTGTGTCTTTGACCGAACCGCTTAGGCGGGATCGCGCGACAGTTCAGCCCGGTGAATACGTCACCGTGAAAGTGATCGACAGTGGCACAGGAATCCCGGCGGATAAGCTGCAAAAGGTGTTCGAACCGTTCTATACGACCAAACGAACCGGTGAAGGCACGGGTCTTGGTCTGTCGACTGTTTATGGAATCGTGAAGCAGACCGGCGGGTTTATATTCGTCGACAGTTTTCAGGGGCGGGGAACTGAGTTTACGGTGTATTTGCCTGTTTCCGCCGCACCGCAAAAGGTAAATCAGGATCACTCAATTATTCCGGAAAACCCCAGTGCGCGGCAAGGAGAGGGTGTGGTCTTGCTGGTCGAGGACGAAGCACCGGTCCGGGCATTCGCCACGCGGGCTTTGCGTTTGAAGGGATACACCGTGCTTGAGGCCGCCTCGGCTGAAGAGGCACTGCATCTGCTGGAAGACGGCTCCCTGATTGTGGACGCCTTTGTCACGGACGTGGTTATGCCCGGAATGGATGGCCCAACCTGGGTGCGCAAAGCGATGGAGACTCGCCCGGACGTGCGCGTGATCTTCATGTCAGGTTACACGGAAGGCGCATTCGGAGATTCCGGTCCGGAGATCGCGAACTCAACTTTCTTACCTAAGCCATTTTCGTTAACACAACTGACCGAAGCGGTTTTCCAGCAATTGAACTAACGCGTTAAAGCGCGGCGTCGTGGCAGGCAAACTCGTCTGCATGGTGTTTGCGGAACTTCCTTTCCGTTTCCTGCCGTAAGGATAGTTCGCGAACAGGCGAAACATTCTCGCGCTGTAAAGTGATGTCCATGTTTAATCGATCCTGCAGAAAGTTCAGGATTTTGTCTTGGTTTTCGTATTTATAAACATGTGTCGCGCCGAATCCGTTGTTCCGTGTGCGAAAAAACTGGCTCTGACTGCCGACGTCCGCGAACTCCGGGCGGGGGTTTTGCATATAGGCCTGCACAAAGTCATCAAAGCTCAGATCGCGGGTTGAATGCGGGTGACCGATACGGTCGTCGCGGCTACGGTATTTGTACCAACTGCCCAGCCAGTCGATCGGTTCGCGAACAACGGCCATGATTTCCATCTCGGTGTCGTACATTTTGCGAAAAATGTTTTGGAAAAACCTGTCATAGCGGCGCACCGGTGCATGTTTCAGCTCGGGCGGGCCGGTAACGACAAAGTCCGCGCGATCGCTTAGGGCGGTGTGGTAAGCCGTGCTGCCTGTCTTGGGAACAGCCAGAAACGCAAGGCGTTCCTTATAGAAAACAAGCATTTAATCGCCTTTTATCGAGATGCTGGACAAGCGCAGATTGGCGTAAACCACTCTTTAACACAATTGCCCAACAGTAAGTATTGTAAGTTTTAGTTGAAATGTTCTCTTTTTGGTCTCATAAGGAACAAGAGGCGAACAAAGCAGCGATTGCCGCCCGATCAAGGGTGTGACAAAAGAGAAGGCGACAGGACAATGGCGGATCTTCTGACTATGAGCGACAAGAAAAACGCAGACAAGCAAAAGGCGCTCGACAGCGCGCTGGCGCAGATCGAACGGCAGTTCGGCAAGGGCTCGATCATGAAGCTGGGCGAGGACGCCAAGCAGGATATCGATGCAAGCTCGACCGGTTCACTGGGTCTAGACATCGCGCTTGGGATTGGCGGTCTGCCGATGGGTCGGATTGTTGAAATTTACGGGCCGGAAAGCTCTGGCAAGACCACACTGACGCTGCATTGCATTGCCGAACAGCAGAAACGTGGCGGTGTCTGTGCGTTCGTTGACGCGGAACACGCGCTTGACCCACAATATGCGCGCAAGCTGGGTGTAGACCTTGATGAGTTGTTGATTTCCCAGCCCGACACCGGCGAACAGGCACTTGAAATTACCGACACGCTGGTTCGTTCGGGTGCGGTGAACATGGTCGTGGTCGACTCGGTGGCGGCGCTAACGCCGAAATCGGAACTTGAGGGCGATATGGGCGACAGCAGCGTCGGTGTGCAGGCCCGTTTGATGAGCCAGGCGATGCGCAAGCTGACCGGCTCGATCAGCCGCTCGAATTGCATGGTGATCTTCATCAACCAGATTCGGATGAAGATCGGCGTTATGTTCGGCAGCCCGGAAACCACCACCGGTGGTAATGCGCTGAAGTTCTACAGCTCGGTCCGTCTGGATATCCGCCGGATTGGCGCGATCAAAGACCGGGATGAGGTGGTTGGTAACCAAACCCGTGTCAAAGTGGTCAAGAACAAGGTGGCCCCGCCCTTCAAGCAGGTCGAATTCGACATAATGTATGGCGAAGGGATCTCGAAAATGGGTGAACTGCTGGATCTCGGCGTTAAGGCCGGTGTGGTCGAAAAGTCGGGTTCATGGTTCAGCTATGGCGATGAACGGATCGGGCAGGGGCGTGAGAACGCCAAGCAATACCTGCGCGACAACAGCCGCGCCGCGCTTGAGATCGAAGACAAGATTCGCGCTGCCCACGGTTTGGAGTTTGACATGCCGCCCGGCGCGGCTGAAGAAGATGATATCCTTGAAGCATAATTGACGCCGAGGGGGTTAAGCATGCCCTAAGAAGCGGAATTGATGAAGACAAGGCGGTCCATTAGGGCCGCCTTGTTTCGTCTCGGACTACCTACGCTGTGGACACTCTTGAGGCACGGGGATAAACCGTTTTCGGAACAAATTGATTGTGCGCCGAGAGAGCCTTATGCCCACGCTGAACGATATCCGCTCAACCTTTCTGAATTATTTTGCCAAACAGGGGCATGAAGTGGTCGCGTCCAGCCCACTGGTGCCGCGCAATGACCCGACCCTGATGTTCGTGAACTCGGGCATGGTGCAATTCAAGAACCTCTTCACTGGTGTTGAAACCCGCGATTATCAACGGGCGACAACATCGCAAAAATGCGTGCGCGCCGGTGGCAAGCATAACGACCTCGATAATGTAGGTTATACCGCGCGACACCATACGTTCTTTGAAATGCTGGGCAACTTCTCGTTCGGTGATTACTTCAAACACGAAGCGATCCCGTTTGCCTGGGAACTGATCACCAAAGAATTCGGTATCGACAAGAACCGACTTCTGACCACCGTGTATCACACCGACGACGAGGCTTTTGAAATCTGGAAAAAAGTCGGCGTGCCAGAGGATCGGATCATCCGCATCGCCACCAGCGATAACTTCTGGCAGATGGGGCCGACCGGTCCGTGCGGTCCGTGCACCGAGATTTTCTATGACCACGGCGATCACATCTGGGGTGGCCCTCCGGGCTCGGCCGAGGAAGATGGCGACCGGTTCATTGAGATCTGGAACATCGTTTTCATGCAAAACGAACAGTTCGAAGATGGCTCGATGGTCGAGTTGGATATGCAGTCGATCGATACCGGCATGGGGCTGGAACGCATTGGCGCATTGCTGCAGGGCAGCCATGACAACTATGACACCGATCTTTTCAAAACGCTGATCGAGGCGTCGGCAGAGGCGACGGGTGTTGATCCTTACGGTGACCAGAACGTACACCACCGGGTGATCGCGGATCACCTGCGCTCGACGTCATTCCTGATTGCCGATGGTGTTATGCCCTCGAACGACGGGCGTGGTTATGTGCTGCGCCGGATCATGCGCCGCGCCATGCGCCACGCGCATCTATTAGGCGCGAAAGATCCGGTGATGCACCGTCTGGTGCCAACGCTGGTGCAGTTGATGGGTGCCCAGTATAGCGAATTGGGCCAAGCGCAGCCTCTGATCGAAGAGACGCTGCTGCTGGAAGAGACGCGTTTCAAGCAGACTTTGGATCGTGGTCTGAAGCTGCTGGATGACGAGGTCGCTGGTTTGGCCGAGGGTGCCGCGCTGCCAGGTGACGCCGCGTTCAAGCTGTATGACACTTATGGTTTCCCGCTGGACCTGACGCAGGACGCCCTGCGCGAAAAAGGCCGCACCGTAGATACCGATGGGTTTGATGCCGCTATGGCCGAGCAAAAAGCCAAAGCGCGTGCGGCCTGGGCCGGATCGGGCGAAGCAGCGGATCAGGCCGTTTGGTTTGACGTGTTGGACAGTGCCGGTGCGACAGATTTTCTTGGCTATGACACGGAAATGGCGGAAGGGCAGATCGCGGCTCTGGTCGTGGATGGAGTATTAGTCGACAAGATCGAAAAGGGCGGCTCTGGCTGGGTCGTTGTGAACCAGACCCCATTCTATGGTGAGGCCGGTGGTCAGGTCGGCGACACCGGCGAAATCCGACGTCTGGAAGAACGTGATGATGTGGCGCGTGTCGAGGACACCAAGAAGTTCGCGGATGGCAAGGTCTACGCTCATAAAGTCACCGTCGAACATGGCACTCTTTCCAAGGGTGACGCCGTGGAGCTTGAGGTTGACCACGCTCGACGCACAGGCATTCGGGCGAACCACTCAGCGACACACTTGCTGCATGAGGCGTTACGCGAAACTCTGGGCGATCATGTCGCGCAGCGCGGATCGCTGAACGCCGCTGACCGGTTGCGGTTTGACTTTAGCCACTCCAAGGCGTTGAGCCGTGAAGAGATTCAAAAGGTCGAACGTGACGTAAACGAGTTCATCCGCCAGAACTCGACCGTTGAGACGCGGATCATGACCCCTGATGATGCGCGAGAACTGGGCGCGCAGGCTTTGTTCGGCGAGAAATACGGCGACGAGGTTCGCGTCGTGTCCATGGGTAAAGCGCCCACAGGCAAAGGTCAGGATGGCGAAACTTGGTCGATCGAACTGTGCGGTGGTACACACGTTCGGCAAACAGGCGACATCGGCACCTTTGTGGTTCTGGGCGACAGTGCCAGCAGCGCTGGCGTGCGTCGGATCGAAGCCCTGACAGGTGATGAAGCCCTGCGCCATCTGTCCGATCAGGATCAACGCCTGAGTCAAATCGCGTCGGAACTGAAGGCGCAGCCGGACGATGTTGTCGGCCGCGTGAAGGCGCTGTTGGACGAACGTAAATCGCTGCAAAACGAAGTTGCACAATTGCGCCGCGATCTGGCCATGGCCGGTGGAGCCGGGCAGGGCGGTGGCGAAGCGCGGGATGTGAACGGAGTATCTTTCCTGGCGCAAGCGCTCAATGGTGTCTCGGGCAAGGACCTGCCCGCACTGATTGATGAGCACAAAAGCCGGTTGGGTTCGGGCGCTGTGCTGCTGATCGCGGATGCAGGCGGCAAGGCGGCAGTCGCGGCCGGTGTGACAGCCGACCTGACGGATAAGGTCTCTGCGGTTGATCTGGTCCGCGCAGCTGTTGCTGAACTCGGCGGAAAAGGCGGCGGCGGACGCCCGGATATGGCGCAAGGTGGCGGCAAGGATGCTTCGAACGCGGATGCGGCGATCAAGGCCGCTGAACAGGTATTGGGAGGATAAGATGGCAGCACTCTGGATTGCGCATGTCACGGTGAAGGATGCCGACGCATACGCGAAGTACGCCGAACTGGCCGGACCGGCGATTGCCAAACACGGTGGTGCGTTCATCGCGCGCGCTGCTCGGTACGTCCAATTGGAAGGCAAGGAGCGCCCACGTAACGTGATTGCCCGCTTTCCCTCGGTCGAGGCTGCTGTGGAGTGCTATAACTCGCCCGAGTATCAGCAAGCGCTGGACCACGCCCGGGAGGCAAGCGAACGCGAACTGGTGGTTGTGGAAATCGCCGAATAGAATCACTGATGGCTCTGACCGGCTCATTCTCAGCCGGTCGAGCGATCACATGCGCGGATTCCAGCCGAACAGCTCACATTTGTTGGGGGCTGAAATGTGGCACTTTTGCCTCGTCTGGATTTTTTTTTGATTCCAGCGCATTATTGGGACATCAAGCGAATCTTTGGAAGATTTTGCGCCTGGATTGTGGCGGTTTTCCCCTAATTCTTGCGCGAAATGGTCATATTAAGTTACGAAATTCCGCCTCTTTTCACCTGCAGGTTCGCCTCAGGTTGTACAAGCAGTACCGTATACCAGTACTTGGTAGTAAGTGAACGCGGTCCCGTTTGTCGGCAATCGGTTGAACAAACTGGGATCGAGGTACAGGCATGAAATCGGTGAATATCGGACTCAAAACTGCTCTCGGGCAGTTGGCTACATATTCAGGTCGGGCAGTCGGGATTGCTGCTTTGGTGTTCGGGGCAGCGTTCGCTGGCTCCGGGGTCGACGCGAGCGAGGGAAACTTCATTCGAGCACTCGCCTCGTCCCCTCCGCCATCCGGAGCCCAGCAATTGTGCCGCCAATATTCCTGGGCGTGTTCAAGCAAAGCCTCTGTACGAATGTCGTCCCAGCAGGAAATGCGGATCATTCAGCGGATCAACCGACAGGTTAACGCAACCACTCAAACGATTACGGATCAGTCTCAATATCGCACGCGTGAGCGGTGGGCTTTGCCGACCTCACGGGGGGGAGACTGCGAGGATTTTGCTCTTTTGAAGAAAAGGGATCTTATCAGAGCTGGAGTCGATCCAAGTAAGCTTCTGATTGCGACTGTACTGGACACGCGGCGGAACGCGCACGCTGTTTTGGTCTATCGGTCCGCGGGCGGGGATCTGGTGCTGGACAACCTGACCGACCGGATCAAACCATGGTCGGCCACGCGGTATCTGTTCCTCCGGATGCAAGATCCAAGAAAACCCAGTAATTGGGTTGGTGTGTACGGCAAAAGCTAAACTTCTTCTTTAGACTAACCCGGAATCCATGACGTGAAGAAAGGGGCGACGCTTGGCTCGCCCCTTTATTTTTTGGAAAGCGCTGCATTGGATATTTAGCGCTTTCATGGATTAGCTCACGCTATTGAGATCAGAGCGTGCCACCGCTGCCATCGCTGCCGCCGCCGCTGGCACCGCCGGCGCTGCCGCCGCCGCCATCGCTTCCGCCGCCACTGGCTCCACCTGTGTCGCCGCCGCTACCATCGCTGCCGCCGCCGCCGGAATCGCTGTTGCTGCCGCCGTTGCCGTCGCCGCTGTTCGAATTTCCGCCGTCATTGCTGCCGCCATTGCCGCTGCCGCTGTCGGAGTTTCCGCCGCCGTTGCTGCCGCCGTTTCCGTCGCCGCTGCTGGAGTTTCCTCCGCCGTTGCTGCCGCCGTTTCCATCGCCGCTACCGGAGTTTCCACCGTCGTTGCTGCCGCCGTTGCCGCTGCCGCTGCCGGAATCCGCTCCGCCATTGCTGCCGCCGCCGCCATTGCTACCACCGCCGTTACTTCCACCGGCACCACCGCCGCTGCCATCGCTGCCGCCGCTGCCATCGCTGCCGCCGCCGCCATTGCTGCCGCCGCCGCCATTGCTGCCGCCGCCGCCATTGCTGCCGCCGCCGCCGTCGTTACCATTTCCGGCTTCACCACTGGTTCCAGAAACTCCTGCGCCACCACTGCTTCCACCCGAAGCGCCGCTGCCGCTGGCAGAATCTCTGTTGTCGTCATCGCTGGTCCGATTCCGCGTTACGGTCGCGGTTGGGATGTCTGTCAGGATAGCTGCAAACAGGGGACAGGACTCTGACGTGCGCGCCAGGATATCCTCGAAATCCGCGCGGCGCTGGATGTAACGCAGCATCCTTTTGTCGACGACTTTGCAACCACAAAGCGTTTCCGTTGAAACAGATTGCCGGGCTGTTTTGACGTTACAAACCTCAGATGCCTGAGCCGCGCTGGACGCCATGAATGGGAATGTCGCGGATACAAATACAATCGAATATAAACGGGACCTTACGCGCATAGCGCTACTCCTTCAAACTCGTTACCAAAACACTACAATGAAGTAATTGTGCCATAGTTTTGACAAAAATACATCCGTATATTGCCGCATTTTATCAAAGAGTGTCAGCAACAAAGATCGAGAAAATTGCAACCTATTGGTGAAACTATATGAAAAACAAAAGAAAAGCCCGCCAGCGTGACGGGCTTTTTCATTCCAAAAATAAGCTATTTGGAAACAAATATGTCACATTTGAGGCATTGTTTTCTATTTGTATACAATGCCTCAAGCCGGGTCAGGCTGATTTTGCCATCCGTTTCCGCTCGTGAGGATCCAGGTAGCGCTTACGCAACCGAACGGCGTTTGGAGTGACCTCAACCAGTTCGTCATCGTCGATGTACGCGATTGCTTCTTCCAGCGAGAACTGGATAGGCGGCGTCAGACGTACCGCGTCATCAGACCCACTTGCGCGCACGTTGGTCAGCTTTTTGCCTTTCAGCGGATTTACCTCTAGATCGTTGTCACGAGAATGCTCGCCAATGACCATACCCTGATAGACGTCCGTCTGCGGGGAAACGAACATCCGGCCACGCTCTTCCAGGTTCCACAGAGCATACGCCACGGCCTGGCCGTTTTCCATCGAGATCAGAACGCCTGCACGACGACCCGGGATCGGCCCTTTGTGCGCTGCCCAACCGTGGAACACGCGGTTCAGAACGCCTGTGCCGCGGGTATCGGTCAGGAACTCGCCGTGATAACCGATCAAGCCGCGCGAGGGCACGTGAGCAATGATGCGGGTCTTGCCTGCACCAGCGGGGCGCATTTCGACCAGTTCGCCCTTGCGAGAGCCGGTGATCTTTTCGATCACAGCGCCCGAGTATTCATCGTCCACATCAATCGTGACCTCTTCGATGGGTTCCATACGCTGGCCATCTTCTTCGCGGAACAGAACCTGCGGGCGTGAGATGCTGAGCTCGAACCCTTCGCGGCGCATGTTCTCGATCAGAACGCCCATCTGCAGTTCGCCCCGTCCGGCAACCTCAAAGGCTTCGCCGCCAGGGGTGTCGGTGATGCGGATCGCGACGTTCGATTCGGCTTCTTTCATCAGGCGGTCACGGATAACACGCGACTGAACCTTTTTGCCGTCACGACCTGCCAAAGGAGAATCGTTAATGCCAAAGGTCACTGTGATGGTCGGCGGATCGATTGGCTGGGCGGGCAGGGCTTCTTCGACCTGCGGCGAGACCAACGAGTCGGCCACGGTTGCCTTGCTCATTCCAGCAATGGTGACGATGTCACCGGCTTCGGCTACGTCGATAGGCTGCTGGGCCAGACCACGGAAGGCCAGAATCTTCGATGCGCGGAAGTTTTCAATCAAAGTGCCATCGCGGCTCAGCGCCTTGAGGCTGTCGCCTGCTTTCAGAGTACCGCTTTCCACGCGGCCGGTCAGAATGCGACCGATGAACGGATCGCTGCCCAGTGTGGTGGCCAGCATGCGGAAAGGTTCGTCTTTCTTGTCGGCCTGCTTCGGTGCAGGGACGTGATCGACGATCAGGTCGAACAGCGCCGTCAGGTCCTTACGTGGGCCGTCCAGTTCCATGTCGGCCCAGCCCGAACGGCCCGAGGCGTACATCGCCGGGAAGTCCAGCTGGTTATCGTCAGCACCTAGGTTGGCGAACAGGTCGAAACACTCGTCCAGTGCGCGGTCGGGTTCGGCGTCAGGTTTGTCGACCTTGTTCAGTACCACGATCGGACGCAGCCCCAGCGCCAGCGCTTTCGAAGTCACAAACTTGGTTTGCGGCATCGGGCCTTCGGCGGCATCGACCAGCAGGACAACGCCGTCCACCATGCTGAGAATGCGTTCCACTTCACCACCGAAATCAGCGTGGCCGGGAGTGTCCACGATGTTGATGCGCGTGCCTTTCCATTCGACCGAGGTCGCCTTGGCCAGAATGGTGATGCCGCGCTCACGCTCCAGATCGTTGCTGTCCATGGCGCGTTCCGCCACGGCTTGATTTTCCCGGAACGCGCCGGATTGTTTGAGCAGCTCATCCACCAGGGTCGTCTTGCCGTGGTCCACGTGAGCGATGATTGCGATGTTGCGCAGGTCCATGAGAGGTCAGCCTTTGAACGGGAAGTTGTCGCGCGCATAGCGCGGCGCGACAAAATATACCAGCCCTAACCGGTCGTCAGTGGCCTGCAGTCTTGGAAAACAGGTGAATAATCAAAATTCCTGCCAAAATCATCGCAAGCCCGATCACCGCAGGCCAATCCAGTCGCTGCCCGAAAACAATGAAGCCGATGACCGCGATCAACACGATCCCCAATCCGGACCAGATGGCATAAACGATGCCAACAGGCATGTATTTCAGGGTCAGGCCTAAAAGGTAGAAGGCAACCCCATAGCCAATTACGACCAGCACAGAGGGCCAAAACCGGCTGAATTGCTGACTGGCCTGCAAAGCCGTGGTGCCAATCGTTTCGGCGAACACCGCCAGCAGAAGTATGAAATAAGCTTTTGGCACCGCAGGTCTCGATCAAGTTGCACAGTGCGTGGTTGAGCACGAAATCCTGTTTGTCGGCAAGGGGATTCGAGGCAACCGCCGTGGAATTCCCGGAAGGCAGTCTAGCGTTCCAATTACCCCTAAAGTCAGGATAACCATACTATTTCAAACGGAAAAACTCTGATAGATTTGCAGTGTTTTTAGTTTCTTTTTTATGAGTTTGTTATGACGAAATTTGCAAAATCCGTCATCGTTGCTTCGGCTTTAATCGTGGCGCTTGGGTGGCTTGCAGGCGGGGGGTCCGTCGACAAAAATGCAGCCAAATTTGTTGAGCGGTTGAACAGTATTCAAGTTTAGGCGCCTGCCGAAACGATGGAAAAAGGGGCATTCGTGTCCCTTTTTCTTTTGGGTCAATCGATGATGCTTTCCGAGAAGAATGCGCCTAATTGCGGTCGCAACCATGACCACAAATCCGGTGCACCCCGTTTGATTGGCGTTCCGACGCGTTGTTCAATCTGCGCGAAGGTCACATCGAAATCCACCCAAGACCCGCCACCGGTTGCCAGATTACCGATTGGTGTTTGAAATCGGTCAATCGCCTTGGCGAAACGGGCATCCGCAGATTCGGCGGCCTCGAATTCTTGCCACAGCGCCATAAAGTCCGCCTGAGGTGTCGTTGGAAGAAGGCCGAACAATCTATTTGCTGCGGCCAGTTCTTCGGCCTCTTGCGCGGCGTGGTCCACCTGCCCGTGGATGGGGTGATCTCCGGCGTCGATCTCGACGATGTCGTGCAGCAAAAGCATTTTCAGAGCCCGGTTCAATGAGACTCCGGGTTGCGCATATTCAGACAGTACCCAGGCAAACAACATGATGTGCCAGGAATGCTCAGCCGAGTTTTCGAACCGGTCGCCGGACAACAGGCGCGACGCACGGTAAACGGATTTCAGGTTGTCCGCTTCGGCCAGGAATGGAAGGCGTTCGGAAAACGTAGTTTCAGGCGCCGGGGCACCTTGCAGCATGACGCAGGCCAACGCGTGAGCCTCGGGAAACTCTGTGGCCAGATAAGCAGCACGCCCGCCGCTGAGATTGTCGCGTACAACGTCGATATGTTCAGGGTTGGGATTCGGCGCGCACAGGACCTGAAACATGGGTTGGCATCGGTCCAGGTACTTGGCGAATTTGGCGTCCGGGGTGGTGTCGGCCTCGAACTCTTCCCATAGGTCACGAAATTCTGATGTCTGATCATCCGGCAAAAGCCCGAACAACGCGTCAGCGGCAGCGCGTTCGGCACGTTCCACGGCCTGCCAGTCCGTTTCCAAATGGATGGGATGATCGCCGACGATGATTTCCACCAGATCGTGCAAGATCAGCATCTGGATCACTCGATCTATGCGCACGTCATCGCCAGCCAACGGCTCCATCACCAGCGCCCATAAGGCCAAGTGCCAGCTGTGTTCAGCGGCGTTCTCGTGGCGGGATTGGTTCAGTAGGGTGTTGGCGCGGTCGACTGACTTCAACCTGTCCGCGCGTTTCAGAAATTCGATTTGCGCGGACAGTCTTTCGGTCATTTCTTTTCAATCGCTTTCATTTTGGATCGGTGTTTGGTCAGCGTCTCGATGACAAACTTGCGCGCCTTGCGTTCGGCAAGGCGCACACGGATTTCGGTCAGAAACGCTTCTTCCAGCGTTTGGGAGGACGCGCCCAAAAGCTCGCCCACCTCAACAAAGAAGCGGTCGTTGCCCGTTTCATCCATCACTTTCATAGTGTCCTCGGCCAGTTTGGCTGCGAGGGTTGTGATGGTATTTGACATCAGCGCGTGTTCTCGGTCAGGCGACGCTTCACGTAGTCGCTGACATCGGTGATCAGCGTATCCATGTGACGTTCCTGGAAAAAGTGATCGGCACCCTCGACCTCGTTATGAGTTATGGTGATACCTTTTTGCTCGTGCAGCTTGTTGACCAGCGCAGTGGTATCCGCAGGCGGGGCCACACGGTCAGCCGAGCCGTTGATGATCAAGCCGGAAGACGGGCAGGGCGCCAAGAATGAGAAGTCATACATGTTGGCCGGAGGCGACACGCTGATAAAACCCGTAATCTCAGGGCGGCGCATCAGCAGCTGCATTCCGATCCATGCACCAAACGAGAAACCGGCAACCCAACAATGCTTGGAGTTGTTGTTCATCGACTGCAGGTAATCCAGCGCCGATGCGGCATCGCTCAACTCTCCGACGCCCTGATCGTATTCACCCTGGCTGCGGCCAACACCGCGGAAGTTAAAGCGCAACACGGTGAAGCCCATGTTGTAGAACGCATAGTGCAGATTATAGACCACCTTATTGTTCATGGTCCCGCCAAACTGTGGATGCGGGTGCAACACGATGGCGATCGGTGCGTCTTTTTCCTTTTGCGGGTGGTAGCGGCCTTCCAGGCGGCCTTCGGGTCCGGGAAAAATCACCTCGGGCATGTGTGCTTTGGTCCTGTCTTTTTCTTCTCGGTGCTACGATATACTTGACGATAATCGTAAGGCACCTTAGAACGGTTCTAATTGTGATGCTTTGCGCAGGGCGCTGCCCGTCGGAGATACGCACTGGCGGCGGCGGCGTCAATGTTTTCGCGTATAACCTGCCATGAGGGAAAGACAATGAAGCTTTCGACTAAGGGTCGTTACGCGATGGTCGCATTGGCCGATATCGCTCTGCAGCCGACAGACGATCTGGTGACGCTCAGCGAGATTTCCGAACGGCAGGATATCTCACTGCCTTACCTCGAGCAGTTGTTCGTAAAGCTGCGCAGGGCCGATCTTGTTGCATCTGTCCGTGGTCCGGGCGGCGGTTACCGTCTGGCGCGTCCGGCGTCCGAGATTCGCGTTGTCGAAATCTTGGGGGCGGTGGACGAAAACGTTGATGCGCTGCAGAAAGGTGCAGGTGCATCCGGTGCGTCTTCAGGAAGCAGGGCGCAGTCCTTGACAAACCGTCTGTGGGAAGGTCTCAGCGCGCATGTCTATGTGTTTCTGCACCAGACCCGCTTGTCTGACGTCATCAAGAACGACTTGGCTCCGTGCCCGGCTGTACCCAGCCTGTTTGCCGTGGTTGATGAGTGATCCGATGTCTTTCGTTGTTTGCCCGTTTTGCTTCAGGAAAAAGATGTATCTATGAAACGTGTTTACCTGGATCACAACGCAACGACCCCGCTGCGACCCGAGGCGCGCGACGCGATGGTTGCCGCGATGGAGCTGTGCGGTAATCCTTCTTCGGTCCATGCCGAAGGCCGCGCGGCCAAGGCTTTGGTCGAACGCGCCAGGACGCAGATTGCCGCGGCATTCGGGGCGGATGGAGCTGATATCGTTTTCACCTCTGGTTCGACGGAGGGTGCGGCTTTGGCTTTGGCTGGTCGCGATCTGCATGGTTCAGCTATTGAGCACGATGCGATCAGATCGTGGATCATCGAAGATTTACCGGCCTCTCAGTCCGGTCTTGTAGATGTGTCCAACCCCGAACAATCGACACTGCAACTGGCAAACTCCGAGACTGGAGTGGTCCAGACGTTGCCCAACGGCTTGGCCGTCACGGATGCGACTCAGGCGTTTGGCAAATTGCCGGTGGCTTTTAACTGGATGGGTGCCCAAATGGCGTTGATTTCGGCGCATAAATTGGGCGGGCCAAAAGGTATTGGTGCTGTCGTGATGAAACGTGGCACGGATCTGCCTGCATTGATCAAGGGTGGCGGTCAGGAGATGGGCCGACGCTCGGGCACGGAAAATGTCATTGGAATCGCGGGCTTTGGGGCCGCAGCTGAGGCTGCCGCGCGTGATCTTTCCAACGGCGTTTGGGAACAGGTTCGTGAATTTAGAAATATTCTAGAAAATGCCCTTGAGGCTGGTTCTAAATCTACTATTTTTGTCGGGAAAGGTCAGGGCCGCCTGCCAAATACCTTATGTTTCGCAACCCCCGGCTGGAAGGGCGAAACACAGGTCATGCAGATGGATTTGGCGGGTTTCGCTGTAAGTGCAGGCTCTGCCTGTTCCAGCGGGAAGGTCCGGGCCAGCGCGGTATTGACCGCCATGGGATATGATGAGGTGACAGCAGCCAGCGCGATCCGCGTTTCTCTGGGTCCTCAGACGACCGAAGAAGATGTGCTGCGTTTCGCCGAGACGTGGCTTGAAAAAGAAAAGAAGCATCGCGCGCGCGCCGCGTGATCTGACGGAGGGTGTCATATGGCCGCTTTGGACCAGACCCAGGTAAAAGAGGGTGTCGATCAGGAAACCGTGGATGCGGTACGCGAGGTCGGAACCTACAAATACGGATGGGATACCGATATCGAGATGGAGTACGCCCCCAAGGGCGTGAACCCGGATATCGTTCGCTTGATCTCGGAAAAGAATGAAGAGCCGGAGTGGATGACTGAATGGCGTCTGGCCGCGTTCGAACGCTGGACCAAGATGGACGAACCGAACTGGGCCATGGTCCACTATCCCAAGATCGACTTTCAAGACCAGTATTACTATGCCCGTCCCAAGTCGATGGAAGAGAAGCCTAAGTCGCTGGACGAGGTCGACCCCAAGCTGCTGGCCACTTACGAAAAGCTGGGTATCCCGCTGAAAGAACAGATGATTCTGGCTGGCGTTGAAGGGGCCGAGGATATGCCCGCCGAGGGCCGCAAGGTCGCCGTAGACGCGGTGTTTGACTCTGTGTCCGTGGGAACGACCTTCCAGGACGAACTGGCAAAACACGGCGTGATCTTCTGTTCCATTTCAGAGGCGATCAAAGAGCATCCCGAACTGGTCAAGAAGTATCTTGGTTCCGTGGTTCCGGTTTCAGACAACTTCTACGCCACGCTGAACTCGGCCGTGTTTTCGGATGGTTCGTTCGTTTACATCCCGCCGGGCGTGCGCTGCCCGATGGAGCTGAGCACCTATTTCCGCATCAACGCGGAAAATACAGGTCAGTTCGAACGTACGCTGATCATCGCGGACAAAGGGTCTTACGTCTCTTATCTGGAAGGTTGTACCGCGCCCCAGCGTGACACAGCGCAGCTGCACGCAGCCGTTGTCGAGATCATCATCGAAGAAGATGCCGAGGTGAAGTACTCGACCGTTCAGAACTGGTTCCCAGGTGACGAGAACGGTAAGGGCGGAATCTACAACTTTGTGACCAAGCGTGCCGATTGCCGTGGCGACCGGTCCAAGGTGATGTGGACACAGGTTGAAACCGGATCGGCGGTGACGTGGAAATATCCGTCCTGCATCCTGCGCGGCGATGAAAGCCAGGGCGAGTTCTATTCGATCGCGATCACCAACAACTATCAGCAGGCCGATACCGGCACTAAGATGGTTCATTTGGGCAAGAACACCAAGTCGCGCATAGTCTCCAAAGGGATCAGCGCGGGTAAGGCTCAGAACACCTATCGCGGGCTGGTCTCGATGCACCCCAAGGCTAAGGACAGCCGCAACTATACTCAGTGCGACAGCTTGCTGATCGGTGATAAATGCGGGGCCCATACGGTTCCATATATCGAGGTCCGCAACAATTCCTCGCGCGTCGAGCATGAGGCGACAACCTCCAAAGTGGATGAAGATCAGCTGTTCTACTGCCGCCAGCGTGGCATGGACGAGGAAGAAGCCGTGGCACTTGTGGTCAACGGGTTCTGCAAGGACGTCCTGCAGGCGCTGCCAATGGAATTCGCGATGGAAGCGCAGCAGCTGGTTGCAATCTCATTGGAAGGCTCGGTTGGCTGATGGCGCGTAAGCCTGGTAAGTCCATCCGTAAGGATGATGTGTTGACCCTTGTGGGTTACGTGCTCCCGGTTTTGGGCGGGTTGCTGGGCGTTGCCTACGTCAACACCAACCATATGGAATTCATCAACCCAGTCTGGGCTGTAGGTGGTGGAGCGATCCTTGGATGGGTTGCGGCACGCATCATGCGTCGGATTCTGGGATAGACATAGACCGGGGCTATCGGACGCCCCTTGCGTTACGCAAAAGGACAAAAAATGCTGGAAATCAAAAACCTGCACGTGAAACTTGAGGAAGAAGAAAAGCAAATCCTCAAAGGCGTCGACCTGACCGTCGAGGCAGGCAAGGTGCACGCGATCATGGGCCCGAACGGTTCGGGCAAGTCAACCCTCAGCTATGTGTTGTCGGGCCGCGACGGGTATGAAGTGACCGAAGGCTCGGCCACTTTGGACGGCGAGGATCTGTTGGAAATGGAACCGGAAGAGCGCGCTGCTGCCGGTGTCTTCCTTGCATTCCAGTACCCGGTCGAAATTCCGGGTGTTGGTAACATGACCTTCCTGCGTACCGCCGTGAATGCCCAGCGAAAGGCGCGCGGTGAGGAGGAACTGTCGGCCGCCGACTTCCTGAAGCTGGTTCGCGCCAAGGCAAAATCGCTGAAGATCGACGCGGATATGCTCAAGCGGCCGGTGAATGTTGGCTTTTCGGGTGGTGAGAAGAAGCGGAACGAAATCCTGCAGATGGCAATGCTGGAACCCAAGATGTGCATCCTGGACGAAACGGACTCGGGTCTGGACGTCGATGCGATGAAGCTGGTGGCCGAAGGCGTGAACGCGTTGCGAGACGAAGGCCGTGGCTTTCTGGTGATCACCCACTATCAGCGTCTGCTGGACCACATCAAACCCGATGTTGTGCACATCATGGCAGATGGTCGGATCGTGAAAACCGGTGGTCCCGATCTGGCGCTGGAAGTTGAAAACAATGGTTATGCCGACATTCTGGCCGAGGTGAACTGATGGCGCTGCCCGAAGTTAAACAAACCGCGACCGAGGCGCGGCTGGCCGCGCTAACTATGCCCGACGCCGGTTGCACCCGCGCCGCGCGCGAAGATGCGCTGGCCCGAGTGCTGGAGATGGGTCTGCCGGGTCGGCGCGACGAGTATTGGAAATACACGCGCCCGGACACGCTGATCTCGCCCGAAGCGCCACGTGCTGCGCTGTTCCATTCGGATGAGCCGCTGCTGTTCGGCAATCTCGACCGTCTGAAGATCGTCTTTATCGATGGCGTGTTCAGCCCCGAGGAATCGGACGATCTGGAACTGGAAGGCGTCAAAGTCGAACGTATCGAAGATATCTGCTGCAAGGATATCCATTGGGCCAAAGAGTTGTACGGCGTTCTTGAAGCGCGCGGGCAGTCTCCGGTTCAACGGCCACTGGCGGCTTTGAACACGGCGTTTGCGGCAGACGGGGTTGCGATCCATGTGACTGGTAAACCGTCCAAGCCGATCAGTCTGATCTATCGCCATGCGTCGGAAACCTCTGACGCCATGCTGCACCATATCGTTCGTGTAGAAAGCGGTGCTGAGGTGACGATCCTCGAAAACGGTCCGGCAGCATCGCGTTTCAATAAGTGCATGGAGATCGACATCGCTGACGGCGGTATGCTGCATCATGTGCGCGCGCAGGGTAGGGATCACGAGCGTCGTGCGGCCACGCACATGTTCACCCGCCTCGGTCAGAAATCGGTCTACAAGTCCTTCACGTTGACGGTGAATGGCATTCTGACTCGCAATGAGCAGGTGATTGAACTGACCGGCGACGATGCGGTTGCCCATGTGGCGGGCGCATGCGTCGGCGACGGTGAATTCCACCACGATGACACGGTATTCATCACGCATGATGCGGTGAACTGTGAAAGCCGACAGGTCTTCAAGAAGGTTCTGCGCAATGGCGCGACCGGCGTGTTCCAGGGCAAGATCCTGGTCAAGGAAGGCGCTCAGAAGACCGACGGTTACCAGATCAGCCAATCATTGCTGCTGGATGACGATAGCCAGTTCCTCGCGAAGCCCGAGCTTGAAATCTACGCCGACGATGTCGCCTGTTCACACGGTTCGACCTCGGGCGCGATTGACGAGACGGCGCTGTTCTACCTGCGCTCGCGCGGTGTTCCGATGAAGGACGCCACCAACATGCTGACGCTGGCGTTTCTGGCCGAAGCAGTTGACGAGATCGAGGACGCAGCGCTGGCCGAGGCCATCGTGGACCGCCTTGAAGGCTGGTTGTCGCGGCACATCTGATGCCTTTGACGTCAGATATCGTGGCCACCTATCGGGGGCCGGGACAGGTCGTGCGCCGCTTGCTTGACCTAGGCCCGCGCGAGGACAGGGCGTTGGTGTTTGTCATGGCTTTCTGTGTCGTGGCCTTCATCGCGCAACTGCCTGGCCTGGCGCGGCGCGCACATTTTGAAGGCGTGGAACTGAATGCACTGATGGGTGCAAGTTTGTTCGGAACGGTCTTTATCCTGCCCCTGTTCTTCTACTTGCTTGCCTTTGTCTCTTATGGGGCGGCGCGGCTGGTAGGAGGGCGCGGTACGTCTTACGGTGCGCGACTGGCCTTGTTCTGGGCGCTGCTGTCATCAACACCGGTGTTGCTGTTGCATGGCCTTGTCGCAGGATTTATTGGGCCCGGCCCAGCCTTGACAGTCGTAGGAGCCGTCTGGTTTTTTCTTTTTCTCTGGTTCTGGATAGCAGGCCTCAGACAAGCGCAGAGGCATCTGGAATGAACCCCGCTGGCATCGTCGAACTTGCGATAATGACCCTGACCAACCCCGCACAAGCAGCGCGGAGATTGCTGGACATGCGCCCGGGACGTGAGGTTTTGTGGCTGGCTTTTTCTTTGGCTGTTGTGCTGAACGGGCTTGTCCAGCTTGGCATCGATCAGCTTATCCCTCTGCCGGAAGGTGAGGTTGCCCCGGTTCCGCAGCCTATCTTTCTAAGCCTGCTCCGTTCCGCAGGGGCCATGATGCTGAGCGTTGCGGCCTTTTTGTTTGTTGGGCGGCTGCTCGGTGGTCGCGCGACATTTGACGATATTCTGACGTTGACGGTCTGGCTGCAGTTCCTGCAGATCGCCGCGCTGTTGATTACATTGATCATCATGATCGCGCTGCCGTTCCTGATGCTGATGTTTTTACTCGCCACAGCGCTGATCAGCCTTTACGTCACGCTCCATTTCCTGAATGAAGCGCACCAGTTCGGTTCGCTTGCAAAGTCCTTCGGGGTCATAGTGTTGTCTGCCTTGATTGCGGTGCCCTTTGTCCTCGTTCTAACGCCCGGCGGCCCTGTATAGGGAAAGAAGACCATGTATGATGTTCAGAAAATTCGCTCTGACTTTCCGATCCTTTCACGGGAAGTGAACGGGAAACCGCTGACCTATCTGGACAACGGTGCTTCGGCGCAAAAGCCGCAGGTCGTCATCGATGCTGTGACGCGGGCCTATGCCGAGGAATACTCGAACGTTCACCGTGGTCTGCATTTCCTGTCGAATCTTGCGACCGAGAAATACGAGGCCGTTCGCGGCACCATCGCGCGTTTTCTGGGGGCGGCCAACGAGAATGAGATCGTACTGAACTCGGGCACGACCGAGGGAATCAATCTTGTCGCTTACGGTTGGGCCATGCCGCGCCTGCAGGCCGGGGACGAGATCGTGCTGAGCGTGATGGAGCACCACGCCAATATCGTTCCGTGGCATTTCCTGCGCGAACGGCAGGGCGTTGTCTTGAAATGGGTCGATGTGGACGCCGACGGTGGTCTGGACCCGCAGGCCGTAATCGATGCGATTGGCCCGAAAACCAAGTTGGTCGCCGTGACACAGTGCTCGAACGTTCTGGGCACTGTGGTTGATGTCAAAGCCATCTCCGAAGGCGCGCATGCCAAGGGCGTTCCGGTGCTGGTCGACGGTAGCCAGGGTGCGGTGCATATGCCCGTGAATGTGCAGGATATCGGATGTGACTTCTACGCGATCACCGGGCATAAACTCTACGGTCCGTCTGGTTCGGGCGCGATCTACATCAAATCCGAGCGTATGGCCGAAATGCGCCCCTTTATTGGCGGCGGCGACATGATCAAAGAGGTCAGCAAGGATCAGGTGATCTACAACGACCCGCCAATGAAGTTCGAGGCCGGTACACCGGGCATCGTTCAAACCATCGGCCTTGGTGCTGCCTTGGATTACATGATGAATCTGGGGATGGAGAATATTGCCGCGCATGAGGCGGGCCTGCGCGATTATGCGATGCAGAAGCTGACGGGTCTGAACTGGGTGCAGGTTCAGGGTACGCGCCCTGACAAGGCCGCGATCTTCAGCTTTACGCTGGATGGGGCGGGACACGCGCATGATGTCTCGACGATTCTGGACAAGAAAGGCGTCGCTGTCCGTGCCGGTCACCACTGCGCCGGCCCGCTGATGGATTTCTACGGCGTGACTGCGACCTGTCGCGCAAGCTTTGGTCTGTACAACACCACGGACGAGGTCGATACCCTGATCGACGCGCTGGAACTGGCGCATGACTTGTTTGCGTGAAACCGGGTTAGCAGCTGTCGATTTCCAGTTGCACCCGGTTCGGAACAAGGTTAGCTAACGGCCAAGGCACCTGTAGCTCAGCTGGATAGAGCGCTGCCCTCCGAAGGCAGAGGCCAGAGGTTCGAATCCTCTCAGGTGCGCCATTCTCTTATTTTAAGTTCTGACAAAACGGTTAGGCAGTGAGCTTCGTTGCATGCTGTTTTTGACACTGATTTGGGGCCGCTGGAATCTAGTGTTTGGCGTTGCCTGGTGGCGCAAGTAAGGACGTTCGCTAGAGCTGCAACATAGAGGGATTTTTTAAACCGGCTTAGGTGCGGCTCATTCTTCACGCGAAGTAGCCATGCCATTTGCAATACTGGCGCCTCGCAGGGATGGGGCTGAAATCACGTAAAAACCAGTGGCAAATAGGCGGCCACCCCAGCGACAAGTGCGAAGACAACAACGGGTGGCTTGTCGTCGCTATCCTTGATTTGATGTCGGAACTCCCCGGCTTGGCACCCAAGTTTCTGCGCCGCGGCCAGAAGGAAAAAGGCAATGACATCAATGATTGTCGTGATCATAGGTTTACTCTTTTGATATCCAATTTGATCGTAACCCTGACAGGTTGGAAGGCGCTTGGAGTGAGCAGCCGAACCTTTTTGCTTTTGGTGTCTGCCACGTAGGGAGGTAAGACTTGGGCGTCGCCGTAGTGTCCGCAGGTGATCCGCCCCACTGTCCTTGATACGAAGGCGGAAGTTACCGGTATTGGCGGAGCCCAGCGGCGTGGTAGCTGATCAACCGGACGGAAGAGTGTTGTCGCAGTAATTGAGCGCGTTCGCAGCTCGTCCCGGGTTAACCTGTATCAACAAGGGCCGAAACCGCAGGCCAAAGTTCCCTGAGGTTCGCCTAAATCTCACAATAAGATCTGAACGACTGGTTTTTCCCTATATGGCCCAGAACGTTCCGGCAAAACGCAAAAGAGCGCCTGGCGGCGCTCGATAACGGTCAGAAACGAAACGTGTTATGGAGGGGCTCAACCGCCCCACGACCGAACTTCACCGCAATCCATATGGACGAAGTTCGAACGGTAGTACTTGCCGACACCACCGGCGCGGCAGGACATGGCCGCCTTGGCCATCTGGGAAACCGAGCGCGAGGACAGGCGCAGGTCAGCGGCCTGGCCTTTCATGTGCAGCGAATTCTTTGCTACACGGCGCGACCGTGAACGGAGCATCGCGTTGGTCTGGGGGGAGCGGTAGCCGGATAGGAGCATATAGGGTTCGTTGACATCCAGCAGATTGTGAGATGCAGCCATGATGTCGATGGTGCGCAGGTCCATAGACTTGACCTGATCGGTTCGCCAGTCACGCATGAAGTGGTTTACTTCCTTGACGGCGTCCTTGATGTACTTGCCGTCGACCCAATAGACCATATCAATCCGTTCGCCGGTGCGGCCCGAATACATGCGAATACGACGGATATCACCGCCGCCACGCAAAAAACCTGCTGCATTGGAATAAGTCGGTGCTGCTACAACTGCTGTTGCCGCGAATGCGCCCAATAGGGCACGCCGGGTCAAACCCGATGTACTGCTCGTGGTCATTTTGTTTCGTCCCGTACTGTTCCTGCCTGCACACGATGTTACGCGCGCGATCTTAATTTTTTCCCATCCCAGATGCGGGATTTATGACACAGTCGCAAAAGGCAGCCAAGAAATCTTTCACATTCATCTTTTCAAGGGGGAATTTTCGGCAGTTTTTTGCGCAGGTGATGCAATTTGGTATAATATTGAGGCAATTAGGCTTTGGCGCGACATGGCCGATGCAAACGCGCATCAGGAGCAAACTGATGCGACATATTGATGTATTTGTGAATGGACAAAATGTCCGGCTGAAAACCATATTTGTTCGGCACGCGCCTCAGAATGCGCAAGTTATTGAATAATCAGGGTCATCTCATGCGAGCATTTTTTCGGTTGCCAACGAGTCTCATTTTCGCCGCTTGCATTTCGGCGTCTGCCTCTTTGGCAACTGCACAGACATCTACTGAGACAGCCTTTCAGATGGCCGTTGCTGAATTTGCCTCGGCAGGATCTGGCATAGCCGATTTCTATCGTACCAGTGGTTTTTCGCCGATCTGGGTCGGCAATACGACGGCGCACGAGGCGCGGCGGGCACGATTGATTAAAGAGCTGTCTTCGACGCATCTGCATGGTCTGCCCGACGGACCGTATGACGTGCAATCGCTGTTGACCCAAATGCAGGACGCCAATTCTCTCCGAGATTTGGGAGCGGTCGAAATCGCGCTTACCAAGGCATTCGTAAATTATGCAAGTGACCTGTATTCAGGTGCTTTGCGCCCGGCGGACATTGACGAAGGGCTGGTCCGGAAGGTTGCGCGGCGATCAGCGTCCGAGCATTTGCAGGGTCTGCTCGCTGCGGATGGCGATGCCTATTTTGATCAACTCGCACCGCAATCCACCCAGTATCGGGCGTTGATGAAGCAAAAAATCGCACTTGAGGCGCTGGTCAATCAAGGGGGTTGGGGTGTTGGCGTTCCCGAGGATAAGCTTGAGCACGGTGACACAGGTCCTAATGTAATTAAGCTGCGTAACCGGTTGATTTCGATGGGTTATCTGCGGCCAACTGCAAGCCCGACCTTCGGCGATGCGATGCTGGCTGCGGTTCAGGAGTTTCAGCAGTCGCACGGATTGGCACCGGATGGCGTGGCCGGACAAGGTACCATCGCCGAGCTTAACCGCAGTGCTTCCGAACGACTTAAGGCCGTCTATGTTGCTCTGGAACGCGAGCGCTGGTTGCCGCGCGAACGGGGCGAGCGACACATCCTGGTAAACCAGGCGGATTTCTCAGCCAAGATCGTGGACGATGGCCGTGTGACCTTCGAAACTCGCGCTGTGATCGGAAAGAACGTTCATGACCGTCGCAGCCCGGAATTCTCGGACGAGATGGAGCATATGGTCATCAACCCAAGTTGGTATGTGCCGCGCTCGATCATTACGAAGGAATATCTGCCAAAACTGCAGTCGAACCCCAACGCGGTAGGTCATATCCAGATCACGGACCGTAGTGGTCGAGTGGTGAACCGGGGCGCTGTGGATTTCACCCAATTTAACACCCGGAACTTCCCGTTTGCGATGCGCCAACCCCCCAGCAAAAGCAATGCGTTGGGGCTGGTGAAGTTCATGTTCCCCAACAAGTACAACATCTATCTGCATGATACACCTCAGAAATCCCTTTTTGCACGTGAGGTGCGGGCATTCTCGCACGGGTGTATCCGGTTGGCGCAACCGTTTGAGTTCGCCTATGCGCTGTTGGCCAAACAGGAGGAAGACCCCAAGGCGTTCTTCCACCGTGTTTTGGCGACCGGTAAAGAAACGACTGTCCAGCTTGAAAAGCACGTGCCGGTTCACCTGATCTATCGCACGGCCTATATCGGCCCGAAGGGTGAAGTGCAGTATCGTCGCGACGTCTATGACCGCGATCGCAAAATCTGGGAGGCTCTGCAGAAAGCAGGGGTAGCCCTGCCGGACGTTCAGGGGTAAGCACCGGGGGCAGGTCCTTAATTCGGGAAGCCCGTCATGCAGTATACCATTGAGCAAATTGCCGAAGCCTTGGGCGCAGACAGCCAAGGCGATCTGACCGTTGTTATAGAGCGCGCCGCAGAACCGGCCGACGCCGGGCCAACAGATCTGGCAATGGCGATGTCACCGAAATACGCCGACGCGCTGAACGCGGGCTCAGCTCGCGCTGCGGTCTTGTGGGAAGGTGCGGACTGGCAGGCAATGGGATTGGAGGCCGCGATTTTCGTGCCGCGTCCGCGCATGGCGATGGCCGGGGTCACCGCGATGCTGGATCGCGGGCAGGGGGTTGAGCCCGGTATTCATCCCTCGACCGTGATCGACCCAACTGCGGAAATTGGCGAAGGTGCCTCGATTGGGCCCCTGACAGTTATCGGCGCGCGTGTTCGCATCGGCAAAGGCGCCGTCATCGGCCCGCACTGCGTAATTGGAATTGACTCAGTTCTTGGTGAAAATGCGGTGCTGCGTGAGATGGTGAGCATTGGAGCCCGCGCAAAAATTGGCGACCGTTTCATCGCACAGCCGGGTGCGCGGATTGGTGGTGATGGGTTCAGCTTTGTAACGCCCGAGGTCTCGGGTGCCGAGAATGCTCGCAAAACCATGGGCGATCAAGGCGAAGTACGCGCGCAAAGCTGGCTGCGTATCCACTCCCTTGGCGCTGTGGAAATTGGCAATGACGTCGAGGTTGGATCGAATTGCACCGTCGACAATGGCACCATCCGGAACACATGCATCGGCGATGGGTCAAAGCTCGATAATCTGGTTCATGTCGGCCACAATACGCGCGTTGGTCGGGATTGCTTGTTGTGCGGGCAAACTGGCGTATCTGGCTCAGTTGAGATCGGAAATAACGTAGTTTTGGGCGGCCAGACCGGTGTGGTCGACAACATTTTTATCGGTGATGGTGTGATCTCGGGCGGGGGTACGAAAATCCTGTCTAATGTGCCCAAGGGACGCGTGATCATGGGCTATCCGGGCATCAAAATGGAAACCCATACAGACATTTACAAAGCGCAACGACGCCTGCCTCGGCTGGCACGTGACGTCGAGGCGCTGAAAAAGGCTGTTTCCAAACAGGCTCCGAGCGATTAAATCAACCACAACATGATAATCAGAGGATCGACATGAGCATCAGCGACCGCGTCATCGCAATCATTGCAGAGCAGGCCGTGCTGGAGCCATCGGATGTGACCCCCGAAAGCACGCTCGAGGATCTTGGTATCGACAGCCTGGGATTGGTCGAGAGTATTTTCGCCATCGAAGAAGAATTCGACATCTCGGTTCCGTTCAATGCCAATGAGCCAACGGCCAGCGACTTTGATATTTCGAACGTGGCGAAAATTATCGCGGGTATCGAAAAGCTGGTGTCGGAAAAGGTCTGACATATTCCCATGAAACGCGTCGTCATTACCGGGGCCGGTACAATCAATTCGCTGGGCCACTCGGTGCCCGATACCTTAGAGGCGATGCGCGAAGGGCGTTGCGGTATTTCCGAGCTCGAGTTTCGTGATGTCGACCGGCTGGCCATCAAGATTGGTGGCCAGGTCCGGGGGTTCGAGGCCGAAGGTCGCTTTAACCGCCAACAGATGAGCCTTTACGACCGGTTCACGCAGTTCACTCTGACAGCCGCGAAAGAAGCAATAGATCAATCCGGGATTGAGTTTCACGGCGAACTCGCCGCCCGTTCCGGCGTTGTTCTAGGCACCGCCGGTGGAGGTGTTTCGACCTGGGATGACAATTACCGCTCGGTTTACGAAGACGGTAAGAACCGGGTGCACCCGTTTGTCGTGCCTAAGCTGATGAACAACGCGGCGGCCAGCCACGTGTCGATGGAGCACAACCTTAAAGGCCCCAGTTTTACCGTTTCGACGGCCTGCGCTTCGTCCAATCACGCAATGGCGCAGGCGTTCCAGATGGTCCGCAGTGGCGCGGCTCCGGCGATGCTGACCGGTGGTTCCGAATCCATGCTGTGTTTTGGAGGCGTCAAAGCCTGGGAAGGGCTGCGCGTGATGTCCAAAGACGCCTGCCGCCCATTCAGCGCAAACCGAAACGGAATGGTTCAGGGCGAAGGCGCAGGGGTGTTCGTGTTCGAAGAGTACGAACATGCACGCGCCCGCGGTGCCGATATCCTGTGTGAAGTCGTTGGGTTCGCAATGTCCTCGGATGCGTCGGACATCGTGATGCCCAGCAAACAAGGTGCTGCCCGTGCCATGTCGGGCGCACTTGCAGATGCACGCCTGAGCGCCGACAAGGTGGGGTACATCAACGCGCACGGAACCGGCACGGCGGCTAATGACAAGACGGAATGCGCGGCCGTCGCGGATGTTTTTGGCCCGCACGCTGATGAACTGATGATTTCGTCCACCAAATCAATGCACGGCCACCTGATCGGCGGGACCGGCGCGGTGGAATTGCTGGCCTGTATCATGGCGCTTCGGGATGGTGTGGTTGCCCCAACCATTGGCTACGAAGAGCCGGACCCGGAATGTGCGCTGGACGTAGTGCCGAATGAAGCGCGTGAGGCAAAAGTGGACGTGGCGCTTAGCAACGCTTTTGCGTTTGGTGGGCTCAACGCTGTGCTGGCCTTAAAACGGGTGTAAATCAAGTTATCTGACGCAAAAGCGCCGCCGAGGCAGTTCGGCGGCGCTTTATTGTTTTGGAGAATCTTAGTTCTGTAGGACTTTCAGGCCGTCGAACCCGGCTGTGAAGCCAGCCAACGACACTTCCATTTCCAACAGTTGGCTAGGTGCGAGGACCGAAACCAGCGACAGGGTTGCCTTGGTGCCGGCTTTCATCGCGTCCACATCGCCCTGGGTAAAGCCCAGTTGCGCAAGGCACCCGACGGGGTTGCAGTGATGATAGTCATAGCGCTTGCCCGGTGCGCCATCCACAGACAGAGCAAGTTGGGCTTGCAGCATCGTTTCAAGGGGTACGACCACGGTTGCGCCTGCGACGGCAGCGGCGCCTTCGGGAAGCCTTTCAATGGTGATTTCCGCAATCGGCTGGCCTTGCTCACCAGTCAAAATCTGACGCATAGCACAAGGGTCTTCATCCGCATTGGTTTTGATGCACAGGATCGACCAGTCGCCTTTTTCTTCTTTGACGTATTGCTCGCCAATTCGCGGTCCGGATTCACCCAGATCCAGATCGTTTCCGGCCTCGGTCTGCGAGGATTCGGGCTGTTGTTCGGTTTCCTGCGTCGCTTCCTGCGCGTAAGCGGCCCCGCACCACAGGGCGGCAGTCATCAGGCTGACGGATAGAGTGTTCTTGATCATGAATGCCTCGGCAATGTGTTTATTTTGCTTTGGTCTATCACCCTTGGTTGATGCTGTCAGGGGCTAAGGTTGGCCATTTCAGGATGTGAACGTTTTTTTGCCGCCCAGACCGGCTCGGCCTGCGTTTCAGCCAAGGAAAAAGGGAGCCGGTGGAGCGGCTCCCTTTCATAGAATGTTCTCCCCGTCGGACTGGCCGACTTAGTTATGCGCAGACGTTACGAAAGGCGGGCGCAGCGGTCAACTGCTAACCTGAATTTTTAATGCCTCGGCCATGATTTGTGAAAAAAACCGCGCCCGAAGGCGCGGTCAGTCGACAGGGAGGAAAACTGCCGCCCCGCAACCTGAACCACGAGGGCAGCAATTAGACTTTCGCAGGTAAAGGTTAACTTTGTATGCTGGCCGCAGATCGGTGGAAATAAGGCCTTACATTCATGGACGAAAACATCTTTTTGGGCGGTTCTGGCAACGACTACAGCCAACCGCAGTCGCTGACGCTGAAATATGCCAATCGCCACGGCATGATCGCAGGGGCAACGGGGACAGGCAAATCCGTGACATTGCAGATCTTGGCGGAGGGGTTTTCCCAGGCGGGCGTCCCGGTTTTTCTGTCCGATGTCAAAGGCGATCTGTCCGGTTTGGCCAAGGCAGGCAGCCAGAGCCATAAGCTTAATGGGGCGTTTCAGGACAGGGCGCAACGGATCGGATTCTCCGACTACACCTATGCGGCTTGCCCGGTCACGTTCTGGGACCTGTTCGGCCAACAGGGGCACCCCGTCCGTACAACCGTGACCGAGATGGGACCTCTTTTGCTATCGCGCCTGATGGATCTGAGCGAGGCGCAGGAAGGGATTCTGAACATCGCGTTCCGAGTGGCTGACGAGGAAGGATTGCCGTTGCTGGATCTCAAGGACCTTCAGTCCCTGCTTGTCTGGATCGGAGAAAATCGCGCCCAGCTGTCGTTGCGGTATGGGAATGTTTCTACCGCATCAATCGGAGCCATCCAGCGCCGTCTGCTGGTGCTGGAAAATCAAGGGGGCACCAAGCTGTTTGGAGAACCCGCGCTGGAACTGGCCGATTTGATGCGGGTGGACGAAAACGGGCAGGGCGTCGTGAATATTCTGGCTGCCGACAAGCTAATGGGATCACCCCGCCTGTATGCGACCTTCCTGCTTTGGTTGCTCAGCGAGCTGTTCGAGGAATTGCCCGAAGTTGGTGATCCGGACAAACCCAAGCTTGTTTTCTTTTTTGACGAGGCGCACCTTTTGTTCGATGACGCCCCCAAGGTTTTGGTCGACAAGGTCGAGCAGGTCGCGCGTTTGATCCGCTCAAAGGGCGTCGGCGTCTATTTCATCTCGCAAAACCCGGCAGATATTCCCGAGGATATACTTGGTCAGTTGGGCAACCGGGTTCAGCATGCATTGCGTGCGTTCACGGCGCGGGATCGCAAAAACCTGCGTCTTGCGGCGGAAACCTATCGCGAAAACCCTGCCTTCGATACCGAAGAGGCCATCCGCGAGGTTGGCGTGGGTGAGGCGGTGACCTCGATGCTGCAAAAGAAAGGTGTACCGGGGATTGTCGAACGGACCCTGATCCGCCCGCCCGGATCGCAACTGGGGCCGATCACCAAGGCCGAGCGGAAGGCGTTGATGGATGCCTCGGCGATGAATGCGAAATACGGTAAATTGACGGACCGGAAGTCTGCGTTTGAAATCCTTCAAACCCGCGCCGATGCAGCAGCGCAGGCCGCCGCTGAGGCCGAAGAGCAGTTGGAAACCAAATCAACCGCAGAACGGGAATTCGCGACCGCAAGACGCTATTCCGGCAGTCGGGTCGGGCGGTCATCCTCGCGTGTAATGCGCAAGAAAGACACGTTTGCCACCGCGATGAGCGAGGCCGTGATCAAAGAGCTGAAAGGAACAACCGGCCGCCGCATCGTGCGTGGCATTCTTGGCGGTTTGTTCAAAGCCAGATAAGGGCTGTCGGGCAGGAGTATTCTTGCCCGACGCTTATCCTACTTCAGACGACGCTGACCTTCTTGCCGGCAATAGGCATCCGCCTCGGGAACTGACATCTTGGTCGCCGGGAAGTTGATTGCTCGATCCCAGGTTACGCGGTCCTGACGGTACAGCTGACAAGTGACCTCGCCTTTGGGCGTTTGGACTTTGACCGGCGTCGTCTCCAGATCTTCCGGAGAGGGAATACACCCCGCCACAGCGAACAGCAGCGGGACAAAAAGGATCGTTTTGGTGAGGGAAGTATTCATGTGCACTCTTCTTATACTCGTAGATTTCCCGAATGATCGCGGGCCAAGGGTCAAATTAGCGTAAATACTGGCCAAAAAGAGGGCTGGATCATGGCGGTACTGAGGGTCGTCTAATCTGAACGCCTCATGAAATCAAGAAACCGCGCCAAAGAGTTAGCGCGGTTTCGAGAATTGATGGCCTGTGATCTTACTTTTCGGGGATCAAACCCCGTGGGCTGAATCTGAGCACGATCAGCAAAATAAGACCCATCGTGAACAGGCGCATATGCGCAGCGCTTTCGATCAGATGCGACTTGAGCGCGCTGCCATCCGGCATGCTTGCGGTGATCAGGTTCATGAACCACAAGCCCATCGGCTCGACCTGAACCCACAGGAACCAGATCAGGAATGCGCCCAGAACGGCACCAAAGTTGTTGCCGGACCCACCTACGATCACCATGACCCAAACGAGGAAGGTAAACCGCAGGGGGTTGTAGGTGCCGGGGGTAAGTTGCCCGTCCAGCGTTGTCATCATCGCGCCAGCGATTCCGCAGATGGCCGAGCCGAGCACGAAAATCTGCAGGTGACGGCGGGTGACGTCCTTGCCCATGGCTTCGGCTGCGACTTCGTTGTCGCGGATGGCGCGCATCATGCGGCCCCATGGGCTTTTGAGCGCCATCTGTGCCATCCACAACAGGACAAGCAGAACGATCATGAACAGCAGCGAGTAGCCCAGCTTGACCGAAAGGGTCGACGCGATAACTGGGTCCAGCCCAAACCAGTCCGCCCGGGCAATAAAGTTGGGGTCGTTCTGCAGTTCGACTTCGTATCCAACGACAGGCGAGGGGCGCGGGATGCCGTAGACGTTCTTGACGCCGCGGGCCAGCCAGTCCTCGTTTTTCATGATCGCGATGATGATTTCGGCAATGCCAAGCGTCGCAATCGCCAAATAATCCGAACGCAAGCCAAGGGCCGTTTTACCGATCAGCCACGCAGCACCAGCGGCCAGCAGACCACCAGCAGGCCAGGCGAGCAACACCGGCAGGTTCAAGCCGCCAAGGTTGCCTTCCACGGCGGGATTGATTGCCTCGACAGCTGCCGCACTAGGGTCGAAGACCGCGCGATAGATGAAAAAGCCAACGATCAGGATGGCGATGCTCGATAGTGTCCGCACGCGCCCCTTTGGCATTTTCTGCGCAACCAGCACGGCCGCAACAACCGTCGCAGCGCCCAACAGCAATGCCAAAACGATACCGTATCCGCCTGAGGACCATGCTCCGGCTGTCGGAGGTGTCGAAACCAGCACAACCGCCAGACCGCCCAGCGCAACAAAACCCATGACACCAACATTGAACAGGCCGGCAAATCCCCATTGCAAGTTGACGCCGATGGCCATGATGGCCGAGATCAGCCCCATGTTCAGGATCAGGATCGCTGCGTTCCAGCTTTGGGTAAATCCGGTCAGCAGGATCAATCCAGCTACAACCACGAAAAGCAGCGTGTTTTTGACGGACTCGGTCATACCGCTTTCCCTTTAAACAGACCCGTAGGTTTGAACAGAAGCACGATCAGCAGGATGACAAAGCTGACGGCGAATTTGTAATCGGTGGACAGGAACTGGACCAATCCGGATGGTTCGAGGCCCTCGGGCGCAACGTATGTCAGCACTTTTTTCCACGCATAGGTGATCGTCACTTCGGAAAACGCGATGATGAACCCGCCTGCGATCGCGCCGAGCGGGTTGCCGAGGCCACCAACGATGGCAGATGCAAAGATCGGCAGCAGCAGCTGGAAATAAACGAAGGGCTTAAAGCTCTTGTCCAGCCCGTACAACACGCCAGCCGTGGTCGCCAGAGCTGCCACGATGATCCAAGTGATCATCACGACGCGTTCGGGGTTGATCCCCGAGAGCAGCGCCAGATCCTCGTTATCGGAATACGCGCGCATCGACTTGCCGGTACGCGTCTTGTTCAGGAACCAGAATAGCAGCGCCACGGCGACTACGGCGACGACCACGGTGATACCCTGAGAGGTCTTGATCGCAAGCCCTTCGCGCAGACCGGTCATTGCCTTGAAATCGCGAGCGGAAACAATGAATCGCGCGCCGTCTGAGAACCGCTGATCATCCGGCCCGATGACGAACCGCACAAGGCCGTTCATGATGAACATCACACCCATTGAGACGATCACAAGGATCACCGGCTTGGCCTTTTGCTCCCGATAGAACCGATACACCAGACGGTCGGTGATCAGCACCAGAACGATGCAGCCCAGTATCGCAAAGGGCAGGGCCAGCAGGGCGGTGGGCAGCGGGCCAAAACTTACCCCGGCGGCTTGCAGGCCCCAGGTGACCAGCACAGCAATCATCGCGCCAAAGGCCATCGTGTCACCATGGGCAAAATTCGAAAACCGCAGGATGCCGTAGATGAGGGTGACCCCCAGCGCCCCAAGAGCCAGCTGACTGCCGTAAGCAACCGCAGGCACGATGACAAAGTTTGCCAGCGCGACTAACGCATTCAATAAGTCCATTTGATCGTCTCGTTCTTTCGGGTGCGGCTTTATGGCATGCGTTTCGCCATATGCACAATCATTCCCGTGCGTTTTCTGACGGTAATTGGGGAAATTTCTGACCCGAAAACCACAATGTCAGCAACAGTTGCAATACCAGCGCCAACAGGGGTGTCTTTAAGAGGGTTCAGGTGGGGTCAGACCCGCCTGAACCTTTTGCCAATTTAGCCGGTATTGCGGAATTAAAGCATACCTAATCAGTTTACGGCGCAGGTGCCACGCTCATTGCGGCTGTTGGCGCCCGTCGCCCGGATTGCCAGAGCACCAGAAGTGTTGTTGACCGTGTAACCGATGCTACCCCCCTTGGCGAGCTGAAGGAATTCATTCGCACCGAGACCTTTGAAAACGTGCACTTCGGTCACTTCACCATCAACGCTCACAGTTCCCTTGGATTCGCCCTCGATGCGTTTCAGTGTGATCTTGGTGGGCGTGGCAAGAGGACTGCATTTACCGGACTTGCAAACCTCTTCAATCTGACACTCGTAAACAAACTCAGCTCCCGGCGTTTTCTGCGTTGTAGCCTGCGCAGCAGCGGGCAGGATCAAGGCAGCAAGAGCGGCCAGATGTTTCATAAAAGCTCTCCTAAAAGATGTTGGCCGATGGATCGGTCCGGTCGTGGTCAAAACGGACCTTCGAAGGCCCGGTTTCCGCGCCTGACTAGGCTGCGAAAATGGCGAGAATTGATCTTTCCGGGGTCAGAATTCTGAAGGGCAAAATTTATTGTGACCGGTGTCTGCAAAAATTGTGCATTGAAAAAACAGGATTAATTTCTTGCGGGCCGTCCGGTGACAGACGAGCATTACTGGTTCTGCCATGTTTCAGCCACATTGAAGCGCGGCGGATGTAACGTAAGCAGAATCTCTTTGTCACGAACCTGAAACAAGCGGAATCGTCTGAAGTGCCATTTCCTGAGAAACAAGGAGTTTCGGGCAGCGGTCGGTCTCACGCAACCTCAAGATGGAGTGATCCACCCGGAACTCGGCTTTGATCTCAACAGGATATCCCTAGTTTTCCAGAACGGCTCGCTCGGACTTGCGAAGCCCAAAGTACGGAATACGGATCGCGTTGCGATGTAAACCCAACGGGTCCGGGGAACAGAAAGGCAAGAAATGAAAAACGTGGCAATTTTGCTTTTGGGGTTGGCAGTGCCCAGTGTTGCGGCAGCTCAGAACGATCCTCTGAACGGAGAGGATTTCGTGGTGAACTGTACCTCGGACAGCACAGGTGGCGCGGTGACACTGGCGCGGTCGGGGGCAACGGATAAAGGTTTCATCGTGACGGATGAGGTCAAAGGTGAGGCCACGATCATTGGCGGGCTGAACTCGCTGACGTTCCTGCACATCAAAGACAAGGATGTGATTACCTTTGTCGTCGATTTTGAGAGCCTGAACTATGACATGTCAATCAAAGGTCCACATGCCGCGCAGGACTTTGGGTCTTGTGGTGATCCGATTGGGTGAGCGATCCCAAGCATCAACGCGGTGAAAACAGGGCTAAAAGCGGAACGTCCTGTTTTCCTTCTTCTTGGATTGGTTGGGAAGACAACCATGCGAGCAAGTTGAAACGAAAACGGAGAGCGGTATCAGGCGTTTTGTGGCTAGTACTAATTTGATCCGCCGAAGTTAGGACATTGTCCGTGCCACTGGGAAGTAACGAACTCTCCGAACATTGCTGTATGCCGAGAGTGAACGGCTGTCCCATCTTCCAACACGGACGTGGATTGAACTATTCCGCTCCCCGCGGGTTCAACGAAAGAAAAAGCTAGATCACCGGAAAGCGGCATGACCAGAACCAGATCTAAATTCCCTTGCATGTATGCTTGGCCTTGGTCGTCTAAAAAGAAAGTTAAGTTCATTTCCTTTCTTTCGCATCCTCCGGCTCGAGTGCACTCAGTATTGAACTTACAAACGAAGGATGTTGCTTGCGCTGCTAACATGCTGAGGCATCAACAATAGAAGCGCCGCTGTTGCTCTTCGCATCCTCAGCCCCCTAGGAAACTCTTCCGGACTTCTGGATCAGCCAACAGCTCCTTGCCCGTACCGGTATAGGCATTCCGCCCCTGAACCAGCACGTATCCCTTGTCCGCGATCTCCAGCGCCTGGCGGGCGTTCTGTTCAACCATCAGGATCGGCAGTCCGGTGCGAGAAACCTCGATGATCCGGTCAAACAGTTCATCCATCACGATGGGCGAAACACCTGCGGTCGGTTCATCCAGCATCAACACCTTGGGCTGTGTCATCAGCGCGCGACCGACGGCGACCTGTTGGCGCTGGCCACCCGAAAGCTCTCCGGCAGGCTGGTTGCGTTTGTCGCGCAGGATGGGGAAGAGATCATAGACCTGCTCCATCGTCTGGCTGATGTCGTCGCGCCGGATGAAAGCGCCCATCTCAAGGTTTTCTTCAACCGTCATCGACGTGAAGATGTTCGAGGTCTGCGGCACGAATCCCATGCCGCGGATCACGCGATCCTGCGGGGTGAGGTTGGTGATGTCCTCACCATCCAGCCGCACCGCGCCCGAGCGGACATCAAGCATGCCGAACACCGCCTTCATAGCGGTCGATTTGCCAGCTCCGTTGGGGCCCACGATGACCGCGATCTCACCTTTGTCGACGGCGATGGTGCAGTCGTGCAGGATGTCCGGCCCTTTGCCATAGCCGCCGGTCATGGTGTCGCCGATCAGAAAGGGGCCGCCTTCAACTCTGTGCGTTTTGCCGCTTTTCGTGTGCGCAGGCGTCATGGTGCCAACCCCGTGGGTATTGGTGATCGAGGCGTCCTTGTTGCCCTTGTCATCCTGATAGGGATTGTCGCTCATGCCCCGGCCTCCAGCTTGTCTTTGTTCTTCAGGCCGGTGCCCAGATAGGCCTCGATCACGTGCTCATTTGCCTTGATCTCGTCCAGAGTCCCCTCGGCCAGCACCTTGCCCTCGGCCATACAGATGACCGGGTCGCAGATCTTGCCGATGAAATCCATGTCGTGCTCGATAACGACGAAAGTATAGCCTCGCTCCTTGTTGAGGCGCAGGATCGTGTCGGCGATGGTCATCAGCAGGGTGCGGTTCACACCTGCGCCGACCTCGTCCAGGAACACGATCTTGGCGTCGACCATCATGGTACGGCCGAGTTCCAGCAGCTTTTTCTGACCACCCGAAACCTGACCCGCCTTGTGGTCGGCCAGATGTTCGATGGTCAGGAACTCCAGCACTTCATCAGCCTTGGCCTTCAAGGCGCGCTCTTCATCGGCGATGCGCTTGCGGCCGAACCATGTGTTCCACAACGATTCCCCGGATTGCGCGCCGGGGACCATCATCAGGTTTTCGCGGCAGGTCATCGACGAGAATTCGTGCGCGATCTGGAATGTCCGCAGCAGTCCCTTGTGGAACAGGTCATGCGGCGGCAGACCGGTGATTTCCTCACCATCCATGAACACCTTACCGCTGGTCGGTGGCAGAACGCCCGCGATCACGTTGAACAGAGTGGTTTTGCCAGCCCCGTTCGGACCGATCAGGCCCGTGATCGAACCTTTTTGGATTTCCAGCGACGCCCCATCCACCGCGTGAAACCCGCCGAAATGCTTGTGCACGTCCTCGACGACGATCATCTTTTCCCCTAGCCGCCGTTTTTCGGCGCTGTTGTCCCATCCCCGTTACAGAGGTGCGGCCTTTTTTCATTGAAACAGCCCGGACACAAGGCCCGGGCTGTTTGATTTTATGACGTTTGATACAGGATCAACGGAAGTTGACGGTTTCGTTCTTGCCGTCGGTCACTTCGATCTCGCGGTACGAACCCGCGCTTTCACCGGGGCCGATCAACTCAACGCCCGATGCGCCGACATAGTCGATGTCCTGACCCGCAGCCAGCAATTCCAGACCTTTAGCCAGTTCGCCCGGATAGATTTTCTCACCCGGAGCGTTGGCAACGTCCATGATTTTGGCGCCGTAGTCAGCAGGGTTGGTCGAACCTGCGGCCTGCATGGCCAGCATGAACAGAGCCGCGGCGTCATAGGATTCAGGCGAATAGGGCGACGATCCGTCAAAGCCTGCAGCCTCGGCCATGGCAAAGTACTTTTCAGCACCTTCACCGCCCGAACCGGCGATCTGACCGAACGAGCCGTTCAGGTCGGGGCCGACGTTTGAAGGCAGCGAGTCACCGATCATACCACCCGGCAGACCGAATGTGTCGAACGCACCGCTGTCCAGCGAGGACTGGATGATGCCCAGACCACCCTGGTCCAGATAACCTGCTACGACCAGAATGTCGCCACCGGCGGATGCCAGCGCGCCGACTTCAGCCGAATAGTCGGCTTTGCCGTCTTCGTGCGCGGCAACGATGGTGACTTCACCGCCGGCTGCTTCGAACGAGGACTGGATCGCGTCTGCCAGACCCTTGCCGTAGTCGTTGTTGGTGTAAGTCAGAGCGATCGAGTTGATGCCGCGGTCCTTCAGGATGTCGGCCATCACTTCGCCTTCACGCGCATCCGACGGAGCGGTGCGGAAGAACAGACCGTTGTCTTCCATGGTCGACAGGCCGGGCGAAGTCGCCGACGGCGAGATCATGACCATGCCGTTCGGAATCGCAACGTTCTGCAGGATCGCGCCGGTCACGCCTGAGCAGTCGCCGCCGATGATTCCGGCAACGCCGTCAGCAATCATGCGTTCGCCGTTCGAAGTCGCCAAACCATTGTCGATGCAGCCGGTGTCAGCGCGCGATGCAGTGACAGTCGAGCCATCCAGCAGTTTGCCGGATTCGGTGACTTCGGCCATCGCCAGTTCTGCGCCCGAACCCATGGCAGGTGCCAGCGATTCAATCGGGCCGGTGAACCCGAACAGAACGCCCAGAGTTACGTCTTCGGCCAGTGCCGGACCGGCCAGCAGAGCGGATGCTGCAGTTGCTGTAAGCAGCTTTTTCATATGGTTACTCCCTAATTGGAACGTATTCGTTCTGCGCACGACCCTAGGCAAGCTGTCTGGAAAAGAAAAGTCCTAACGCAAATGTGTTTTTGTCGGACATAATCCTATTTGTTTTGATGTGTTTGTCGCAGAATTCCGGAACTGGAGATTTATGATGATTAGGGCTGTTGCGATTCTGGTCCTGTCGGTTTTGGCCGCTCCCATCAATGCCGATGTCCTGCAAACCTCAGCCGGTGCGGTGCGTGTCACGTCGATGGTCGAGGGGTTGGATACGCTCTGGGCCATCGGGCTATTGCCTGACGGCGGTATCCTTGTGACCGAACGGGACGGGGAGCTTTTGCTTGTGTCGCAGGGAAACGCCAAACGCGTCGGCGGTGTGCCCAAAGTGGCGGCAAACGGGCAGGGCGGATTGCTGGACATTACTGTCGCCCTGGATTTTGCGCGAACCCGCGAAGTCTTTCTGACCTTTTCAAAGCCCCAAAGAGGCGGGGCTGGCACGGCTGTAGCCGTGGCACGCCTGTCGGAAAATGGGGACCGGCTGAACAACGTACGCGTTATTTTCGAAGCCGTTCCGGGCGGATCTACTGGTCGGCACTTTGGTTCGCGGGTCGTCGAGGCGCAGGACGGGACGCTTTTTGTCACAATTGGCGACCGCGGGGATCGTCCGACCGCGCAGGACAGGTCCAACCACATGGGGACGGTCATTCGCCTAAACCGGGACGGAACGGTGCCCGCTGACAACCCTTTCGTCGGTAAGTCGGGTATTCGGCCCGAAATCTGGTCATATGGACATCGGAACGCGCAAGGCGCAGGGCTGGACGGTCAGGGCCGCTTGTGGATCTCGGAACATGGTGCTCAGGGCGGCGACGAGGTGAATCTGATCCGTCCGGGCCGGAATTACGGCTGGCCGGTGATTTCTTACGGCGTGCACTATTCAGGACAAAAGATAGGCGAGGGCACTTCAAAACCGGGAATGGAGCAGCCAGAGCATTACTGGGATCCCTCCATCGCTCCGTCCGGGCTGATGGTTTACTCTGGTAAGCTGTGGCCGGAATGGAGAGGTGACATCTTCGTCGGTTCCCTCAAATTCGACTATATCGCACGGCTTGAAGGGGCGCCCCTGCGCGAGGTTGAACAGATCAAGGGCCCCGAAACCGAGCGTGTGCGCGACATCGTCGAAGCCGCTGACGGGTCGATCTGGTTTATTTCCGTGGGACAGGGGGCCATCTATCGCATGACCCCCGGATAGGCGCGGATCAGACCGAAAGCCGCCCGCTTTGCGCACCACGCTCTCGGTAGGGCGTGGTGTTGTAATGTGCCCGGTAGCATTTCGAGAAATGACTCGGCGAGGCAAATCCGCAGGCCAGCGCGACGTTGATAACGCTCATATCCGTTTGCATCAGCAGGTTACGCGCTTTGTGCAGTCGCAGTTCCATGTAGTAGCGCTTGGGCGAGCGGCTGAGGTATCGGCGGAACAAACGTTCCAGCTGTCGCGTGGACATACCGACATCCTTGGCCAAAATCGAAGGCGAGATCGGCTCTTCGATATTCTTTTCCATCATCAGGATAACCTGGCTCAGTTTTGGATGCCGCACGCCGATCCGTGTTGGCGTCGACAGGCGCTGCGTATCCTGATCGGTGCGGATCGATGAATAGATCATCTGATCCGCCACCGCATTCGCCAAATCCTCACCAAAGTCGTCGGCAATGATCTTGAGCATCAGGTCAATTGAGGACGTTCCGCCTGCCGTCGTCATCCGGTTGCCGTCGATCTGGAAGACGGATTTTGTCAGTTCGACCTCATCGAATTCCTCGATGAAACTGTCCGAGTTTTCCCAGTGAATTGTGGCGCGCTTGCCGTCGAGCAACCCGGCTTTGGCCAAGGTATAAGCCGCTGTACACAATCCGCCGATGCGCAGTCCGCGACGCGCCTCTCGGCGGACCCAGTTCAGGATTTTCTTGGTTGTCGCCAATTGTACGTCTACGCCGCCGCAGATCAACACAACGTCGTCGCGCTGCAATTCGATGAGGTCAGCATCCAGGCTGAATGTGGTCCCGGCAGAACAACTGACCATCTCACCACCTTCGCCAGCCAGCGTCCATGTATAGAGCTCTTTGTCCGCCATCCGGTTGGCAATGCGAAGACTGTCCAATGCAGATGCAAAAGACAGCAAAGAGAACTTGTCCAGGAGGACAAAGACGAAATGGCGAGGATTGGCCTCAGTGCCGTCCACTGTGACAACTTGGCGTTGCTCTTGCATGGCTTGGTGTCCTTGATTCGGCGCCGTGTTACGTGGCGTCCGGCGTCAGTATTATCAGCCACCATGACCAAAGCTTGTTTCCGACGTCAAGAGGCGCAAAAGGGATATGGTCAGTCTTCATTGCATTTTGTATAGAGACCACCTGACTACTTCAGCGGAGATCAAAGCTATGACCGAATGGCAAAAAACGAACTGGCGCAATAAGCCCCGGGTTCAGATGCCAGAGTATACCGACGCGGCCGCATTGGCCAAAGTCGAGGCTCAGCTTTCACAGTATCCCCCGCTGGTCTTTGCAGGCGAAGCACGGCGTCTCAAGCAACATCTTGGTGCCGCCGGTCGCGGCGAGGCCTTCCTGTTGCAGGGCGGGGATTGTGCTGAAAGCTTTGAACAATTCAGCGCGGACGCGATCCGCGACACCTTCAAGGTGATGCTGCAGATGGCGATGGTTCTGACCTATGGCGCCAAGGTGCCTGTGGTCAAAGTGGGCCGCATGGCGGGCCAGTTTGCCAAACCGCGCAGCGCGCCGACAGAGGTTGTGGATGGCGTGGAGCTGCCCAGCTACCGCGGTGACATCATTAACGAACTGGCGTTCACGCCAGAAGCGCGCATTCCGAATCCCGGAAAGATGCTGCAGGCCTATACTCAGGCAGCGGCCACGTTGAACCTGTTGCGCGCCTTCTCGACCGGTGGTTTCGCCGATATGAGTATGGTGCATTCGTGGACCCTGGGCTTTACCGATGAGCAGGATGTTCAGAAGTACTCGGAAATTGCCGACCGTATTCAGGACACGATCGACTTCATGAATGCTGCTGGCATCACGGCCGATACCACGCATGAGTTCTCGACCGTGGAGTTCTACACCAGCCACGAGAGCCTGCTTCTGGAATATGAAGAGGCGCTGACCCGTCTTGATTCGACCTCCGGCAACTGGTTGGCTGGCTCGGGTCACATGATCTGGATCGGCGACCGTACGCGTCAGCCGGACGGCGCACATGTCGAATTCTGCAGCGGCGTGCTGAACCCAATCGGCCTGAAATGTGGTCCGACCACGACCGCCGAAGACCTAAAGGTTCTGATGGCCAAGCTGAACCCGGAAAACGAAGAGGGTCGCCTGACCCTGATCGCACGGTTCGGTGCAGGCAAAGCAGGTGAGCATCTGCCGCGTCTCGTCAAGGCTGTGAAGGAAGAAGGCGCAAAAGTCACTTGGGTCTGCGATCCAATGCATGGCAACACGATCAAGTCGGCGACCGGGTACAAAACCCGTCCGTTCGACTCGGTCCTGCGCGAGGTGCGCGATTTCTTCGGTGTACATCAGGCCGAGGGCACCGTTCCCGGTGGCGTGCATTTCGAGATGACCGGTCTGGACGTCACCGAGTGCACCGGCGGTGTGCGCGCCGTGACCGAAGAAGACCTGTCGGATCGCTACCACACAGCCTGCGACCCGCGTCTGAACGCCTCGCAGTCGCTGGAGCTGGCCTTCCTGGTTGCGGAAGAACTGACCAACCTGCGCCGTGATCGCAACAAGCGCGCGGCCAGCTGATATCAGTTGAAGAGGATTGGCAGGGTGCATGGTAACGCAGTCTGTCCGGTGAGATGCAAAAACCACGAAGACCTGTCGCGATAATCGCGGCAGGTCTTTGATTTTGTAGTGTATTGCCCACTCAATAGTGTCCAACGGCAATCTGTAATGTCTGTTAGTGCATACAGCAGAACGCGCCGTGTTTTACATCCTTCATCATCGTGTCAAAATCCTCGCCGCGCATCTCAATCAGAGTTTTGTGATCTCCCGCCTCAAACCAGATTTTATCAAGCCCGGTTAGGCTGTTGTCAACGACGGTCGGAACATCATAAGCATCACCTACCGGAGGGACTGCTCCGAGGGCGCAATCATCAAACAGATCGCGCATTTCAGATTCCGGTGCCAAACCAAGGCGGCGGTTCATCATTGATTGCAGGGCGGTCAGATCGACCTGATGATTGCTGGGCAGAACAGCCAGCATCGGTCCTTCTTCCATATGAATGAGAACGGATTTGGCCAGGTGATCGCCGGGGACATGCGCCGCTTCGGCGCATTCGCTGGCAGTTGCCGCATATGGGTGCGTGATAGTGTCAAAAGGAAGCCCTTGGGCGTCCAGATGGTGTTTCAAGCGAGTTGCAATAGTCATGGTGCCCTCCGTGTCATCGAAGGCGTCCCGGCCGCAGAACCTGCCACGGTGCGCGCCCAGGGCGCGAATTGGTATGTGAGTTTACATTTTGCGCCTGTTGCGCGGCTCGGGCAAGGGGTTAGGGTCCCTGGCGCAACAAAATACGTTTGGTAGGGTCCGCCATCGGAAAGGCCGGTTTTTTTCGGCTTTCAATCCTTGCGGGACACGACCAGCCGCAGATGCGACCCAGGTCGTTTGAATTGCCTTTGCTCTTCCGCAAAACCGGCTTCAACGGGTTGGGGCTGCGGTTTCGGCACCTGCACGTCCGAAACGGGACGTAAGTTGATATCCGAAATAGTGAACCGCCGGGGCGTAGCGCCAATTGTGCCGTCGCTGACCATGACGCCCAGGATCCGGCTGACATCGCCCAGGTCGCTTTTTAGCGGCAGCAGGATCATTCGCGCCTGCAGTTGAACGCGGCCAAGTTTGCCCGACGATTCAAGGCTCAGGTTTGCGATCGCTGGCTGGGCGAAGACCTGCTCTAGAACGTTCTTGACCTGATCGCGCACTGCGGGTTCGAAAAAGGCGGTCAGGGGCATGCCGCGAACTTCCATTCCGGCAAGTTTGTTCAAATGGCTGCCTGCCAGACGAAACCTTGCCAGACCAGGGGCGATGCGTTCCAGAACAAACGTGTATTCCAGAATGTTCTCAAGCCCGCGCGGGTCGATTTGCGAACGCATGGGAACGTCGTCACCTGACAAGAGCGCCGTCCAATACGCCTCGGCCTGTCGGATGGGCGAGAGGCTGCGCCCGCTGTCAAAACGATCCATAGCGACGATCTTTCCAAAACTTGACCCGGAACCGTTCCCGAAAAAGGTTTTCATTTTCATCACCCTGGCGTCTATCGACCGTCATTTTCATAAAATGCGAAATACCGGGGACTTCTTTCAGAGACCAGCCTTCGCAATGGTAAGATAGACGCGGGTTGATTCAATTTTGGAGCAAATCTTTAACGAATGGTTAATGACTGGCGCACAAAGGCAGAGTCAGCAAACACTTGCCCTGTGTCCATTGTTGGCATTAGGTGCGCTCAGCAAACGGGATCGGGCAGCTTTAGGAAGGGCAGGCATGATAAAATCCATGACCGGATTCGCCTCGGGTAAAGGGGCGTTTGGACCTCATAGCTGGACGTGGGAGTTGCGTAGCGTGAACGGCAAAGGGCTGGACATGCGTCTGCGTGTGCCCGAGTGGCTTACCGGGCTTGAGGCCGCGTTGCGGGCCGACATGTCGAAACAGCTGAGCCGAGGCAATGTCACGCTGTCCTTACGTCTGAGCCGCGATGAATCCGAACCAGACATGGTGTTGAATGAGGTGGCGATGGGCGCGGTTCTGGACGCCGTGGCGCGGACGCAAGAGATGGCCGCTGCGCGGGCGGTATCCCTGGCCCCATCCACAGCCGCTGATCTGATTTCCCTAAAGGGGATGATGGACGCAGGCAGTGACGTGGATGATCCGGCACCGCTGGTCGCGCACCTGACCTCAGAATTTGCCGGGTTGTTGTCCGATTTCATCGAGATGCGTCAAACCGAGGGGCGCGCGCTTGCCGCCGTTCTGGATGAGCAGCTTGATCAGGTCGCCACGCTGACCGCTCAGGCGGCAAAGTTGGCAGAACAGCGCAAGGACAAGATGGCCGAAGCGTTGCGCGATAACTTGGCGCGTGTGCTGGACAACGCCCAAGGGGCTGACCCCGACCGCGTCGCGCAAGAACTGGCGCTAATTGCTGTCAAAGCGGATATCACCGAAGAGATCGACCGCTTGAAGGCGCATGTTGTGGCCGCGCGGGATCTGTTGGCGCAAGGCGCACCGGTCGGGCGCAAGCTGGATTTCCTGATGCAGGAGTTCAACCGCGAGGCCAATACGCTGTGTTCGAAAGCACAAAGCGCCGACCTGACGGCGGTTGGTCTTGAGTTGAAGGCCGTAATAGATCAGATGCGCGAGCAAGTGCAGAACGTGGAATAACGACAGGAGCGCCCAAATGGCGGATCGACGCGGCCTACTAATCATTCTGTCCTCACCTTCGGGGGCCGGTAAATCGACCTTGGCCAAGCGGCTGATGCAGTGGGATTCGGAACTTGAGTTCTCGGTCTCGGCCACCACGCGGGCACCGCGTCCCGGCGAAGAACATGGGCGCGAATACTACTTCCTGAGTGAAGATGCGTTCCGCCAGCAGGTGTCCGAAGGACAGATGTTGGAACACGCACATGTGTTCGGCAATTTCTACGGCTCTCCTGCAGGGCCTGTTCGCGACTCGATTAATACTGGCAAGGACGTTCTGTTTGACGTGGACTGGCAGGGTGAGGTGCAAATCCGCAACTCAGACCTGGGTAAGCACGCCCTGTCGATCTTTATCCTTCCGCCGTCTATCCCCGAACTGCGCCGCAGGCTCGAAAGCCGCGGACAGGACAGCGAAGACGTGATCGCCAAGCGGATGCTGAAAAGCTGGGATGAGATCAGCCACTGGGGCTATTACGACTACGTGTTGATCAATGATGATCTGGACGCCACCGAGGAAAAGCTGAAAACCATCGTCAGCGCCGAGCGTATGCGCCGGATCCAGCAACCTAAACTGCAGAACCACGTCCGCACGCTGCAAAACGAATTCGAAGGTTTGTCATGACGATTTACGCTCTGGGCAATCACACACCGCAAATCCACGAAGACACATGGGTTGCACCGGACGCCAACCTGATCGGGAAAGTCGTGCTGGAGCAGGGGGCCTCGGTCTGGTTCGGCTGCACGATACGCGCAGATCACGAAGAGATCCGTGTGGGCGAGGGCAGCAATGTTCAGGAAAACTGCGTCATGCATATCGACGCCGGATACCCTCTGACCATTGGCAAGAATTGCACCATTGGTCACAAGGTCATGCTGCACGGCTGTACAATCGGCGAGAACACACTGATCGGGATGGGCGCGATTGTTCTGAACGGGGCGAAGATCGGGAAAAACTGCCTGATCGGTGCCGGGGCGCTGATTACCGAAGGCAAAGAGATCCCTGATAATTCTCTGGTCATGGGCTCTCCGGGTAAGATCGTGCGGGAGTTAGACGAGGCGGCGGCGAAAAAAATCACGCTCAGCGCGTTGCACTATCAACAGAACATGCGCGCGTTCAGGGATATGTTGAAACTCGTGCCTTAGCGCGATCCCAACTGGTTCAAGAGAATTCAGACATGCCAAACGACCTGCTTGCTGAAATCGTGTCGGCCATCCCGATGCCTGCCCTCATGGTGGATCAAACCGAACGCATCATCGCCGCCAATACCGATGCCCGGACAATGCTGGGACAGAATATCGAAGGTCGGCATTTCGCGACGATCCTCCGGCAGCCTCAGGTCATCGACGCGATGGAACAAAGCCTGCGCAGCAAAGGGCCGGCCAAAACCCGGCACCTCGGCAATGATGGGGCTCAGGATACCACGTTCGAAGTTCAGTGCCGTTACATGAACGGCGTGGGTGCCGTGGATGGCGGCGCAGTCATGGCGGTGTTTCAGGACATAACGCATCTGGAACAGGCCGGGCAGATGAGGCGCGATTTCGTGGCGAATGTCAGTCATGAATTGCGCACGCCATTGACGGCTCTCATGGGATTCATTGAAACCCTGCGAGGCCCCGCGCGCGATGATGAGGCCGCGAGAGACCGGTTTCTTCAGATCATGACCGACGAGGCCAATCGCATGAATCGGCTGGTGGGCGATTTGCTGTCGCTGAACCGCGTTGAAAGCGAAGAACGCGTCAGGCCCAAAGAGCAGCTTGAACTGACCGGGTTGTTGCAATCGACTTTGACTTCGCTGCGACCTCTGGCCGAGAAGGCAGGTGTGGACCTTACGCTTGATGCGTCATGCGGGCCGATCACGTTGACCGGTGATAGCGATCAACTGCGTCAGGTCTTCACCAATCTGATCGAGAACGCGATCAAATACGGCGGCAGTGGAGGAGTTGTGGACGTGCGCGTCGTGTCATCCGAACGGGACACTGCCATGCGCGGCCCGGCGGTTCGGGTTCAGATCGCTGACAAAGGGCCGGGAATCGACGCCGTTCATCTGCCGCGCCTGACCGAGAGATTCTATCGGGCAGATAGCCACCGATCTCGGGAACTGGGTGGTACGGGGCTGGGCCTTGCAATCGTAAAACACATCGTGAACCGCCACAGGGGCCGCTTGCGTGTCGAAAGTGATCTGGGCAAAGGCTCTGTTTTTACGGTGATATTGCCGCGGTGACCGCGGACGTTTCGCCTGGAAACAATTCTCGGTGCTGACCCCCTACGCCTCGTCAAGTTAAGAAATACTAAGTAATTTGTGACTTGTCATAAAACCGTTACGTACTTGTCACAAAAGGCTTACCGACGCCTCTTAGGGGTTCGCCCCAAGATCATCATGGGGGTGATCAGAATTTACCTTTCTCAAGGAGACTGAAATGTCCTTTGTAAAACTGTCGGCTTCGGCGCTTACCATTGCTGCTGTATCGGCCACCGCGGCCGCTGCTCGTGACCAGGTTCAGGTTGCTGGTTCGTCAACCGTGCTGCCTTACGCTTCGATCGTTGCAGAAGCCTTCGGTGAAAACTTTGACTTCCCGACGCCGGTTGTTGAATCGGGCGGTTCGTCGGCCGGTCTGAAGCGTTTCTGTGAAGGTGTTGGCGAAAACACCATCGACGTTGCGAACGCATCGCGCCAGATCCGTGAAAAAGAAATCAAAGCCTGTGCTGAAAACGGCGTTACCGACATCATCGAAGTTCAGATCGGTTATGACGGCATCGTTTTCGCATCCGACATCAACGGCAACTCGTTCGAGTTCACGCCGGAAGACTGGTACAAAGCCCTGTCCGCTCAGATCGTTGTTGATGGTGAACTGGTCGACAACCCGAACAAAACCTGGGCCGACGTCAACCCCGCGTTCCCGGCGCAGCCGATCGCAGCTTTCATCCCGGGCACCAAGCACGGTACCCGTGAAGTGTTCGAAGACAAGGTGATCCTAGCCGGTTGTGAGCACCTGGGCGACTTCGACGTCTACAAAGCTGCCAACGGCGACGACAAGAAAGCTGCCGAAAAAGCCTGTATCGCTCTGCGTACCGATGGCGTTTCGGTCGACATCGACGGCGACTACACCGAAACTCTGGCCCGTATCGACAGCAACAAGGACGGCATCGGCGTCTTTGGTTTGGCGTTCTACGAGAACAACACCGACAAGCTGCAGGTTGCGACCATGTCCGGCATCGTTCCGTCGACCGAGTCGATCGCATCCGGTGAATATCCGGTTTCCCGCCCGCTGTTCTTTTACGTGAAGAAAGCCCACATCGGCGTGATCCCAGGCCTGAAAGAATATGCTGAGTTCTTCGTCGCCGACGAGATCGCTGGCCCCGACGGCCCGCTGGCAGAATACGGCCTGGTATCCGACCCTGAACTGGTCAAGGTACAGGAAGCTGTTGCCAACGAAACCGTACTGGGCGGCGGTTCCTAATCACCCTTGCTAACCGAACCGGGGCGTTTTATGCGCGCCCCGGTTCTTTTTGACTCCATCTCTGCCATCCCCACGGAGTTCTCATGGCGTTATCCTGGCTGTTGCTTATCCTGCTTGCGCTGGCAGTGATCGGATACTTTGCGGGTCGGTCCCGCGCATTGGCAAGCGCGGGAGGAGACGCCCGCGATTTGCATTCTCTGCCATCTTACTACGGCTACAACGTTGCGCTGACGGCTCTGGTTCCCGCAGTTGGGGTGCTGATCGTCTGGCTTCTTGCCCAACCGATGATCGTGAACAGCACGGTATCCGGACTTATTCCCGATCAAGCGATCCCCGAAGGGTCTGATCGCGGTCTGATCATGAGCGAGGTGCGCCGTGTCGCCTATGGCCTGGACGGCGCCGTTGCCAGTGGTGCAATGACCGAAGCTCAGGCTCAGGATGGCAGCGCTGATATCGAAATCCTGACCAAAACGCTGAAAGATGCAGGGCAGGTTCTGACGCAGGACATAACACAGCCCATTCTGGTGGCGGCGCAGAAATTCCGCAGCATGACATCGACCGGGACCGTCGCGATGCAAGTCGTCGTACTAGCTCTGGCGTTGCTTGGTGCGGCTTTTGCTTATGTGCGCACGCACAAGGAATTCCGGGCCCGCAACGTGGTCGAGCAGGGCGTTCTGGCGCTGTTACTGTTGGCCGCGTCAATCGCGATCCTGACGACGGTCGGAATCGTTCTGTCGATGCTTTTTGAGACCATGAACTTCTTCCAGCTGCACTCTTGGAAGGATTTCTTCTTCGGCAGCACCTGGGCCCCGAACTTCCGCGGCGGCAGCGAGCTGTCGATCCTGCCGCTGTTGTGGGGAACCTTGTATATTTCGCTGATCGCATTGCTGGTAGCCGTGCCGATTGGCCTGTTTGCTGCGATTTACCTGTCTGAGTATGCCTCGGGCGCGACACGCTCCATCGCCAAGCCTCTGCTTGAAATCCTCGCCGGTATCCCGACCATCGTTTATGGTCTGTTCGCTTTGCTGACCGTTGGTCCGGCGCTTGTTTCGATGTTTGGCCAGGGCGGCACACTGGGTGTGGGCTGGATGGCCAGTTCCAACGCGGTTCTGACCGCCGGGCTGGTGATGGGTATCATGCTGATCCCGTTTGTCTCGTCGCTGTCGGATGACATCATCAACGCAGTACCGCAATCCATGCGCGACGGCTCGCTTGGCCTTGGTGCAACACATTCGGAAACCGTGCGCAACGTGATCCTGCCCGCTGCGCTGCCGGGCATCGTCGGGGCTGTTCTGCTGGCCGCCAGCCGCGCCATCGGTGAAACAATGATCGTTGTGATGGCCGCCGGTGCGATCGCCAAGTTTTCGGGCAACCCGTTCGAGGCGATGACGACCATCACCACGCGGATCGTCAGCCAGTTGACCGGAGACACCGACTTTGCCAGCCCCGAAACGCTGGTGGCGTTTGCGCTAGGTTTGACCCTGTTCATCATCACGCTGGGGCTGAATATCTTCGCCCTCTACATCGTACGCAAATACCGGGAGCAGTACGAATGACCGATATTTCCCAAACACCTGGCGCTGCTCCGACCGCGAAACCCAAGGGTGGTTCGCTGTTCGAAAAGGACGCGCGCACCAAGCGGCGCAATGCGGCTGAAAGCCGGTTCAAGATGTACGGCATCGCCGCAATCGGTATCGGGCTGCTGATGCTGGTCGTTCTGGTGACGAACATCGTGACCGCCGGTACCGGGGCCTTTCAGCAAACCTATCTTGAGCTGGATGTCGACCTGAAGGCAGACAAGCTGGACAAGAAGGGCAACCGCAATATCGAGGATATCAAGAAGGTTTCGACCTTTGGTTATGCGCCTCTGATCGCGTCTGCGCTGGAATCCGAAGTTGCAAAACTTGGTATTCAGACCGATTTGTCGGCCAAGGACATGGGCAAGATCCTGTCCAAGGCGGCACAGGCCGAATTGCGGAACTACGTCATCGCCAACCCTGATGAGATCGGTAACACGGTCAGCTTCCGCTTTCTCACCAACAGCCGCGTCGATGGATACATGAAAGGTCGCGTAACCCGCGACTCGATTGCCAATGATAAGAGCATCTCGGTCGAACAACTTGATTTTGTTGACCAGTTGCGCAACGCCGGTGTTCTGTACAAGGCGTTCAACCCCGACTTTATCCTTGGTGCTGATGCCTCTGACCAACGGCCCGAGGCTGCAGGTATCGGTGTGTCCATGCTGGGTTCTCTGTTCATGATGTTTGTGGTGCTGGCGCTGGCCTTGCCGATTGGCGTAGCAGCCTCGATTTACCTCGAGGAATTCGCACCGCAGAACCGACTGACCGACATCATCGAGGTCAACATCTCGAACCTAGCTGCCGTTCCATCCATTGTTTTTGGTATTCTGGGTTTGGCCGTCTTCATCAACTACATGCACCTGCCGACATCCGCACCGCTGGTGGGCGGTCTGGTGCTGACGCTGATGACCTTGCCGACGATCATTATCTCGACCCGCGCGTCGCTTAAGGCGGTCCCACCGTCGATCCGCGATGCGGCGCTTGGGGTAGGGGCCTCGAAAATGCAGGCCGTATTCCACCACGTTTTACCGCTGGCCGCACCCGGCATCCTGACCGGCACCATCATTGGTTTGGCGCAGGCATTGGGCGAAACTGCTCCGCTGTTGCTGATCGGGATGGTTGGATTCATTGCCTCGAACCCGCCCGACGGGATCGTCGCGGGCTTCCTGTCCCCGAACTCGGCCATGCCGGCGCAGATCTACGAATGGTCCAAGCGCGCCGATCCGGCCTTTTACGAACGCGCATGGGGGGGCATCATCATTCTGTTGATCTTCCTTGTCACAATGAACACGATTGCGGTCATCCTGCGCCGCCGCTTCGAACGCCGCTGGTAAGTGGAGGCTATAATGAACGATATGACACGAGTGGAGAGAACCGTGGACTCCAAAGCTATCAAGATTGCCGCAAAAAAGGTTCAGGTCTATTACGGTGAGACGCACGCCATCAAAGACGTGGACGTCGAGATTGAAGACAAAACCGTAACGGCCTTCATCGGCCCGTCCGGCTGCGGCAAGTCCACTTTCCTGCGCTGCTTGAACCGGATGAACGACACGATCGACATCTGCCGCGTCAAGGGCGATATCCTGCTGGATGGCGAGGACATCTATGACAAGCGGGTCGACCCGGTGCAGCTGCGCGCCAAGGTTGGAATGGTTTTCCAAAAGCCGAACCCGTTCCCCAAGTCGATCTATGACAATGTCGCATATGGCCCACGCATCCACGGCCTTGCCAAGAACAAAGCCGAATTGGATGAAATCGTTGAAAAATCCCTGCGCCGAGGCGCCATCTGGGATGAGGTCAAGGACCGTCTGGACGCCCCGGGCACAGGCCTTTCGGGCGGTCAGCAACAGCGTCTGTGCATCGCGCGGGCGATTGCAACCGCACCCGAGGTCCTGTTGATGGACGAGCCGTGCTCGGCCCTGGATCCGATTGCGACGGCTCAGGTCGAGGAACTGATCGACGAACTGCGCTCACGCTATTCGGTGGTGATCGTGACCCACTCGATGCAGCAGGCCGCACGGGTCAGCCAGAAGACGGCGTTCTTCCACTTGGGCAACTTGGTCGAGTTTGGCGAAACGGGGCAGATCTTTACCAACCCCGAAGATCCCCGCACGGAAAGCTACATTACCGGCCGTATCGGCTGAGGACAGGTATTTGAACATGACCGAACAACATATTGCATCCGCATTCGACCGCGACCTGGAAGCGGTACAGGCCCATATCATGAAGATGGGTGGGTTGGTCGAAGCCGCGATCATGAATTCCGCGCGCTCGCTTGAGTCCCGCGACGAGGAACTGGCCCAAGAGGTGCGTCAGGGCGACAAGGCCATCGACGCGCTTGAGGACCTCATCAACGAGGAAACAGCCCGGCTGATTGCGCTGCGTGCTCCTACGGCGAGTGACCTGCGTCTGGTTCTTTCGGTACTGAAAGTGTCGGCAAACCTGGAACGCATTGGGGACTATTCCAAAAACATCGCCAAGCGAACCACGGTTCTGGTCAATGCAGGCGAGATTAACGGCAGCGCTGCAGCCCTGCGCCGCATGGCGCGCGAGGTCGAGCGGATGCTGCGCGACGCTCTGGACGCCTACATCCAGCGGGACGCCGAACTGGCCGCTGACGTGATTGACCGGGATGAGGAAGTCGATCAGATGTACAATGGTCTGTTCCGTGAATTTCTGACCTTCATGGCCGAAGACCCGCGGAACATTTCGTCCTGCATGCATCTGCATTTCATCGCCAAGAACATTGAGCGTATGGGCGACCACGTCACCGCCATAGCCGAGCAGGTTGTTTATCTGGTCACCGGCGAGCGCCCGACCGAAGCGCGGCCCAAGGCCGATATCACGTCGCAATCCGCATAGGAGATTACGGATATGTCTGCGGATCAACCAACTGTTCTGGTTGTCGAGGATGAACTGGCGCAGCGTGAAGTGCTGGCCTACAACCTCGAGGCAGAAGGCTTTCGGGTTTCCAAAGCGGCCAACGGCGAAGAGGCACTGCTGCTGGTAGATGAAGATAGTCCTGACATTATCGTTCTCGATTGGATGATGCCGAACCTCAGCGGGATTGAGGTCTGCCGCCGGCTGAAAACACGGCCTGACACGCGCGCGATCCCGATCATCATGCTCTCGGCACGATCCGAAGAGGTCGACAAGGTGCGCGGTCTTGAAACTGGTGCCGATGACTATGTGGTCAAACCGTACTCGGTCGTTGAGTTGATGGCGCGCGTACGTACTCAACTGCGTCGGGTTCGTCCGGCGACTGTTGGAATCCGGTTGGAATACGGTGATATCATTCTGGACTCGGAAACTCACAAGGTCAGTCGCAACAGCAAGCCTTTGAAACTGGGTCCGACCGAATTCCGCCTGCTGAGCACGTTTATGGAAAAACCCGGACGCGTCTGGAGCCGCGAGCAATTGCTGGATCGTGTCTGGGGCCGGGATATCTATGTCGATACCAGAACGGTTGATGTTCACATCGGCCGCCTGCGCAAGGCTCTGACCCAGCACGGCGGCGAGGATCCGGTTCGGACAGTCCGCGGTGCCGGTTACGCGCTGGGGTAAGCGAACGGGGCAGGGCGCGCCCCGTTCTATGCGGTTTACTCATGGTTAGATGCGAAACTCTGACTGTTTTTTGCGTTTCTGGCGGGTTACTTTGCGGCAAAGCTGACTAAGCGGAGAAGCAAGATGAACGCCCCTGACACAAAACCGACTTTGCGCGCCAAAGATGCACCTGATATGGGATCGTTCACATGGGACGATCCGTTTCGCCTTGCGGATCAGCTGACCGAAGATGAGCGTATGATTGCGGCAAGCGCAAATGCATACGCGCAGGAAAAGCTTCAGCCCCGGGTTTTGGAAGCTTTTCAGAAAGAAGAGACCGATCCGGAAATTTTCCGCGAGATGGGCGAAATGGGCCTGTTGGGCACCACGATCCCCGAGGAATATGGCGGTCTGGGCTCAGGTTACGTGTCCTACGGATTGGTCGCGCGCGAGGTTGAGCGTGTCGACTCCGGCTATCGATCAATGATGTCGGTGCAAAGCTCGCTGGTGATGTATCCGATCTATGCCTATGGCAGCGAAGAACAGCGTCGGAAATACCTTCCGAAACTGGCCAGTGGTGAATGGGTCGGCTGCTTTGGCTTGACCGAACCAGACGCAGGTTCCGATCCCGCCGGAATGAAAACCCGCGCCGAGAAAATCGACGGTGGCTACCGGCTGACCGGCAGCAAGATGTGGATCTCGAACTCGCCAATTGCGGACGTATTTATTGTCTGGGCCAAATCTGATGCCCATGACGGCAAGATCCGCGGCTTTGTTCTTGAAAAAGGCCTCAAGGGTCTGAGCGCGCCAAAGATTCAGAATAAAATGAGCCTGCGTGCGTCGATCACCGGTGAGATTGTGTTGGACGGCGTCGAAGTGGACGAGGGTGCGTTGCTGCCTCACGTGCAGGGCCTCAAAGGTCCTTTCGGATGCCTTAACCGTGCGCGTTATGGCATCAGCTGGGGCGTCATGGGCGCCGCCGAATCCTGCTGGCATGGCGCTCGCCAGTACGGGCTGGATCGCAAACAGTTCAACAAGCCCTTGGCACAGACACAACTATTCCAGCGCAAACTGGCAGACATGCAGACTGAGATCGCGCTGGGTCTTCAAGCCAGCCTTCGTGTTGGTCGTCTGATGGATGAAGCCGAAGCCGCGCCCGAAATGATCTCAATCGTCAAGCGCAACAACTGCGGCAAGGCATTGGACATCGCTCGGATGGCGCGTGATATGCACGGCGGCAACGGTATCTCTCTGGAGTTCCAAGTGATCCGCCATATGGTCAATCTGGAAACCGTGAACACGTATGAAGGCACACACGACGTTCACGCGCTGATCCTGGGGCGGGCGCAGACCGGGCTGCAGGCCTTCTACTAGGATATTTCAGATATCGTGTAATCGGTATTATGTAAAAAATAGCTGTGCGATTAGGGCTTTTCTCTAATCGCCAGTGCCTTACGATACTTTCCTAAACGCCTGAATGGAGTTTTGGATGAAGTTGAATGGTAAGACAGTGGTCGTAACCGGCGCAGCCAACGGCATTGGCAAAGGCCTTGCAACCCGGTTCGCGCATGAAGGTGCTACTGTCGTATGCGCAGATATCGAAGCGGATGCTGCGATATCTGTGGCCCAGGAAATCGGCGGTCACGCAGTTTCTTGCGACGTTTCTGACGAAAGCAGCATCAAAGCGCTGATTGATCACGTCGAAGATAAGATCGGCCCGGTTGATCTGTTTTGCGCAAATGCTGGTATTCTTACACTCGGTGGTCTCGACGTGCCGGATGAAGATTGGGATCGGATCTGGAAGATCAATGTCATGTCCCATGTCTGGACAGCGCGGCACCTGGTTCCACGTATGATTGCTCGCGGCGGCGGTTACATCATGACCACGGCCTCGGCGGCTGGATTGCTGAACCAACCCGGCGCTGCGCCATACGGGGTTTCAAAGCACGCTGCCGTTGGTTTCGCTGAATGGCTGTCTCTGACGTATGGCCATAAAGGCCTGCGCGTGTCCGTTCTGTGTCCACAAGCGGTTCGATCTGAAATGACGCGCGGCTTTGAGGACTCGGTCGCGTCTATCGACGGAATGCTGGAACCCGAGGACGTTGCCCAAGCCTGTGTTGAAGCGATTGAGGCAGAACAGTTTCTGGTGCTGCCACATCCGCAGGTGTTGGACTATATGAGGCACAAAACCGGGGATTATGATCGCTGGCTGGGCGGAATGCGTAAGCTAAATCAACAGTTTACCGAAGGCGGCTAAGGCTTTTTCTGCGCCTTGCGCATCAGACCTTCCTGAGTGACCGATGCCACTAGCGTGCCGTCCTGAGCGTAAATGGACCCTCTGTTAAAGTTGCGCCCTCGCCCGGTCCAAGGTGAATCCATAGAATATAGATGCCAATTCTCGAAGTGGATCGGAGCGTGAAACCACATCGCGTGATCCAGGCTGGCGGCATTGACTTCGCCGGTAAACCAGCTCAGCCCGTGTGGGCGCATACCAGAACCCATGAGATACATGTCCGAAGCGTAGGTCAGCAGTAGCTGCTGAGTGGCTGCATCAACGCCTGCAGCGCCAGGCATACGGAACCAGACCTGGTTTCGGTCATCCGATTTCTCCGGCGTAAACGGGTCCAGGTGACTGGCTTCGCGGACTTCGATCGGACGCTCTCGGGTCAGCTCTCCGCGCAGTTTCTCGGGTACCAGATGCAGGTATTTCTGGCGCAGTTCGGTGCGCGACGGATAGCTTTCGGGTGATCCCGTTTGAGGCATCTGGTGGTGGTGATCCCATCCCTCATCGAGAATGTGAAACGAGGCCGACATGTTCAGGATTTGCTTGCCGTGCTGAATCGCGACCACGCGTCGCGTGGTGAAGGAACCTCCATCTCGGGCTCTATCAACTTGATAAATAACAGGAATAGACGGATCACCGGGGCGAATAAAGTAGGCGTGCAGAGAATGACACAGCCGATCTTCTACGGTTCTGTACGCCGCCGCCAACGCTTGTGAGACGACTTGTCCGCCAAATATCCGGGTCGGTGTTTCTCCACCTGATCCTGTGCCCCGAAACAAATCAACTTCAAGCCTTTCGAGGTTCAAAAGGTCAAGAAGGACACGTTCTGCTTCGGTCATGATTGTCGCTCCGGTTATTCAGGCTAGGCGTATCAGTGCCACATGGATCATTCAATCAAGGCAGCCAAGACGAGTGCTTTTAGTTCTGCACGTGACGGGTATGAACTGGACGGGGACAATTGGGTGAAAAACACCGCGCTCAAATCGTTGCAGCGATCAATCCAAAAGAACGTCGACGCCATGCCGCCCCAACTGAAATCGCCCAACGAACCGGGTGTTCGGGTGCGGCCCGGGTTCACGACCACCGAGCCGGCCAGGCTGAAACCCATGCCTTCCATCGGCTGTTCGGCGAAGCTTTGCGGGCCCATCGAGGCGATGTCGCCGGGCAAATGATTATGCAGCATGAAGTCTACGGTCTTGGGACCCAATAGCCGGTTCCCGTTACCCTGCCCTCGGTTCCGCATCATTTCGACAAACTTCGAATAGTCGTCAATCGTACTGACCAAACCTCCGCCACCAGAAAACGTTGTGGCGTTTTCAAAAGGAGAGTCACCCGCTTGATCCGTTAGTCGCAGGGTATCCTCGCCGGTTTCGGCCGAGTTCAGCGCCATGGCATCCCCGGCCAGTGGCGTATACAGGGAGGCAAACCGATCCCCTGCCCCTTTGGGTACAGAAAACCCGGTTTCGACCATTCCGAGCGGCTCAAAAATCTCTTGAGCAAAGAACTGATCGAGTGACTTTCCTGAAACCACCTCGACCACACGGCCCAGCACATCCGTGGAAACCGAGTATTCCCAGCGGGTTCCGGGCTGAAACGCCAGCGGCAATTCAGCCAGCACACTGATCCGGTCTTTCAGAGGACCTTGATCCGGACCAAAGATAAGGTCTTTTGCATCCATCGCCGACGGCAGAACGCCCGGATTGAACGGATAGCTGAACCCCCCTGTATGAGTCAGCAATTGGTGCAGCGTTGGCGTCGGGGCATCCTCGGTCTGGTCCAGACGTTCCGCGCCCAGGACCAAGGCCTTCATCGACCCAAACTCGGGAATGAAATCAGATATTTGAGCGTCGAGGTGAAACAGGCCACGCTCGGCCAGCATCATAATGGCAACCGAGGTGATGGGCTTGGTCATCGAATAGATGCGGGCAATCGTGTCCCTTTGAAATGGCAGCCCCTTTTCGACACTTCTGACGCCACACTCATGAAAAAACACCTCGGAACCTTGATGTCTCAGCAACAGCGAACTGCCCGCGTATTTCCGTTGATCGACATATCGCTGCATCCAGTCGCGGATGCTGTTCAGGCGGGTTGGATCAAGGGCCAACTGGCTGCACATGGATGTCAGGTCTCCTTGGGTCGTGAGACTGATCTTGACGGGTGGCGCACTGAATTGACAGGGGAATTCGCGTTTTTTCGCTGTTGGGTTCACTGCAACGCTGCGTGTCTTTCATTCCACCTGTTACACTGAATGCGTTACAGATTCGCCTTGTGTCGCAGAGTGCAGTTCATTGATCGCCGTATCGGAGTTAGACCATGACGCAGTCAATAGATTTCATTTTCGATTTCTGCAGCCCCAATGCCTTTCTGGCGCATAAGGTTTTGCCCGAGTTAGCCGAACGTGACGGTGTTCAGTTGAACTATGTGCCTGTGTTACTATCCATAGTGTTCAAGGCGACGAACAATCAAAGTCCGTTTCAGGCTTTCTCAGAAAACCGCCAGAAGTCAGCATATCTGACCCATGACCTTCATCGTTTTGCCCGGAGGCGCGGTCTGAGTTTTCACATGAGCCCGCATTTCCCGATCAATACGAAATTCGCAATGCGGGGCGCTATTTTTGCGTCAGGAAAGTCATGGGAAAATAACTATATAGAAGCTGTTTTTGATGCGATTTGGGTGCATGGACAGAAAGTCGATGAACTAAGTGTTCTGATGGACATTATACAGGAACATGGACTTCCTGTGCGAAAACTGCGTGAGGCAATGACCGGCGCGGACGTGAAGCAGCGGCTAAAAGAACAATCCAAAGCCGCTGTAAGGCGCGGGGTATTCGGGGTACCCACGATGTTTGCTGGGTCCGAGATGTTTTTCGGCAAAAACAGCCTGGGTAATCTTGAGTTGGAGCTTTCTCAGTCTGAACATTGAAAGCCGCCTGACCTATTGCTCAAGCGCAGCAAGGCCGTGTTTCGCGAACACCGGGACGTAGGCGCCGAACACCTGCGCGCGCTTGGGGTCTGACGCATTTCCATCCAGTGCGCGTTTGTAGACACCCTGCAGAATTCCTGCCATTCGGAAGAAATTGAAGGCCAGGTAAAAACCGAAACTCTCGATCCCTGGCAGATTCCGGCGCTGACAATAGCGTTCGATAAACTCCTGATCAGATGGCAATCCCAATGCCTTGCGGTCAACGCCGGCCAGTCCTCGCCCTTCCTTGCCGGGTGGCAGCTGCCATTGCATGATGACCGCGGCCAGATCCGCATAGGGGTGTCCGATGGTGGACAGCTCCCAGTCCAGAACGCCGACGCAACGTGTACCATTTTGCTGGAACATCAAATTGTCGATGCGGTAATCGCCATGCACCAGTGTTCGTTGCCCGTCGTCCTTTGGGATCGACGATTGAAGCGCGGAAATCAGAGTGTCCATTTCGGCAATCGTCGTTGTTTCTGAGGCTCGATACTGCTTGGTCCACCGTGCAATCTGACGTTCAAAGTAGTTTCCCGGTGGGCCATAGTCAGACAACCCGACCGCATCGACGTCGACCTCGTGCAGATCGGCCAACACGCGGTTCATTTCGTCGAACACGCCCGAGCGGGTTTCGTTGTCGGTCCCATCCATGGTGGGTTCCAAAAACACGCGCCCCTGCAATCGTTCCATGATGTAGAAAGCGGATCCGATAACGTCGTCGTCCTCGCACAACAGCATCATGCGAGGAACTGGCACCGCACTTTCGGCCAATGCCTTTTGGACCTGAAACTCCCGTTCCACCGCATGGGCCGATTTCAACAAAACGCCGGGCGGCTTGCGACGCAGCACATATGTTTTTGATGGCGTGCGCAGCTCGAACGTCGGGTTGGACTGGCCTATTGCGAACTTCGTCGCCTCTAGCGGTCCTCGGTAGCCGTCTAGATTTGCGCTCATATAGGTATCGAGGTTTAGCAGGTCGAGTTGGGCTTTATATGTCATTTCAAAAACCTATGACCCATTTCTTACAGCGCCTCGGCAAAGATATTGCCGGCCGTTACAACGTTGATGCCACCAGAGACAGGGATGACGGCCCCGGTAACGTAGCTGCCGCCACGTCCACACAGAAACAGCACGCACCCGGCGATATCCTCGTCGCGTCCGACGCGTCCCATCGGCACCGATTTGCCAACCTTGTCGCGGGTGCCTTCGTCGGCCGTTGCGAAGGCCGTCATGCGCGACACAAAAGGTCCGGGTGCTAGGGCGTTGACTGTGACGTGATACGGGGAAAGCTCCTTGGCCAGAATTTTGGTCAGGTGCAGCACGGCGGCTTTCGATGCAGAATAACTGTAGGCGCCATCACCCATGGGAACTTCGCCCATAACCGAACCCACATTGACGACGCGTGCCGGGTCATCGGGGGTTCCGGACTTCATCAGCATAGGCAGCAGTCTTTGGGTCAGTTCAAACAACCCGGCGACATTGATAGACATGACCTTGTCCCACGCGTGATACGGAAACTGCCCCATCGGCGCGCCCCAGGATATCCCGGCATTATTCATCAATATATCAAGCTGATCCGTGCGCCTCCTGACCTCGTCAACCATCGCCTGAACACCGTCTTCGGTGCCGACATCACCGCTGAACCCTTCTGCGCTGCCAGGGGCGCCTAGGGCATTCAACTCGGCGGCGACGGCCTCACAGGCATCACCCTTGCGCGATGCGATTAATACGCGTGCCCCTGCCCTGACCAGCGCCTCGGCTGCCATCCGGCCAATTCCGGTCGCACCACCGGTTACCAGTGCGGTTTTTCCCTCCAGTGAAAATAGGGCTTCAGGGGTCATTGTCTGCTCCTCGATTGTGATTAGTGGCGCGGGCGATGGTCGCGGACGAGGATTGCGCCTCGCCGAATTGTTGACAACGTCCGCCGCTGCGCCAAAGTTCCTCCTAACCGAATAACAAGGACAACATGGCCGATATGCAAGCTTTACTCAGCGTCGCTCCGGGCGGGCCGGAAACTTTGGAACTTACGACTCTACCCGATCCGGTGCCGGGCAAAGGAGAATTGCTGGTCGGAGTCAAAGCCGCCGGGGTCAATTTTCCCGATACGCTGATGATCCAGGACCTGTATCAGATCAAGCCACCAAGACCATTCGCCCCCGGAGGTGAAATCGCCGGTGAAGTATTAGCAGTTGGCGAGGGCGTCAGCGGATTTGATGTAGGCGACCGGGTTTCGGCGCTGACTGGACACGGCGGTTTTGCAACGCATCTGACCGTCAAGGTTGCAACGGCCGTCAAGTTTCCCGATACGATGCCTTTCGAAGACGCGGCCTGTTTCATTTTCACCTACGGAACCTCGTATCACGCGTTGAAGGATCGCGCGGCGTTGAAGCCCGGGGAAACCCTTTTGGTCTTAGGTGCGGCGGGAGGCGTCGGAAGCGCTGCCATTGAGTTAGGCAAGGCAATGGGCGCCCGGGTGATCGCCGCGGTATCTTCGCCGGAAAAGGCGGATTTCTGCCGTCAAATCGGTGCGGATGAGACCATCGTCTATTCACGCCAGATGGATCGTGACGCGCAAAAGGCATTTTCTTCTGACATCAAAGCGTTAGCTGGCTCAAATGGAGTTGATGTCGTCTATGACGCTGTTGGCGGCGACTATGCTGAGCCCGCACTGCGTAGTATGGCGTGGAATGGAAGGTTTCTTGTTGTAGGTTTTCCGGGTGGCATTCCCAAAATCCCGCTCAATCTGCCGTTGTTGAAAGGCTGCCAAATTGTTGGCGTGTTCTGGGGGGCTTCGGTGTTTCGGGACCCAAGGGGCCACGCGGAAAATATCAGTGAGCTGTTCGATTTATATGCAAAAGCTCAGATAAAGCCGCAAATCAGCGCCCGATTTCCGTTGGAAAACGCGAGCGACGCTCTGACCTTGCTGAGTGAGAGGTCTGTTCTCGGAAAAGTTGTGGTTACGATACCCGAAACCTGACAGCAGCCGAGGTTCATTATCTAGGGATGATGGTGTTCGATTGGCGACACTCGCCCGATGAGTGCGCAGGCTGGTGGACATCCATACCTTTTCACGTTTATGAACCAATAAATGGGGATTGTGAAATAATGTATAAAGTTCTGATTTTGAACGGTCCAAACCTGAACCTACTGGGTACTCGGCAACCCGAGGTTTATGGTCGTACGACTTTGAAAATGGTCGAAGAAGCTTGCGTAAACCATGGTGCGTCCGTTGGGTTGGACGTTTCACATGTGCAATCAAACCACGAAGGTGCGTTGATTGATGCCATCCATGCGGCCAAAGGTACGCAGGATGGGATCGTTCTGAACGCAGGAGCTTACACCCACACGTCGATCGCACTGATGGATGCGATTTCCTCGGTCGAGTTGCCGGTGGTGGAAGTTCATTTGTCCAATATTCATGCCCGCGAGCCCTTTCGACACACTTCCTATATCGCGACGGTTGCACTGGGCCAGATTTGTGGATTTGGCCTTCAAGGCTACGTTATGGCGCTGGACGCGCTGTCGGCTCATCTCAAGAATGAGGGGGCCGCATGAAGCTGGGCGAATACCTTAATTTTCTCAGCTACGTCAAAACGCTGGAAGAGCTTTGGGACGCTCATTGCCGCCAGATGGCAGAGTTCGGTTTCGACCGACTGCTGTATGGTTACACGCGTTACAGAACCGAAACCTCGCTGGGTGACCCCGAAGACTTCACCATCCTGACCAACCACGGGAATGACTACATTGATGGTTTCGTGCGGGACGGACTGTACTTCCACGCTCCGATGTTGAAATGGGCGTTGAACAACGAAGGTGCAGCCAGCTGGAAACTGATCCAGGACATGAGTTCTGACGGCACGATGACCGCCGAAGAACGTCAGGTCTATGAGTTCAACCGATCAAAAGGTGTGGTGGCCGGATACACCATCAGCTTTACGTCTGTGTCGATGCGGTCCAAAGGGGCAATTTCACTTTCCGCTGGTGGGTCGGTCAGTCAGAGTGACGTCGACGCGATCTGGGCGGAACATGGCGATGACATCCTGTTGATGAACAATGTCGCGCACCTCAAGATCCTCACCCTGCCCTACAATGCCCCAAACCGAGCCCTGACAAAGCGCCAGCGTGAGGCGTTGGAGTGGGTCGGTGACGGAAAGACAACGCAGGATATCGCCCTGCTCATGGGGCTGACCGCGGCAACGGTAGAAAAGCATCTCAGGCTCGCGCGCGAATCTCTTTCGGTTGAGACCACGGCGCAAGCTGTACTGAAGGCTTCGCTGCAAAATCAGATGTTCAAAATGGAAGCATGACGTGTCATTTTTGACGCTGATTTGCGTCAATTTACGTTGGGTAAGGAAAACATGACTTCCCAAATCTGAGCCCTAGTTGCAAAGTGATAGCGTTCCGTGAGTGGTGGCTTTAGCCTGGGAACGTTTTGGTTGGATCTTTGCATTAACAAAGCTCTCCGATCACTCTGACACAAGGGCGCCTATTTGTACGCGTCTCTTAGTTGGAATTTTGGGGGGCCTCGACCATCCCCATCTGCGGGGCCCCTCATTCCTTCAATAATCATGTGAGTTCGGTGCGCGAACCAGCGAAAAAAAACCGGCTACGCATAGCGTAACCGGTTAATTTCTTTTCAGGGTAAAGGCCCCTTTCGAGGCCTCTCCTGTCTTAGCCTTGTGCGGCTTTGGCAACTTCGGCTGCGAAGTCTTCTTTTTCGACCACGATGCCTTCGCCAACTTCCAGACGTACGAAACCGGTGATGGTTGCGCCTGCTTCTTTGGCCGCTGCTTCAACGGTCAGGTCAGGGTTCACAACGAAGGACTGGTTCAGCAGAGTCGATTCAGCCACGAACTTCTTCATACGGCCTTCGATCATCTTCTCGATCACCTGTTCCGGCTTGCCGGATTCACGGGCGATGTCCATCTGGACCTGCTTTTCCTTCTCGACCACTGCCGGATCCATGTCTGCCTCGGACAGAGCTGCCGGGTTCACGGCCGCGATGTGCATTGCAACCTGCTTGCCGATTGCTTCGTCACCGCCGGTCATAGCAACCAGAACGCCGATTTTGCCCATGCCGTGGGTGGCTGCGTTGTGGACGTAGGACACAACCGTGTCGCCCGACAGTTTGGCCATGCGGCGCACTGACATGTTCTCGCCGATGGTAGCGATCTTGTCGGTCAGCGTGTCAGCAACGGATTTACCGCCCAGATCAGCAGCCAGCAGTGCTTCGACATTGTCGACGCCTTCAGCTGCGTATGCGATCTTGCCAACCATTTCCTGGAAATCGGCGTTTTTCGCGACGAAGTCGGTTTCCGAGTTCACTTCGACCGCGACACCGCTGCCACCGTCGACGTGCACTGCAACCAGGCCTTCTGCTGCGGTACGACCCGATTTCTTGGCCGCTTTGGCCAGACCCTTGGTGCGCAGCCAGTCAACGGCTTCGTCCATGTTGCCGCCGGTTTCAGTCAGCGCCTTTTTTGCGTCCATCATGCCTGCGCCGGTCGAGTCGCGCAGTTCTTTAACCATTGCTGCTGTGATTGCCATCTTTTGGCTCTCCTCAATTCAAACGGAATTGGGGCAGGTCATACCCTGCCCCATATGTCATTTACGTGACGGGCAGCTTACGCTTCTGCAGGTGCTTCTGCTTCGGCGGGTGCTTCTTCAGCAACGGCTTCCTCGGCCGGAGCTTCTTCGAAGGCACCGATGTCAACGCCAGCCGCACCCATCTGAGCGGTCATGCCGTCCAGAGCCGCGCGAGCGGCCAGGTCGCAGTACAGCGAGATCGCACGGGCCGCGTCGTCGTTGCCGGGGATGATGTAGTCAACGCCGTCGGGCGAGCAGTTGGTGTCGACAACAGCCACAACCGGAATACCCAGCTTGTTGGCTTCTGCGATGGCCAGTGCTTCTTTTTTGACGTCGATGACGAACAGCAGGTCCGGAACGCCGCCCATCTCACGGATACCGCCCAGCGAAGCCTGCAGCTTGGCCTGGTCACGTTCCATGCCCAGACGCTCTTTCTTGGTCAGGCCTTCTGCGCCCGATTCCATCGCTTCGTCAATCTGGTTCAGACGGTTGATCGACTGGGAAACGGTTTTCCAGTTGGTCAGAGTGCCGCCCAGCCAGCGGTGGTTCATGTAGTACTGAGCCGACTTTTCAGCAGCTTCGGCGATCGGGCCAGCAGCCTGACGCTTGGTGCCAACGAACAGAACGCGGCCACCTTTTGCGACGGTATCACGAACAGCCTGCAGCGCCTGGTCCAGCATCGGAACGGTCTGGGTCAGGTCCATGATGTGGATGCCATTGCGCGAGCCGTAGATGAACGGGCCCATGCGGGGATTCCAACGCTGTGTCTGGTGACCAAAGTGAACGCCAGCTTCCAGCAGCTGACGCATGGTGAACTCGGGAAGAGCCATGCTATTTTCCTTTTCCGGTTTACGCCTGGGCGGGGGTGAAAGAAGCGGATGCTCCAACCGGCGGTCTTGATGAGGATGTCTCCCTCAAAAAGGCCAAACCCCGCCTGCGGGTTTGAATGGCGCGCGTATACGGCAGGAATTCGGGCAGCGCAAGGGCCAATCGCCCTTATTTTTCAAGCCGCGCCAAAGCATGCGCATGGCGCACGGCCTCTTCGCAATGTGCGGCGAGCGCTTTGCGGTCGGTGAAGTCGCTGACCTTGGCGGGCGCATGGTAGATCAACTCGACACTGCCCTGCTTGCGGGCGCTCAGTGTTTTGAGGAGATGCGGCGCGAAATCCATATCGCCCCACCAGCCATAGAACCGGTCCGGTTGTCCGACAGGCGCGTGAAACACCACCGAAACGGGTTGAACATACATAAATTCCCGAAGTTCCTCTGAAAAGAACGCCGCGAAGAGTGTTGTTTTGAATGGCAAAACGCGCAGTCCGTCGGTCGAGGTTCCTTCGGGGAAAAACAACAGCTTGTGGCCAGCTTTTAGGCGTTCTTCGAAGATCAGGGTCTGTTCGCGGGCCTTCTTGCGGTCGCGCTCGATAAAAACGGTGCCCGTAGAACGTGCCAACCAACCAATTCCGGGCCATTTGGCAACTTCGGCTTTTGAGACGAAATAAACGCGTTTGCGGGCATTTAGTGCAAAAATGTCCAGCCACGAGGTGTGGTTTGCGACCACGGCCCCGCGCTCTTTCATCAGTTCTCCGGAACTGCGAAATCCTATGCCCAGTAGACGCAGCGCATTGCGACAGACGAATTGCGCGATAAACGGGGTGATCGGGCGGCGTACCCCGTACAAGGGGCGTTCGATCAGGCGCACTGCTAACAGAAGGATCAGTCCGCCGAAGACAAGCAGCGCCAGCGGTACTCCTCGCAGGACCACTAGCGTCCAGCCGACCAACCCCAGTTCGACTGGGGCAGGCGCATCCTCACTATTCCAAAGCGGATCGGACACCGGCTCAGGCTCCGCCATAGATACGTCGCTGGCGTTCATTCATACGCGCCGTGTCAAGGATCAGGCAGACATCCGTCGTGTTGAAGGCGTGGTCGATGAAGGCCCCCTCACCCACAAAACCGCCGAGGCGTAGGTATGCCTTGATCAGTGCGGGTACCTGCACCATCGCAGCGCGCCGATCCAGAGCATCTGGCGCGACGAGGTCCATGGATTGAAACACGTCCGGCTGAGCTCTGACCCGCAGGTCCGGTGGGGCCAGATGGTTGTGGTGCAACATCGACAAGGGCTGCGCGAGTTTTTGAACGTCGATGCCGTGGAAACTGGCGACACCAAACAGTACCTCGATTTCGCGCTCGGTCACATATCCGGCTAGGCCGTTCCACAGATGGTACATCGCCGTGCCGCCCCGATAGTCAGGATGCAGGCAGGACCGGCCAAGCTCCAGCAGCTTGCGGTCGCTCTGCTTCAATACGGTCAGATCGTATTCGTCTTCGGAATAGAACTGTCCCAATTCCAGTGCACGTTCGCCCGGTAACAGCCTGTAAACACCGATAACTTCGCCTGTGGCGTCGTCATAGGCCAGCATGTGGTCAAAGTAGGAATCAAACCGGTCCTGCTCTAGGCCTGCTTCGTGGTCCACCATCTCACCGCCGCCGCCCAATTCGCGGACGAATACGTCGTAACGCAACCTTTGCGCCGCGCGCAGTTCTGCCTCGGACTCGGCAAGTTTGATGGTGAAAGAAGGGCCTGCATCCGGCATCGGGGTTTCCGTTATTGTTTAGGCGCTGATACCGCAGTTTTTGGGCGAATGGCAACCGGCACGGCTGGTGCCGGGCGTTAACCATTCCTAAACCAGTTTCACGGATCAAAGACCGGCATCAGGGCGATGCGGGTTCCGTCAATCACAACTTTCCCCTGCTCGCGGAAGTTCACGGTGACTTTGCCCCCAATGTTGGACTGTACCTGACCAACACCCCAATCGGGGAAATCGGGGTGGCGGACATACATGCCCGGTGCAAGAATGGCATTGAGGTCTGTCATGAACGGGCTCCGGTCCGGCGGCAGATACAGCAGGAGAAGTATGCATGGGCGACACCAACGTCAATCTGGCCGAATTGATCGGCTCCCGGATTTGCCACGATTTGATCAGTCCCATTGGAGCAATCACCAATGGTCTCGAGCTGCTTGAGATGGTTGGTTCTGTTCAGGGGCCTGAGATGGAGCTGATTACGGGCAGTGTTGGCAGTGCCGGGGCAAGAATTAGGTTCTTTCGCGTCGCTTTTGGTTCGGCCAGTGATCAGCCCCTGGGCCGCGCCGAGGTCTCGGAGCTTCTGAAGGACATCGAACGCGCCGGCCGTGTCCGCGTCAACTGGCATCTGACCGAGGCGGTTCCGCGCAATCAGGTGAAACTCGCCTTTTTGGCACTGATGTGCTGTGAAAGCGCAATGCCCATGGGCGGCGAGGTAACGGTCGAAAGTTTCGGCGGCGGTTGGACGGTAACGGGCGTTGCCGACAAGCTAAATTTGGATATGGATCTTTGGAAGAACCTGCCAAAGGGTCAGTTTCCAAACAAAGTAACCCCGGCTCAGGTGCAGTTTGCGCTGTTGCCACAAACCGCCGTGTCGATGGGGCGGCGGGTGTCGGCGGAGACCGCCTCAACCCGCGTTGTCATCCGTTTTTAGGAACGGACGGTCCCATTGCCACGGACCAGATATTTGAAGCTGGTCAACTGGGCGGCCCCTACCGGGCCGCGTGCGTGCATTTTGCCGGTTGCAATACCGATCTCGGCCCCCATGCCAAACTCTCCGCCATCGGCGAATTGAGTCGAAGCGTTGTGCATCAGGATCGCGCTGTCCAGCCGCTCAAAGAAATGCGCAGCCGCTTGAGCATCCTCAGTCATGATGCAGTCCGTGTGGTTCGACCCAAACTGCCGGATATGAGCGATGGCCGCGTCAATGTCCGCCACGGGTTTGGCCGCGATGATGCTGTCGAGGAACTCTTTGCCCCAGTCATCATCGGTTGCCTCAACGCTGCCTTCGATGGCCAAAGGACCTTGGGCATGAACTTCGACGCCAGCAGCTTGCAGGGCTGAGATGATGTCCCGGCCAAGGGTCTCGGCAATGTCCTGATGGATCAGAAGGCATTCAGCCGCACCGCAAATACCCGTGCGCCTTGTCTTGGCATTCAGCACGACATCCAGCGTTTTCTGTGGGTCGGCCGCCTTGTCGACATAGATGTGCACGATGCCCTCGAGATGCGCAAAGACCGGCACGCGCGCCTCGCGCTGAACCAGTCCGACCAGCCCCTTGCCGCCACGCGGAACGATAACGTCCACGTAATCGGTCATGGTCAGCAGTTCCTGTACTGCGGCGCGATCCCGCGTCGGGATCAGTTGTATCGAGTCTTCAGGCAGGTTCGCGGCCTTCAGCCCTTCGACAAGACAGGCGTGAATGGCGGTTGAGGAATGGAAGCTTTCCGAGCCACCGCGCAGGATCACCGCATTGCCGGATTTCAAGCACAACGCGCCCGCATCTGCAGTAACATTGGGACGGCTTTCATAGATCACCCCGATGACGCCCAGCGGTGTGCGCACGCGCTGGATGTTCAGGCCCGAGGCCATGTCCCATTCGGATAGAACTTCGCCGACGGGATCGGCCTGATCTGCAACGGTGCGAAGACCGTCGACCATGCCCTGAACACGCGCCTCGTCCAACATGAGGCGATCCATCATCGCAGGGCTCAGGCCTTTTTCGCGACCGAACTCCAGGTCTTTCTTGTTCGCCTCGATGATCTGCGCGCGATTGGCCCAGACGGCGTCAGCCGCGGCGATCAGTGCAGCATGCTTACGTTCGGCACTTGCAAAGGCCAGATCGGCCGAGGCCGCTTTGGCGCGTTTTCCAAGATCGGCCATCAGGGCGGGAATGTTGTCGAAATCCTTCATCTCAGGTGCCTTTCGGTCGGTCTTTTGGTTCTACCATCGCGCCGTTACAGCGCCAAATCATCGCGGTGGATCAGCACGGCCCGGCCTGGATACCCCAGTGTCGCCTCGATTTCCGAGGATTTCCGCCCTTTGATCGCATCCGCCTCTTGCGCGGTATAGCGGCTGAGGCCCTGTGCGAGCCGCCGCGACTGCGGATCCATGATGGCAACCGGATCGCCACGCCCGAAGTCGCCAGTGACTTCAACGATGCCAGCGGGGAGCAAACTTTTACCGTTGCCCAACGCCTTTGCAGCGCCTGCGTCGACCACAATCTCACCGCGGGGCTTCATGGCCGAAATCCAGCGCTTTCGCGCGGCATGCGGGTCAAGAGTTGCCGTGAACCAGGTGCAGTTTGCGCCATCTTCAAGCGATTTCAGAGGGTTCAGAGTCGAACCTTCGGTAATTGCCATGTCACACCCTGCCGCCGTTGCCATCTTGGCCGCCAGCAGTTTTGTCTTCATCCCGCCTTTGGACAGGCCAGAACCCGCGTCACCTGCCATCTCTTCGATCTCTGGCGTGATGGTTTCGATAACGTCGAACCGCTTGGCAGTGCTGTCCTCGTTGGGGTTGCCAGTATAGAACCCATCCACATCGGACAACAGGATCAGCTGGTCGGCCCCTACCGTCACCGCGATCTGCGCCGCAAGCCGGTCATTGTCGCCATACCGGATCTCATCTGTGGCCACTGTGTCATTTTCGTTGACAATCGGAACCGCACCCAAGCTCAGCAGAGTCTCCAGGGTCGCGCGCGAGTTCAGGTAGCGCCTCCGGTCTTCGCTGTCTTCCAACGTCACCAGAACCTGTGCGGTGGTGATCTTGTGGGGCGTCAGAGCCTCTTCATAGGCGCGTGCCAGCCTGATCTGGCCCACCGCTGCCGCAGCCTGAGACTGTTCCAACGGCAAAGTCGCCATTGGCAGGCCCAAAACTCCGCGCCCCAATGCGATTGAGCCGGACGAGACTAGAATCACATCAGTCCCCTGCCCCTTGAGCCACGCCACGTCTCGGGCGAGCGAATGCAACCAGTCTGATCTCAGCAAACCCGTATCGCGATCTACCAGCAAGGCAGACCCGATTTTGACCACCAATCGGCGTGCTGCGGTCAGGGTTGCCAAGACTTCGTCTCCTCAACGGGTTTTTGCCGCAATCGGTTTTCGTCGATTTGGGTTCGCAAGGCGCGCAAAACCTCGGTCACGCCCAGATGCGCAACGCCGGACATTGTCATCACAGGGCCGCCAACGGCCTCTTCCAACTCGGCCTTTTTCAGCTCCAACTCGTCCTCGTCCAGCGCATCGACCTTGTTGAGAACCGTAATGCGTGGCTTTTCCGCCAGCTCACCGCCATAGGCTTCGAGCTCATGAATGATGGTCCGGTAGTCCTCGGCCACGGTTTCCGACGTACCATCGACCAGATGTAACAGAACAGCGCACCGTTCGACGTGGCCAAGGAACCGATCTCCGATTCCACGCCCTTCGTGTGCGCCTTCGATCAGGCCGGGGATGTCGGCGACAACGAATTCCACATTGTCGACACCCACGACGCCCAGATTGGGATGCAGTGTTGTAAACGGATAATCGGCAATCTTGGGGCGCGCGTTTGATGTGGCGGCCAGAAAGGTCGATTTACCCGCATTGGGCATGCCCAACAGACCAACATCTGCGATCAATTTCAGTCGCAGCCAGATCGTACGATCAATTCCGGCCTGCCCCGGATTTGCACGGCGCGGAGCCTGGTTGGTGGCCGATTTAAAGTGCAGGTTGCCAAAGCCACCATTGCCGCCTTTGGCCAACAAGAAACGCTGCCCAACTTCGGTCAGGTCGCAGATAACCGTCTCTTCATCTTCGTCCAGTATCTCGGTGCCAACGGGAACGCGCAGGATGATGTCGTCGCCATCCTTGCCTGTCCGCTGCTGACCACGGCCGGGCTGGCCGTTCTTGGCGAAGAAGTGCTGCTGATAGCGGAAGTCGATCAGGGTGTTCAGCCCATCCACAACCTCGGCCCAGACGGACCCGCCTTTACCGCCGTCGCCGCCATCGGGACCGCCGTATTCAATGTACTTTTCGCGCCGAAAGCTGACGCACCCGCCACCGCCGGCCCCGGACCGGATGTAGACCTTTGCAAGATCGAGAAATTTCATGACTGTCCCCTAATGCAAAGGCCCCATCGGCCACAAGTCAGAGTTTTTTACTGTACGTCCAGGTGGGCACATTCGCATCGCGTGCCACCGAATAGCTTTCGGCATCCCCAAGGTATTCAAACCCGCAATGCGTAAGTACCCGGGCCGAGGCCGGATTGTCCTGAAACACGCTGGCAAACATCGTCGCATTTTCCAACGGGTTTGCATTGACCAGCGCTTCGACTGCCTGCGAAGCAATGCCTGTGTTCCAATAGATCGGCGCGACCCAATAGCCAACTTCGGACTGGTTCCGGTCAAGCCGTTTCAGCGAGATCAGGCCGATCAGCTCGGGACCACCATCCTTGGTTGCATCCATGACCCAGACGTCCTCGTCTCGTTCGTCACCCATCGAGCGGGTAATGAAAGCCGCGGTCGAGCCAGGCGCCAGTGGATGCGCGATACTTGTGGTCATGCGCGCCACGCGCTCATCACCTGCATAATGTTCAATGAGACCCAAATCCGAACGGCGCAGTGGGCGCAGATCGAACCGCTCGGTTTCGATGACCGGCTGGTTTATTATTGTCTCAAGTTTCATGAGTGCGTTCCTCCTCCGAACAACACAAAAAGTACAGACGCAACAGTGAGACTGGCTAACGTCCACATCAGATATTTTTCCACGGGCCGACCTTCAACCACGTGGGCAATTCTATCTCCGGCAAAAGTCCAGATCGGATGTAAGACCGCCTGGCAAAACAATAAACAGAGAGCGATCGTGAACGTTGCGTTAAAGGTGGGCGTGCCAGCCGCAACGAACCCGGTAAAACCGGCGATGATCATCGCCCAAGCCTTTGGGTTAAGGGGGTGAACAATCAATCCCGCCCAAAAACCGGGCACTTCTCCGGTGCTCTCACTGCGCGACAGGCGCAGGTTGGCGATTTTCCACGCAAGCCAGCAGATATACGCCGCCGAGGCGTATTTCAGCACCGTAAAGACCATCGGTGCCTGGTCTGCGAGTTGCAGCAGACCAAATCCCACCGGCCAGATGATCAACTGCTTGCCCAGGATAACGCCGGCCACAAACGGCAGCGCCGCCTGAAACCCATACCGCGCACCCGTGCCCAACAATACCATGTTGGCGGGACCTGGCGTGCCAACCTGACTGGCAGCAAAAATCAGGAAACTGGCGGTGGCGACTGTCATTTTTTCGCCTCCCATGCGTTCCTGTCCAATTCCATCCATTGTAGCGTCACGGTTTTGCCGGTCGATCGCACAACGGTTTCGGACTGCGAAGTTGGAACGAAGCCAAGCTTGGACAGCACGGAACGAGAGCGTTCGTTGCCAAGATGGTAAGAAGCCTTCAGGCTGTTGCTATCACCATTAAAGTGACGGTGAACAACAGCGCTTGCGCTCTCGGTCGCAAGGCCTTGACCCCAAAAGGACTGTCCCAACCAATACCCGAGCTCTTCACCTGCAGAAACAGTGCCGATCAGTTGGCCATCTTTTTCAATCGCAAACGCGTCATAAACCTGTGAAGCCAGATTGGTGACGAAGTTTTCCGCGTCTTCAATGGTAAAGGGAAACGGAATGCTGTTCACCCAGCGCACAACATCCAGATCGTTCAGGAGCGCAACCATACGCGACGAGTCTTCACGCCGGAACCGACGCAAGACAAGAAGCTCTGTTTTAATCACTTCGGTCATGGGACCGCTCCTGAAAACGAGAAAGGGGACCGGCACTTTGTGCCGGTCCCCCATGAATTTTTCTTAAACCTTCTGGGTTTCGGCTTACTCTGCGGCCTCCGCCACTGGCAGGACCGAAATAAAGGTGCGGTTTTTGAGTCCCTTGTGGAACTTCACGGCGCCATCAACAGTTGCAAAGATGGTGTGGTCTTTGCCAATGCCTACGCCTTCGCCCGGCCAGAACTTGGTGCCGCGCTGACGTACGATGATGTTGCCTGCGATGGCTGCTTGGCCACCGTACAGTTTCACGCCAAGGCGGCGACCAGCTGAGTCGCGACCGTTACGGGAGGAACCGCCAGCTTTTTTATGTGCCATTCTCTCTCTCCTTAGCCTTTGGCCAGCTCTTTGGCCTGCTCAACCCATTCGGGCTTCACTTTGACCGTTTCGATAGCAGCAATCTGCTCGTCCGACAAGGCGGCCAGAGCAGCAAAGCTCTCGATACCGGCTTCGGCCAGCTTCTTGGCAGCGGCAGGGCCGACACCGTTCAGCTTGGTCAGATCGTCAGTGGCAGCAGCAGCGGGTGCCTCTGCTTTGGCTTCAGCTTTCTTCGCAGCAGGCTTTTTAGCCGCCGGAGCAGCTTCGCCAGCCGGTGCCGAACCGGTTGCAGCTTTGATGCCCGACTTGTCAGCGCCCGACGACAGGATGTCGGTGATCTTGACCAGAGTCAGTTTCTGACGGTGGCCAACGGTGCGCTTCGAGCTGTGCTTACGACGACGCTTGACGAACTTGATGACCTTGTCACCTTTGATCTGTTCGATCACTTCGGCCTGAACGCCTGCGCCTTCAACGAAAGGTGCGCCAACCACCGGAGCGTCACCGCCCAGCATCAGAACATCGTTGAATTGAACTTTTTCACCTGCGTCGGCAGCCAGCTTTTCAACGCGGAGCACATCGCCCGCCTGAACCTTGTACTGCTTGCCGCCAGTCTTGAGGACCGCAAACATGCGTCTTTCCTTTTCTAACCCGCGTTCTGTGGTCCCCGTCTGGGTGTTTCGGCCTAGGCCACCTCGAACAGCGCGCCCTTTTCGGGCTGTGTGACGACCCATGGGACCAGCCCGATGGGTCAATAATAACGATACCCGGCGCGGAGAAACCGGCCGGGATGCGCGCTTATCCATAGAATACCGGTGAAAGTCAACATCAAAAGCGGTCAAAGATCCGACGCGCTCAGAACCCTCGAGACCGCCTGCCCAAGTTGATAGTAGATCTGGTCATACATCAGATCGAAACCATCGAAAAAGGCTTCATTCACGGCGCGTCCGGTCTCGGTCCGGGAAAATGCGATGTTCTCGCGCATCTGTGCCTCGTTCAGGGGCTGATAGGCAACCAACAGAAAGGAGTACATCCAGATTCTGGTTTCTTCGGTGACGCTGTCCTTGTCCGACAACAGCTGCGCCAGAATGTCTTCTGAACTGGCACCGATATCTGCGCTCAGACCGCGAAAGAAATTGTAATCCGAACTGAGAGAGCTGTGAACGTTCTTCTCGATCAGTTCATTGACTTCGATGTATTCGTCAACAAGGCGATAGAATTGACTGTCGCGCGAGCCGTTGACATAGTTCTCACGCGCCATGTCCTTGATGGTTTCATCCGCAAATGCCTGTCGCGCCGAGTTTTCCAGCGAAACAATGGTTTGCCCAAGGTCGCTTTCAAAGAACACGATGGCGCGGTCCAATTCGCTGCCTGTCAGGCTGGCCTCGAAGGTCTGAGTGATCTGCTCGCGCATCCAGATCGGATCATAAATGTCGTCCACCTGTGCTTCGAACAGAGGGCCGCCGTTACTGCCAAGGAACGTGTCATTCAGATCCTGTCCCTGCACCCTGCCCTCTTCGCGCAGAATGTCGATGACTTGTTCCAAATGGAGTGCCTGCATCAGGCGCTCAACCCTTTCTTCCGCTGCCAGGGGCGCAGCGCAAAGCAAAAGGGGCAAACAGAAGGCAAATAAGCGCATCAGATATCCTGAGCCGGGTGCAGGTCAGCCATCCGTGCCGCGAGAACTTCGAACTTCATAGCCATGATTTCGTACTGAATGGCATTCAGCAACTCATAGACTTCCTGCATCAAAGGCTGCTCCAGCGCCTCCGCATATGCGATGACTTCGGAATCCGAAAAGTCCTGATAGGTGTAGGCCGCGCCGGCAAGCGCAGACAGTTGTAGCGCCTGGCGCATACCAGTTTCGTTGCGCTTCATCATCTGACGCAACTCATCCGCGTCCAGTTGCAGGTCGATCACACCCGAAGCGCTTGCAGCAAGAAGGAACCGCACCTGAATTTCCTGCAGCGCGCGCAAAGCCGTGCCGCTGGAATCAATCGCATTGTTCATACGCTTCAGGTTTTCAACGCGCATGGAGCCATTCTTGATCAGTTCGGAAACGATCTCTTGGCCTTCTAGTTGTTTTGCCTCGTCATCCTCGATCATATGAGACGCATTTTCAGCGTCGACCAGACGTTGACCAAGATCCGAAGCATAGAATTCAACCGCGTGGTTCAGCGCATCGTCGCTCAGCGTCTGCTCAAGAATCGACACCGCGGTTTCGTGCATGTCCTTGGTGTCAAAAACTTCTTCGGTCAGACGTGCCCAGTCGGACCCGAAACCCTCGGGGTCGATTCCCAGCATTTGCGGCGCAGAAGCGGACGCAAGCGCGATGCTCTCCAGCGCAACGTCAAACCCCGTAGTGGTGAGAAAGGCTTCGATCCGGTCCCTTCCGGCAGCGGCAGCGTGTTGAGATGCGGCTGTAAGGGTCAGAAGCAACAGAAAAAGCGGAAAACCGATGTGGCGTGCAAGATATGTCATAAGGATGAGCCTAGGCGAAATACGTCGTCAGGCAATGGAAAATCCCAGCTTTGTTAATTTCGGGAATTTTCTGCTTGCACCCTCTCGCGTTCATCACTAAATCCCCCCCTCACAGACCCCCGCGGAGAGGTGCCGGAGTGGTCGAACGGGGCGGTCTCGAAAACCGTTGTGGGTGCAAGCCCACCCAGGGTTCGAATCCCTGTCTCTCCGCCACTATCCCCTTAAAAAAATACGTGGCCACTTGTGAGAGCCGCCAAATCGCCTGCATAACCTCGAAACTCGGCATACTATGCCGAGATTTGAGGTTCCAATTGCGCCGACTATGCCGTCTCGAGACGCCGGAACCTGGTTCCCGGACCTCGCCAGATGGCCGCAAATGATATCTCCTGACTGCAAATAAAACAGGTCTCGCAAATACTGCGAGGCCCGATTTCAGGTCATGAGCAACTGAGGCTTGCCAGAAACCATTGTCCCCATCAGAGCGCACAGCATCTTGCTCTTCCTGTGTCAGATATCGAAGATAATACCGCTCGGTTGTCCTCACCGACAAATGGCCGATATATCGGCTGACCCGATATATACTCCAGCCTTCCTGCAGGGGTTCGATTGCAAATTTGTGCCTGATATCATGCAGGCGTGAGCCGAAACCGGTCTCCTGCCCGTATTCCCAGAACAGATTCGATGCATCCTTGTAATGCCCGTGAGAACCGCTTTAAAGCGCGAGAACTCCGGCCAATCCATGTTTTCGTGCAGTGTCAACAAGGTGATGAAACCGGGCTCTAAATCGGTGTTCATGCGGGCGATGTCTTTGGTGTGCATGAGTGCATAGGGTCTTCGCATGGACATCAATGCAGCGGCATAAATCGAAAACTGCCAGACAAGGACTGTTGGTTTGCTCGCCTGAACTTCCAACACGTCGAAGAGATCCGTCTTCATTCGCAGATCGGCGGCGTTGTTTGTCGAATCTAAGGATGTTTACCGCGACATCTCCCCCTGCCCGCGCGACATTCTCGGTAAAGCTTCCCTGTGGGCTGGCTTGCTGATCTGCCGAGCCTCCGGGGAGGTTGGAAACACTCTCGGGGTCGACGCCCGGCAAGTTACCCTCTCGGACATCCCCCAGTTTTTGCAGACCCGTCTTTGCCGACCGTCCGGAGCGTTTGAAAAACCGCCCGATCCCCTCGGGCACGCCTTTCAGAGTTTCTTTCGGCTGTTTGGCAAACTGGCGCAGGTTTTCGAAGGTCTCTCCGGCTGTTTCCTCAGCTGCATCGATGAACTGCTGATCGTTCTGGATATGGTCAAGCGCAGCAAGAGCTCGAATTTCGGTCAGACGCGCTTTTAACATGCCTGGACCCGAGGCTGAGAATTGTCCGAATGTCGTTTCAATACGGTAAGTTGACATGAAACCATCGGTCGGCACCTGTTCTTCGATGCGGTAAATCTCGGTCGAAAGCGGAATGCCCTGGACGCTTTCCTGCGCAGACAATACGGGCGGCACTTCGTATTCGATGCTTAGCGCCGTGTTCGGAGCAAACAATAAAGCGACCGGGACGGCTTTCAGGAAATTACTCTTGATCAGGTTCATTTTTTCCACCCACTTTAATTTGATCAAGTTCAGAACACCGACCAGCTGAGCCTATGCGCCAATTCCTCGACTGCTTTGATCGCCAAGACCGCGTTGCCTTTCTTGTCCAATGCGGGGCTCCACGCGGCGATGGACCCAACGCCGGGGACAATGGCGACAAGCCCTCCGCCGACCTTGCTTTTGCAGGGCAAACCGATCCCAAAGGCGACCTCACCTGAGGCGTCATAACACCCACAGGTCATCATCAGCGCATTCACGCGGCGTACGCGTTCTGGCGTGACACCCGCGGTTTCCGCGTCAGGCCCGTTGCCCTCGGTTGCCAAAAACCGTGTGGACGCAGCGAACTGACGGCAACTCATCTCGTTGCTGCACCGACGGAAATATATTTCGGTGACCTCTGTCACATCGCCGCGAATGTTGCCTTCGGCCAGCATGAAGTAGCCCAAGGCCCGGTTGCGGTCGCCCGTTGCTACCTCAGAGGAAAAGACATCGTCGTCCGCCATGATATCCGGCGAGTCTGCCAGACGTCGGCAAAGCTCAAGAACCGGATGCAAACCGGGTTCGCCGGATTGGTGTTCTAAAATTACATCGGACACAACAATCGCGCCCGGGTTAATGAAGGGGTTTCGAGATTTGCCGCGCTCGAACTCAAGCTGAACGGTCGAGTTGAAGGGATCACCCGACGGCTCTCGGCCCACGCACTGCCAGAGTGATGCACCGACATGCCCAAGCGCCACGACCAGCGCGAACACTTTCGAGATGCTTTGGATGGAAAACGGCACGCCAGCATCACCTGCAATGATAGGTTCTCCGTTCAACGGTGCAAACGCTATGCCAAACCGGTTTAGCGGGACGCTCGCGAGTTCCGGGATTTAGTTGGCACCTCTCCGCGATCAGCCTCACCGTCCATTCGGGCAGCGCCACCATCCACATCCAGAAGATTGCTCCCGGTCCGCCCAGCGTCAGGGCACCCGCGACACCTGCCAAGTTCCCGGTGCCAACCCGCGACGCAAGGCTGACAGTCAAAGCCTAAAACGGAGTGATCCCGCGTTTGTCGGTGCTGGGGGCTGCCGTGATGACGCGCAGCATCTCGCCAAAATGTCGGAACTGCGGGGCACCGAGTCGGATCGTGAAATAAAGCCCAGCCCCCAGCAGCGCGTAAACAAGGACATAGTTCCAGAGAATACCGTTCAGACCATCAACAAAAAAATCCATCTAAAACTCTTTCTCTTAAATTGCGCCCACTCTTTTTGGACCCGCATTAAAGCTGCGACCCAATAGGCAGGATCGCCAATATCCCGGCCTTGATGTGATCAAAGAAACTGCCGGTGGGTTCGTTTTTATACAGCAGGATCGCGCCATCCTCGCGGCGGGATCGCCAGGTGAGACGGTCATCCTCGTCATACTGGACCGAATAGGTGTTTTCCTTCAAAGCTTCATCCAGCACGACCACTGCGCGTTTTGTCAGATCCGGTGAGTCAACAAGCACACCCATTTCGGTGTTTATGTTGACCGACCGTGGATCCCAGTTGAACGAGCCCACAAACAGGTATCGGTCATCAATGGTAAACGCCTTGGTGTGAAGGCCCGCGCGCGACTGACCCCAGTTCACGCCCCTCTGATGCACCCGATCGGAATCAGGGCGCAATTCAAACAGCTCAACGCCCCCGTCCAGCAGCGCGCGCCGCTCTTTTGCATAATGCGCATAGACAGGCGCCACATCGTTTGATGCCAGTGAATTGGTAACGACGCGCACCTCGACCCCGCGATCCTCAAGTTCGCTCAGCCATTCAACCCCTTTCTTGCGCGGAACGAAGTAGGCCGACACGATGTTGACCGAGCTTTCGGCTTTCCGGAAATAGGGCACCATTTGCGATGCCAGAATGGGCTGACCGTTATCGGCCCCGGCCGCTTTGGACGGCGGGTCGGAATACAGTTTGGCCGGAACCCAGTTCAACCTGAGCGTCCTAAGCGTAAAGTTCTCTTGCGCTGCTTTTTTGACCGCCGCTGCATACGGGGTTTTCAGGGATTCATCGACCAGCGCATTCAACAGCACGCGGGCGTCGTCCAACCCCAGAGTCTCGGGTTCGTCAATCACCGCGCGGGCGGGAACGGCAAATTCGCTGTTCCAGTATTCGTCGAAATTATTCGACACCTCATTCACCACCGGCCCAGCCACGAGGATGTCCAGATCGGCATAGTTAAACTCTTCCTTGGCCAGAAAATACTCATCGCCCACATTGCGGCCACCGACGATGGAAATGGTGTTGTCTGCGGTGATGGACTTGTTGTGCATCCGCCGGTTGATACGTTTGAAATCCGTCAGGCCCGCGATCAGCAGGCTTTGGTCGCGCCAGAATGGATTGAAAAGCCGGATCTCGATATTTTCATGGGAATCCAGTGCCGCCGTCATCGCGTCATATCCGGATGTATCCATGTCATCTAGCAGCAGCCGAACCCGCACACCGCGATCCGCCGCATCAAGCAGGCTTTGGGCGAACAACTGCCCGGTTAGGTCGTTGTGCAAAAGGTAGTATTGCGCATCGATTGACACATCCGCCTGTGCCACCAGCACCATGCGCGCCGCCAAGGCTTCTTCTCCGTTGCTGATCAGCTTGACGCCCGACCGCCCGTCGCGCGGGTCACCCAGTTTGCGCACCGCCGATGTCAACCTGCTGTTGGACGGCGTCTCGACGACCCGCGATGGAGTTTGGACAAAATCCCGAGGCCCTGTCGAACAGGCTGCCAGCGCGATAAGTCCCAGCAAAACCCATAGAAATTTTCTCGACATCATCTTTCTTCCTTTGGCCTTATTCTCCAAACCAGATCGGTGGAGCTGGAACGTCTCATTTCCCGATGTACCTTAGCACCTCGGCCTCCCATGCCGGGCTTTTGCGGACAGACAGCAAAGCGCGATTGAGCACTTCGACATATTCACTTTCATCCTGCAGGGCGAAGGCATAGTTTTGTTCTTCGAACTCATAGGGCAGCACTTCGAGGGTCTCGAAACGACCCTGCTCTCGGCCCTGTAGGATTTCGTATTTTAGGGCGGGTGCATCCATGACAACCGCATCGACCCGGTCCGTTTCCAGGCTAGTGACTACTTCTGACAAGGTAGCAAAGGTGCGCGCGGCAATGCCTGACCGTTGCAGATATTCTGCCGACGTTGAATCCGCCAGCGTCGCAACCCGCACCTTCGCCAGATCTTCTGGTGAACGGATTTCGGATCGGATCTGCTCCAGCGTGAATGCGCTGGCTAAAATAGCCGTGATGCTGGCTACCATGATGGTACTTCCCACCGCCAACAAAGCCGAGAGAATCCGTGCATTCGGTGTTTTGAACTCGTAATAGCGAATGGGACCGCGCGTCACGAACAGCAGTCCGATGACCAGAGCCTCCATCACTTTCCCACCTCGAGTTTTCATCGCGTAGAGCTTCGAGTTGATCTTATGCTCAAGCAGATAAAAGATGCCGCCAACCACAGCTGCCGCGCCGAAGACGATGATGATCGCAGTCAGAATTCGCGGACTCAGAAGGAATTGCCGGATCGAACTTAGATAGCTGACCTTCTTTATCCCAATCGCCTTGTGGGTCTCAAAAAAGGAATGAGAAAAGTCGACCAGTTCTTCGCGTTCCGGCGTGATCGAAAGGCGGGAGACACCAACTGCGGATCGACCGGTGGCGACACTTTCGATCATGTCACCGAAATTCATGACCGAAAAGCCGTACGTAATGTCCAATTCCCTGCCGACGCGGTCCCACAAGAAAATGGCCAGCCCATCCAGGTTGCCACCTTCCTGCATCACGAAAGGTGGACAAACCGCTCCAGCGATTGGCACCGAGCCTCTACTATCCTGTGCTCTGCCGTTGTCGGGCAATAATGCCAAAGTGAACAGCACAGAAATACTCAGGATCAAAGAAAATTTACGTTTCAAACTCACATCATTGAAATAGATTGGTTTTCGAAGAACGAAACTCAGAGCTTTTTCAAAGCAAAATTTGGCCTTTAGTTTGAATAAGTCCGCTGGCATCACCAGTTCCTACAACCGGTTCGTCGAGAAGGTGTCGCAACTGTTGGGGTCCCCGGTTTCATATCCCTGATAGAACCAGTTTTGCCGTTGCTGACTTGTGCCGTGAGTAAAGCTGTCCGGAACCACCACTCCCTGTTGCGCGCGTTGCAAAGCGTCATCTCCAATCGCGGCTGCGGTGTTAAGAGCTTCTTCTATATCACCGGCCTCAAGTACGCCAAACCGCTGATCAACGGCGCGGGCCCAGACACCGGAATAACAATCAGCCTGAAGCTCCACGCGCACCGAAAGGGCGTTCGCCTGGGATTGGCTGGACTGGCTTTTGGCACGGTTCACCTGTTCCAGAACGCCAAGGCTGTTCTGAACATGATGGGCCACTTCATGCGCGATCACATAGGCTTTGGCAAAGTCGCCGCGCGCGCCGAGGCGCTGTTCCATGACCTGAAAGAAGGACGTATCCAGATAGACGCGTTGATCGACTGGGCAATAGAACGGACCGGTCGCGGACATGGCACGCCCGCAGGCTGAATGGGTCCGGTCCGCAAATAAGACCAGTATGGGTGGCGTGTATTGAATGCCGGAGTTCCGGAATATCTCTGACCAAATTTCTTCGGTATCGGCCAGGATGACGGCCACAAACTCTTCGGTTTCGTCGTCAATCTGCACCGGCGCATTCGCTTGCGGCGCCGAAAGTTGACCACCACCGGTCAAAAACGGGGTCACATCCACGCCCAGAAACAACCCTACGACAACGACCACGATCAATCCAAGACCGCCGATACCAGCACGGGACGTGCCGCGCGACCCATGGCGTCGGTCGTCGATGTTTTTGCTTGTACGTCGTCCTTTCCAGCGCATGCGGCCTCCGAACAATTCGGGTAGTCTACCACAGTTTTCACGGTTCCCCGATCTACGAGGTTTGAACGGGGAACCGATCCGGGCTTCCAAAGCCTGAGGCAGTGACAACCGTAACTAATGGACGATATCGGGTGTCACTTCGCCACCACTCAAATTGCGCTCAGTGTATTGGAACGTCCGAATTCCTCAACCGTCGATACCGGCAGTATCGCGTGCTGTTTCGGCCGGAGTGCAACGATTGCTCACCCCGATCGTTGCCTGCTGGACTTGGCGTTTCGCGGCCTTTTCCGGTGTGCAATCCGGGTCCACCACGTCGCAGCCAGCAAGCGCGACTACAGCGACCATCATCACGCCTCCAAGTATTTTAATCATTGTCCCTTCTCCATCTTTTTGTTCAAAATCCTGCCAGCCGTTCGGCCAGCCAGAACGCTGCAATGCATCCGATGGGATATCCGAGAAATTGGCGCGACGGCTCATGTGCCATCGACCAGCCCCAGACCATTTGCAGTGTCTTTTTCAGCGTCAGGAACACGCCCAATACGGCAAAGATGAATGCCAGTTGCCCTGCCTCAACGCCGAGGTTAAAGGCCAGCAAGGCCGCCGGGATGTCCTGCTCGGGAAGACCAATCTCGGCCAGCGCTCCGGCAAAGCCCAGACCGTGCAGCAGGCCGAACCCAAAGGATGTCACCCAGGGGAAACGGCTGGCCAAAGTCTTTGGTTTGTCGTCAGAGCGCAGAACCTCTGTCGCCAAAAAGACGATCGACAGGGCAATCACGGCCTCGACCGGAGGGCCCGGTACGTTCAGCACGCCAAACGTGGCCAGAACCAGCGTGATGGAATGCGCGACGGTAAAAGCAGTCACTGCCGAGATCAGCTGCCGCAGATTGCGGATCAATACCAGCAGGGCAAAGACAAACAGCAAGTGGTCCCAGCCTTCAAGGATATGTTCAAAGCCCAGAACCCCATACTGCCACAGCGTCTGAACAAGCCCCTGTTGCGCGGGCAGCGTGACGGCCGGTGCATCCGGCGTCAGTCGGAAGGTCGCAATGTTCACCGTGTCCAGATACCCCACCCGCAGTAAGACGTCCGTTCGCTGCGCATCAAGCTTGTCGATTAGGATCATATTGCCGCGCAGGTCTTCGGCGCAGGTCATACGCCAGATCTGAGTCCAGGCGCGACCGTCAAAGACCGGCGCGTCAAAGGTGGGTGCGGTACAGACATCCGGAAGCGCAACGTCGATATCCATCGGTGCTCCCAGAACGTCGGGTTTGCGCCAAAAGACGTGCCAGTCACTCTCGGTTTCCTGCGAGATTTCCAGATAACCGGGTTCCAGCGCGTGAGCATTTACAAAGGCGGGAACCAGAAGCCCCGCCAACAGCACAATCAGCGTCAGAAGGCGACTCATGTGGCACCCGCTGGCGCGTCGGTCTCTGCGGGTTCCTGAATCGTGTAAGTGGATCGCAGGTTTTGCAGAAGGGTCTCCGTCGCGCGTTCAGCCTGCTTCTCACGCCAGTCGGCCAAAACACGATCCCGGATCGCGCCAAAAGGCGGCAGAGTGGCGTCCAATCTGTTGTCGATCCGAACCATGTGAAGTCCGAAAGACGATTGAACAGGTCCGCTCCATTCACCCAGCGGCAGAGGTTGCAACTGATCAAAAAAGCCCGTTCCAAAGTTGCCATCTACTGAGTTGTGCGCGCTCAGATCAAACCCGGCCGGAAGCAGTGACGCCTGACCCAACTGGCGGTGGTCTTCGCCTGCCGTCAAACGCGCCCGGGTCTGTTCGACAAATGCCTCGCTTGGGTTTTGCCCCAGATAAACAAGGCTGACTGCAAGCCGTGCGGGGGTCGTGAACGCGTCGGCATTGTCGGACAGGTAAGTTTGCAGCACCTCATCCTCGGGGCGGGCCGCGCCTGCCTCGGAGGTCAAAAGGAAGTTCATCTTCTGCACCAACCGGTTGCGGATGATCTCGTCATTCCCATCCAACCCCAGCGCCAAAGCTTCGCGCACCAACACTTCCCGGTTCAGCCAATCCTCTTTGAGTTTCGCCAGTTCCTCCGCCGTCGGAGGGCGCCGCCATGTGTTTTCGTACTGACCGGCCAGAATGTCGATCTGACGCTGATCGACAATGATGACCCGCGCATCCGGGTCAGCGTACCAGGCGTCCGGTTGTGCAAGCTTGAACCAGCCAAAGATCGCAAGGCTGAGAACTGCAAAATGGACAAACGGCTCGGTGACAATCCGGCGGATCACACTTGGTTTGAATGAGGGTGGCATGGTCCGACGCGGAGGGTTCGTTGTTTGCCAGTGCGCATTCATCGCTTTGCCCTGTTCATGGGTTCACACCCCCTTTGGAACCAACAGTTTCAGCGTGAAGCTGACGGTGTCGGCAGCTGAAACCGCCCCATCGAAAAAGTTGTGCTCGTAGGACAGTGACCATTGCCACGGTAGCCCTCCACCCTTGACGAGCTTGGACACCTTGACCCCCAGCGGCAGGCTGTTGAATTCGCTGGCCTCCCAGTCGTAGACAAAAACCATTTCGGATGTTCCGGCAGACCAACCATTGCTAAGGTTGTAGTTGAAGACAGGCTGGATTGTGGACAGGTTAACATCCGACCGTTCATCGTCCCCAGCGACGGTAAACAGGTTTTGATTGAAAAGTCCCCAGAGCCCCATTTTTCCTGTTTCGCAAACCCTGCCGCAGGCCCTAAGGCCCATTTCTCTGCGCTCAACCCGTCTTCGCCGGTCGGCAGTAAGGCCACCGCGCCGACGCCGAAACGACCCCAGGACCTATCGAAGGTCATGAGGTCGAACAAAGTGGTGTCGCTCAGGCCCGACTGCCCATTGGCGCTGCCCGTCACATATGGCAGCGTGAGCCGTGCAATGTGGTTGGTTGATCCCAGTGTAAATGGGATCGCAGCCCGAAACTGCAGCAAGCTGCTGTCCTCCGGCGAGTTGTGTAGATTAAAATTGAAAAACCCTTGCAACTGAAACGACATAATCGAAGCCGTCGGGTCATTAGCGGCCGATTCCAGCGATTCTGAGTTTTCCTGCGCCTGAACACCCCAAGGGACCAAAAAAGCCACCAACCAAGACAGGTACATATTCTTAGACACGTTTAACACCGTGATTTCATTTTCAGAAAGACAGAGAGATCAAGGCCGTCAGGACATCGCTTTCAAATCGCCGTTTTGCCGCAAACTCATGCGTATATTTGAGCTTTAGGGAGGCGTCGGCTCCCAGCAATGTTCCGCCATCATAGGTGACAAGCGGGCCAATACCGCTGACCTGAGCCCGCAGGCTGCTGGCCCCCAAGGCGATCCGGGTGAGTTCGGCGCCTGCACCACTGTCATCTTCAAGCTGATGGTAAGTGTACCCGGCAAGACCAACCCCCCAGCCCGAGCGGAAGCGTTGCACAACGGCTCCTTCTAATTGAAATGCAGGAGCAGTCTGATAGTCGGTAGCATCGTTTTCTTCGCTGAACAGCAGGCTGGCCGCACCCGAAACCTCAAAACCACGTTCCGGAACAAACCAGGTCGCAGCAAAGAAGGGTTGGAAAGACCAGACATTCTTGCCGGCATTCAAAACTTGGACGGTGCGCTGCTGAACGTTAATAGATGCGGTATTGTATTCGCCAGTCGGCGCAAAAACGGTTATGCCCGTGCTGTAATGAAGATTGCCCCGGTGCCACCCCACCAAACCTGTCAGGCTGATGTCACCGAAGCTTGAGAGCGTGTTGTCAATGTTCGCACCCTGCAAAGGGGGGCGGATCGCGGTAAAGGTGAGTTCGGCGACGGGAAAGGGAACGGTCAGGTTTATGGCAGGGGTCCCGCCAAAGAGCTGCGCGTCGAAAACCTGAGTTAAACCCAGTCGCCATAGGTTCAGTTCGAGGTCTGCGTCTGCTGCAATCGGAAGCCCTGCAAGCGAAACGCCGTCCACGCTACCGTCCAGATAGTCGAATGTCAGACTTGTGTAGGATCCCGGCTCGGGCACAAATCCCGAAAACGTATCTCTGGTTCCCAGAAAGTAAGCACCCAGACCCCCTTCAACCGCAATCGCCGGTTTGACTGGCAGAACTGTAATCGTAGCTATAGCCACGGCACCCATCGCTGAGCGCATCTCGCGCAAAAGCACTTTCATTTTTCACCTCGTTCTAACTTCTTGACGCGTTTGCCGTGCTTTTTTGGGTTTTTGGGATCAGGGTGTGTACCAGATGGGCGACCTGTAAGCGCGTTCCTGCGTGGTCATCGGAGTGCCTTCTGGCATTTCTGCGTCAAACTTTACCGCGTCGTAAGCTGTCCAGCGTGGCGTTGGGATTTCGATCACGCGAGCGTAATAAAATGCAGGTTCTGAAGGGTCGAAATCGGGGCCGGTCCAGACGGTGCCTAATTCAGGCGCGCCTATCGAGTTGGTCCAAGTGGGAATGGACAGATCGACGGTATTGCCGACAGGAGGCATCTTGCCGGCTGCATCCGGCGACCGATCACCACCCCACGCCACATCGTAGACCATTTCCATAGTTTCTCCGCTTTCCGCGTCGATCCAGCCTTTGATGATCTGAATGCGGTCGAGGTTGGCGCCATTTGGATCACGCAAAGAGTAGACGCGGAAATCTGGCGCGTCCCCGTCGGCAGGTGTTGCCAAGTCGCCGCCCATTGGCACCCCGCCGGAACAACCGATGCGAGCGAAACCTCGCCGCGCCAGAGCATCGCGGTCGTAGTCCCCTCCGAAGAAACGCACTGTCATGCGTGGCCCGGTCGTCCCATAAGTCTCGCGTCGTTGTATCGCGTCAAAGATCGACTCGAGTGTATTTTCCCGCGCCCAAACGGCCGTCAATCCGGCGGCGTTGTTTTGGGAAGAGTAATAGGCTGCCTCTCCATCCGGAAATGTCCGGCCCACGTGGACTGCGCGGTCCGCTTTCGGTTCAAAGGCGGTGAATTTCCCGAAGAAATTATCCTCTGTCACCGTTGTAAGCCCGGTATGCGTGTCCGTTGCAGCACTCGCGCCGAATTTGTATGGGTTCGCGCCCAATTCCGCCTCCAGCGCCAACCCCCTCAAAAGGCCAGAGCGGGCGTATTCACCCGGAAGCATTTCCTTTGTTTTGCGTTCAGAACTATCGAGATTGCCGTAGTCCCATGTTTCAAAGTCGGCGAATATGTCATCAGGCGACAGGAACGGATGCGCTTCACCATCTCCCTTGTACTGTGTCCATTCATAAAGCGGCTCCCACTTCTGGCGCAGTTCGGCGTATTCCCGGTCCAAAGGCGGGGTGCCGTCAGCGAAGTCGTCAACCAATGAAAACATCCAGCCGTTGGACAGATTGCCGTTGTGGGCAATCGCCAGCGCGTCACCGCCCGTGGTATCCTCATAAGCTTGAAGCCAAGCATAGAGATCGCGCGGGTTCGGTGATCCCATCGGCGGCGTCGTGGTGTAAGGTACAAGCTGCCTGGTCCTGTTCGGCCCATCGCGCAAAATGACGTTGCGATGCAAATTGTTGCCGCTCACAAGCGAAGTCCATTCGAAAGCGGCGAACGTCGTAAAAACGCCGGGTTGGTAATACTCCTCGGCAATAGTGACCAGATTGTCCCAAACGCGCACATAAGCTTCGTTGCCCAGTTGATAGTTTAGGGCAGGACTGAGGGTGCCTTGCGCGAAACTTGCGGTCATCTCCTGCGCTGCCCTGAGTGCAGCTTCGCCGCCCTGATTGAATGCTTCGTGGAAACTGCGCCCCTGTTCATCCGCCATTATATTGGGAGCACCCGAAATTATATCAGTGATCGCGCCCATCCCATCGGAGTGATCTGTGATCATGTAAAAGTCAAAAGGCCGCGCGAGTTTCACAGGTTGGCCAGTGTTTGAGATCACCTGTTCACCTCGCGCAAACCTGTATGCATCCCGAGGCATCAGCCGCGTTCCGCCGCCGCCTGCATCCGCTGAAAGGCTGGTATGAAATGTGTATCTCCAAAGAAAACGCGCTCGAGGTACGCCCGGTCTGCGTAGGGCGAATAGGGTCTACCTTTCAAAGCGTTGGCGGTCGCGTTGGTTGGCGTCTCCTGGCATAATGCTGCGGCCGCAGCGAAAACAAAAATGCTTGAAGCAATTGATAGAGTGTTCATTAGAATTACTCCGGAGCATACCAAATGGGCGATGTGTAGGCCCGGTCCTGAATGGATTCAGGCGCACCCACTGGCAATTCGACACCAAAGAACTTGCGGTCATAGGTGGTCCAGCGCGGGGTCGGAATTTCCAGTACCCGAACGTAGTAGAAAGCGCTCTGATCAGCGTCGAAATCCGGATCTTCCCAATAGCCGCCAAGAATGGCTTGGCCGATGTCATTGGTGTATGAAGCCTCTTCGGCATTAACCGTATCGCCCACCAGACCATTGCACGCACCATCAACAACCTCGCGCCCACCACAAGAAACGTCATAGACTTTTTCGGATGTGGTGCCGTCTGCGTTGAGCCAGCCCTTGATGACCTGAACCCGGTCCAGATTAGCACCATCGGGGTCTCGCAACGCCCGAATTAGGAAACGCGGCGCACGGCCTTCACTCTTTCCCAGATCACCCCCCATAGGTACGCCATTGGCGTAGCCGTGCGCCGCGAAGTCCGACCGAGGGAGGTCAGATTCCTTAAAGTCATACCCGGCAAAGACACGGACCCTAATGCGCGTGCCAGTAGTCGCGTAAACCTCTCTGCGCATCATCGCGTCAAAGATGGCCTCGCGTGTGTTCTCTTGTGCCCAAACCGCTGCAAGGCCCGATGCGCTGGTTTCCCACGCGCGGATCGTATTTTCCGGGGCGCCTAACCGCCCTGCTATGGCTTCTTCGAACCTCACTGGATCGGCCGTGGGTTCAAGCTGCGTCACCTTGCCGAAAAAGTTTTCCTCACGCGTTGTCGGCAACGAAGTATGGGCGTCGGTCGATCCAATCATGCCAAATTTGAAAGGGTTCGCACCTAACTGCGCCTCGTAGGCCAGCCCCCGCCGCAGCGCCGGTCGGGCATACTCCTTCGGCAACATATCGGGTGTCTTGGGTTCAGATCCGAAATTGGCCGAGTCCCATGTCTCAAAATCCGCGAAAGGATCATCGGGTGACAGCATCGGGTGCGTTTCACCGTCGCCTTTCATCTGCGTAACTTCATAGATCGGTTCAAACCTGGCTCGACGTTCCGCGTACGCCTGATCAATAGGGTCTTCCGAACCATACGGGGTGTCGTCGAACATCAACCCGTTGGACAGATTGCCATTATGTGCGATGGCCAACACGCGCCCGCCGGTTTCCGTCTCCAGCGCCTCCATCCAATCCCAAAGGCTCTCAGGGTTAAAACCTCCGTCAGACGAAAGCGGAACGCGAGAGTTAGCGACATCTTTGCCGTCTCGGTACACGACCACGCGGTGCATGTTGTTGCCATTTGGCGTTGAGGACCATTCGAAACCGATGATCGCGGAAAACAGACCAGGCTCATTTGCTTCTTCTGCGGCGTCAATTGTCTCTTCCCACGGACCACGTGAGAAATCGGGATTGTTCGAGTACGGGTTCTTGCCTTCAAACCGGGAGCCGGCCCACAGATTCCACGCCTCTCCAGCCGCCTCGGCTGAACCATCCTTGACATAACCATGCAACGTTTGACCGAATTCGGTATCCAGTACTGCGGGGTCGTCCCGCTTGAGCATGGGCGCGACGCCAAGCCCTTCGGCGTGATCTGAGATCACCAGCCAGTCTAACGGACGAATGAGGCGCACGGGAACACCCATCGAAGACACTACCTCTTCGCCCTTAGCGAACCGAAACGCTTCGGCAGGGCCAAGGTTGTTGCCGATCATTCCGGCATCTGGCGAATAGGATGTGTGCAGGTGGGTATCACCAAAAAGAACCTGATTAGGGAAATCCTGTTGGGGGTAAGGTGAGTACTCACGGTCGCCCGGATTTGGCGGTGGTGCGTCCTGAGCGAAGGCCGCTGAGGACAAAGCAATGATGGATACCGTAAGTGCTTTTAGATACATGGTTAAAACCTCAAGATGGCGTGTACCAGATGGGGGATGTATAGGCCCGTTCCTGGATTGAAACCGGAGCACCGTCGGGCAGTTCGGTGCCAAAAAACTTGGCGTCGAAAGTTGTCCAGCGCGGGGACGGAATCTCAAGCACGCGGACGTAGTAGAAAGCCGACTGCGTCGGGTCGAAATCGCGGTCTTCCCAGAAACCGGCCAGAATGGCCTGACCGATATCGTTGGTCCAGGTGGCCGTTTCCTCAACGACCGTATCACCGACCGGACCATCGCACGCCCCATCTATCAGTTCGCGCCCGCCACACGCGATGTCGACGACCCGTTCGGTAGTGGTTCCGTCCGCGTTCACCCAGCCTTTGACGATCTGGATACGATCCAGATTTGCGCCATCAGGATCACGCAGCGCCCGCACCATGAAACGAGGTGCGCGGCCATCGCTCGTGGAAAGGTCAGCGCCCATCGGCACTCCGTTTTCATAGCCGTAAGTGTCGAAATCCGAGCGTGGCAGGTCTGTCTCCTCAAAGTCATATCCTGCAAAGACACGCACGCGCATGCGCGTCCCGGTCGTCGCAAAAACCTCTCTGCGCATCATCGCGTCAAAGATGGCCTCGCGTGTGTTTTCACGCGCCCAGACGGCGGCCAGCCCCGAGGCTGAGGTCTCCCATGCCTTGATCTGATTAGCTTCGTCACCAAGGCGACCGGTAATCGCCTCGTAGAAGCGCATTTCATGGGCTGAAGGTTCAAGCGCGGTGATCTTGCCAAAGAAGTTCTCTTCGCGAGAGGTGGACAGGGACGTATGTGCGTCCGTTGACCCGATCATCCCGAACTTGAACGGATTGACGCCGAGCGCGGCCTCATGTTGTAGCCCCAGACGATAGGCCGAGCGCGCATATTCACGCGGCAACATTTCGGGTGTTTTGACCTCGGTGCCAAAGCTGCCTTTGTCCCACGTTTCGAAATCCGCGAAGGCGTCATCCGGAGACAAGGCCGGGTGGGTCTCACCATCCCCTTTCATCTGGGTCACCTCGTACAGAGGCTCCAGACGTTGCCGTCGCTCGGCATATTCTGCGGACAGAGGTTCCCCCGAGAACCGTTTGTCATCAAACATCAGCCCGTTGGACAGATTCCCATTATGTGGGATGGCCAATAGCTGGCCACCGGTTTCGGACTGGTAGTCCTCCATCCAGTCCCACAGCGCCTCGGGATCATTGCTAAGCCCATTGGACAGCGGAATACGGGTATTGGCCTCTTCCTTGCCATCCCGGTAAACGACGACACGGTGCAGATTGTTGCCGTCCGGGGCCGAACTCCACTCATATCCGATAAAGGCGGTAAAGCTGCCGGGCACATTGGCCACTTCGGCGGCGTCGATGATTTCTTCCCAAGGAACCTTGGGCACGTTTTGATCTGACGCCAGATGGTTCGTGCCTTCATAGGCGCGGCCGAGCCACAGGTTATAAGCGGCCTGCGTGCTTTCGATCGTCTTCTGGCTGACCAACTCATACAGCTCTGCGCCCAGAGGGTCTTCCAGCAAAGTCGGATCAGCGCGCGTCAGCAGCGGCGCAATGCCAAGACCGTCAGAGTGGTCGGCGACCACCAGCCAATCCAATGGTCTCTGCAGTTTTGCGGGGATGCCCGTGGACGCAACCACCGTTTCGCCTTTGGCAAATTTATAGGCATCCGCAGGGGACAGTTTGTTAAAAACCAATCCGGCATCCCACGAGTAGGACGTGTGGAGGTGCGTGTCGCCGAAAAAGACCTGATTAGGAAAACTTTGTTCCGGGTATGGGGAATATCCTGCCCGATCTGGTGCTACATTGGGCGCATCCTGCGCCACTGCCGAATGTGCTAATATGCCTACAATGCAAGTTATAGCAGCGTAGCTAATCGCGGAAGCTGAGAATAGAAACCCACGAGAACTCTGAGCGGAGTACATCTCCTATGCCCTCATAATATTGTTTATTATCAGGTAATTATGCTATTGTAACGTAAACGTTGTTGGGCAAAGCTAACAGAACAGTTTGCCAAATACTTTCCCAAATGGGGTAATTGCGATGAAGAAGGAATCTAAAGATACATTTTTCCCTATCTTTTCTTCAGCATGGCTAAGAGGCGTATCTCGAGAAAGCTTAGAAAAACTTGAGCAGATTTCGGAAATCGTCACGTACAAGGACAAGGAAACGATTTACGCAATTGGTGGGGCGCAAAACTTTCTCTATGGCACCGTCTCGGGAAAGGTTCAGGTTCGCCTCACACTTACCGAAATGGAACCGGTTCTGGGTCATATCCATCACCCTGGTGCCTGGTTCGGTGAATCAGAGTTGTTGCTTGACGTTGACGGTTTGGTGGAGATGAAGGCAGCAGGCGATGTCAGATTGGTCAGGATCGCATATTCCCGGTTTCGGCCACTGGCAAATGCGCGCCCTGATCTGTGGGCGGCAATTGCCCGCCTAAGTTCTATGAACCAACTGTTGGCCATGTCCGCGGCCAATGACCTTGCACAACGAAATACCCGCAAGCGCATTACGGCCGCGCTTTTGCGATTGGGCGGATGGCGAGGCGTTTTGCAGGGAACCGAACCGACAGACACCGTTGTTGCCAGCCAGCAGGAACTCGCGGACCTGTCGAATATCGCCCTGTCCAAGATTTCTGTCTATTTGGGAGAAATGGCGGCCGAAGGCCTAATACGCTTGGAATATGGTCGCACCGTCTTGATCGACTTGGATGGATTGCGATGCGTGGTCGAGGAGTAGATTGATGTGTGCTGGCACATGTCATAACTGTAGCCAATCTTGGAAAAAGCTTCCTCTGCCCTTTTCTCAGGATTAAATAATTTTTCGATCTTCTGTCTTGGGGTGTTCGGCCCGCGTTCAGCTTTGGCATGTCCAGTTTGCGTCACGCTGCCCGAGACCTCACTTGCGGATCACTTGATCACGGCTGATGTCGTCGTTTTGGCGGTACCGGCGCAGGATAACCCGTTCAAATTTGCTCCGCGTCAGATCATCAAAAGCACTTCAGACGATCTGGAGAGAGTCCCTGAAATTCCATTCTTGATTGACAGCGCAACCCGCGCTGCCTGCCGCGCTGACCCCGAGATGACAGTTCTGCTGACCTACGGTACCGTTTCTAAGGATGGCGCTGGACGTGGCTTGTCACGCAAGAGGACAAGGATATTCACGCTGACCCCCGAGCGCGAAAAGTTCCTGGAAGCGCTTTGGGCCGAAGCAGAACTGTGGCAGGACCGCACTACGGCATCCAATGCGCGCGTCGCGTTTTTTGCCCGATACCTTTCGCAAGGAGATCGGGTGCTAAGAGATACTTCCCTTATCGAAATCGATCGAGCGTCGTACGGAAGTATCCAAATATTGCGCAATACGGTTGCTGCAGACGAGTTATTGCGCGAGTTCGACAGCCTCTCTCGTATGAGTTTCGTTCCGGTTGCTGGGCCTCCAGGGCGACGATGGCAAGGCCAGACAAATTGTCCGAACACGATATCCCAATTCGGTTTTTCAAAGTTCGGGGTATGCGTATGATTGGGCTGTGGCTGGGATATCTGTCGATGGGCCGGACGCTATCACCGTTGTCGACGCCGCGTTAGGTTCGGTAAACCTCAAACAGGACCATAAGCAATCCCTCATTCGCGCCCTGACTGACTCAGGTTTGGTGTCGTCTGCACTCAGAGATCAGATCATCAGGATTATTTCCCGCGAGTTGGAACAAGATCACTCGTCGGCTTTGGAGATTGCTATTGCCATGCGCAATTGGAATGAAACGCTTCTGGACAGCCAGTTTGTATCTTTGCTCGAAAACGAAAACGTTGATCCGGTAACGCGGTTCGTCATCCAAACCAAACTCGCCCCAATTGAGTGACAACCAACTGTCTCGAGCTGCGTTGAAACCGCTTCATTGATTGGCCGCACATACTAAAGCAGCCGATCTTTTTTGCGCAGTGCAATTACCAATCCTGCAAGGCGTCGGTGAAAAATTCTCTCATGGCTGGTTGATCCGAACATCCGGTTTCTGGAAATGGACTGTCCAATCGGGAAAGGTAACGAAGGTCTGCTATCCGCCCTTCGGAACCTCAATGCACCTTCGGTGACAACTGAAGAAGTTCACCCATCTCAAATCACTATGACGCTTTCCTAAGACACCCCCACCCGCTTTCTGTGCCGTGCCTGCTTATTTTGCCGCCACAAAGCCCTTGTTTTATTGATGTGACGATTTCTGCATAGATATCAAAAACGGTCTCGAAAACCGTTGTGGGTGCAAGCCCACCCAGGGTTCGAATCCCTGTCTCTCCGCCATAATCCTTCCGATTTGGTCGCCATATCGTTTTCAACAACTGTGTTGTTAGTCGATGGCACGCGCGACGGCGTGTTATTGCCATCAGCGCCAGTCGTATCGGCGCAGGCTGGCTCAATACCCCGTATTGAAAAGAACTTTGGGGAATTCCCCTTTGATTATCATTAGTTTTAACCCATCTAAGCGGCACTTATTTCAAGGAGAGACACATGTCGCGTACTATCTTGTTAGCTGTATTCGTCGCCGCCATCGGCGCTGGCATTTATTACTACCTCAACCAACCAGAACCCACCCCGGCTGAGCAACTTCAGTCAGCAGCCCAAGATGCGGGTGATGCGGTAAACGAAGCCGTGGATGCGGCAACCGAGCAGGTGAACGAAGCCGCCTCTTCTGTCGCCGATCAGGCTTCGCAGGCCGCCGAGCAAGCCGGACAGACAGCTACTGATCTGGCCAATCAGGCAGGTGATCAGGTCGCATCTTTGGCGAGTCAGGGCCAGGATCTAGTCAATACGTGGATCGAACAAGGTTCTCTGAGTGTCCAGAATTTCGACTATGACGCCATGGTCACGTCGGTGCAGAACAGCGATCTGACGCAGGACCTGAAAGATCAGGCCGTGAAAATTCTGGATGACATCAAAGCATCGCCTCAGTTGATCGCCGAAAAGATAGAAGAGCTTCGTGCACTGCTGTCGGGGCAACAATAAGTCAGGGGGCCGTTCGAATTCGAGCGGCCCTTTTCTTTCGCGCGCCCCGGAACTCCAGCTACGTCAGCCGTCCTTCAGATTGACGTGCCTGCTGTGGTTTGATTGGCTGCCCCCAAAATCCGAAGCCACACCAATTGCGACAGACCCAGTCTTTGCTGTGCCCGCACAGGAATTAGGAGATACCATGACCGCCCTGCCCACAAACATGTTTGCCGTCATTCAGACCCATGACGGGTATTCCGGATCGGCCTCTGGACCCTTTATCGAAGACGCTGCTGAGTGGCTGGCCGAAGCGGAGCTTCCCGTTCCAGAACCCGGCCCCGGACAGGTTCTGATCAAACTGCGGGCTTCGTCGGTAAACCCGTCCGACATCCACTTTATCAAAGGCGAATACGGTCAACCGCGCGTAAAAGGCATGCCAGCCGGATTCGAAGGATGCGGAGATGTGGTCGCCACCGGCACCGGAGCCGAAGCCCTGCAGGGTCAGCGCGTGGCGTTTGTTGCCGCCGGTTCTGGCGCTTGGGCGGAATATGTTGTGACACAGGCGATGATGTGCATCCCGCTTCGGCCCGACATTTCGGACGAGGACGGGTCGGCGCAGATCGTCAATCCCATGACCGCGATGGCGATGGTCGACATCGCCCGAACCGCCGGAGACGCGTTTATCGTCTCGGCCGCGACAAGCCAGCTGGGTAAGCTGATGTGTTCGCTGGGTCGTGACTTGGGGCTGAAACCTATCGCAATCGTCCGCCGGGCTGAAGCGGTAGACTCTTTGAAAGAGCTTGGCGCGTATGATGTTCTGGTCACTTCCGACCCAGAGATGTTGCAGAAATTCGCAGCTTTAAGCGCCGAACTCAAACCGCGTGTATTTTTGGACGCGGTCGCGGACCAAACATCCGAGCAGATTTTTTGCGCGATGCCAAATGGCGCGCGTTGGGTTGTTTATGGCAAACTAAGCCCCGAACTTCCCAAGCTGACGCAGACGGGTCAGTTGATCTTTATGGGCAAGCGGATCGAAGGGTTTTGGCTGACACAATGGATGACCTCGACACCGCCGGCAGACCAGATGCGTGTCGTCGGTGACGTTCAAGCCCGCTTTGCCGATGGCCGTTGGAAAACCGATGTTTCTGAACGGCTTGCACTGAAGGATGTGGTGTCAAATCTGGCCACCGCACTAAAAAAGAGTGACGGAAAGGTGATTATCACGCCATAGTAGAACAAAGCCCCGGCGCACGGAGGATGCCCGGGGCGCCAAAAACGCCGGGTACACCGGCATGGGAGGGTGAATTTGGATAACGCGCAGCTGCTGATCAGCGGGCTGGCGAATGGCTGTGTCTATGGCCTCATCGCGCTTGGCTTTGTGTTGATCTACAAGGCCACCGAGGCGGTGAATTTCGCACAGGGCGATTTTATGATGCTGGGCGCCTTTGTGACTATCGGACTTACGAATACCGAGTATATGGGGCTTCCGTTCTGGCTTGCGCTGCCGATCTCTCTGGCGATCATGGGGGCCTTGGGTTATCTCCTTGATCGTCTGATCATCCGGCGTTTGTTCGGTGAAAGTCAGACGGCGGTTGTGATCCTCACTATTGCGCTTGGGTTCGTGATCCGCTTTGTGGCCGGCCTGATTTGGGGGCACGAGCCGCAGACGCTGCAGAACCCCCTCGCTGGAAAAGAGGTTCGGTTTGGTGGATTGGTTCTTGGGATGGAGGACGTGGCGGTCATAGTGGTCACCATCCTGTTGACCTGGGGTCTGTACGTCTTTTTCAGCCGGACCAAGCTGGGATTGGCGATGCAAGGCGCGTCGCAGAACCAACTCGCGGCTTACTACATGGGCATCCCTGTCAAGCGTGTGCAGGGGTTCATCTGGGCTCTGGCCGGGGTTGTCGCCGGGATCGCGGGTATCCTGTTTGCTGCCAAAGGCTCGGTTGACCCGAACACCGGTTTGCTTGGGATCAAGGCCTTTGCGGCAGCCGTGATCGGAGGTTTTGGCAGTTTGCCCGGAGCTTTGGCCGGAGGGCTGGTTGTTGGTGTGATCGAACCCTTTGCCAGCCGCTATATCGCCGCCGGGTACAGCCAGATTGCCCCATACGCGTTGCTATTGTTGGTCTTGATTTTCCGTCCCAACGGGCTGTTCAGTCAGGTTCGGGTCAAGAAGGTCTAAGCTATGCGGATTGTCTTCAAAACCAACTACATGCAGGATATCCGGCCGTGGAAAGACACATACCAGCTGACCCTGTATCTGATCCTGCTGATCATTGTTGCCGCTGCGCCCTGGTGGCTGGATGACTTCTATCTGGGTGAACTGACAAACGTCCTGATCTGGGCCATCGCCGGCTTGGGGCTGATGGTCCTGACGGGCCACACCGGGCAGGTCAGCCTGGGCCACGCGGCGTTTCTGGCCTTTGGCTGCTACGCCAATGTTGTTCTGCTGGAGGCGGGGGTGCCGTTCCTGATCGCCTTCCCTCTGGCGGGCATTTTGACCGGGATCGCCGGAGTAACCGTCGCGATCCCTGCCCTTCGTCTGCACGGCATCTATCTGGCCATCTTCACAATGGCTTTGTCCATCCTGATGGACGATGTCATCGTTCTGGCCGAACCCATCACGGGCGGCGTCGCTGGCAAGTATCTGGGCGGGGTAGAAATCTTTGGCTTTCTGGTTGATCGCTGGGGCACACCGGTTCAGTTCTTCTGGCTGGTCCTCGGTGTGGCAGTGCTGGTGACGCTGGGTTACATTAACCTTCTGCGTGCCCCATTAGGGCGTAGCTTTATCGCCGTGCGGGACTCCGAAGTCTCTGCCCAGGCCATGGGTGTGGACATCGCCAGGACGAAGATGATCTCGTTTGCCTTGTCCTGCGCCGTCACCGGATGGGCCGGTGCCCTAATGGGCATGTATGCCGGGGCGTTCAACAACGAGACCTTCAGTGTCGTGATCTCCATCCAGCTTCTGATGATGATCGTGATCGGTGGGCTGGGCTCGATCCACGGCGCGTTTTTGGGTGCCATTGTGATAGGGTTTCTTCCGCAGTTCCTGTCGATCTCGAAGGAATATGTTGGCGCCATTTTCGGCGGCAACACTGTCGCCATTCCGGGCCTGGAGTTCGGCATCTTCGGTATGATCCTGATCGCCTTCATCCTGTTCGAACCGATGGGCATGTATGGTCGCTGGCTCAAGATCCGCACGTGGTTCGAATTGTTCCCTTTCTATCGCAAAGACATGTTCAAGCGTCAGAAATCCTACCTCAAGACGGAGCGCCTGAGATGAGCCTGCTTGAGTTCGAAAATGTCACCCTGAAATTCGGTGGCCTGACTGCGGTGAACGACCTGTCTTTCGAGGTCGAAGAAGGTGAGGTCTTCGCCATTGTCGGCCCCAACGGCGCGGGAAAGTCCACCGTATTTAACCTCATCTCGCGTTTCTACGATCCATATGCCGGTTCGATCCGCTATGACGGGCACGATCTTCTACAGGTGAAACCCTCGGGCGTGGCAGCCTATGGGGTTGCGCGGACATTTCAGAACATTGAGTTGTTCGAACACGCCACCGTTCTCCAAAACCTTCTTGTCGGTCGGCATCGCCATCGCAAAACGAACTTTCTTTCGGAAGTTCTGTTCCTACCCACTGCACGGCGGCAGGAGCTTGAGAACCGGCAGAAAGTTGAAGAGATCATCGACTTTCTCGACCTGCAGGCTTTTCGCGACAAAATGATCTCGGGTCTGCCCTATGGTGTGCGCAAAGTTGTTGAGGTGGCGCGCGCACTGGCCACCGATCCGAAGCTACTGCTGTTGGACGAACCGGCATCGGGGCTATCGGTTGAAGAGACCACAGACATGCGTTGGTGGATTGACGATATCCGGCGGCAAATGGGGATCACGGTTCTGATGGTCGAGCACGATATGGGTCTGGTCTCAGGGGTGTCGGACCGAGTTCTGGCGATGGCGGACGGCGCAAAACTGGCGTTGGGAACCCCGACCGAGGTGCAGTCGCATCCTGCGGTGGTCGAAGCATATCTGGGGAAAGCCTCATGAGTGAGCCTATCCTGACGATCCGCAATGTCGAAAGCTTCTACGGCCCCATCATGGCCATCCGGGGCGTGTCGCTGGACGTTCATCAGGGGAAGATCGTTTCAATTTTAGGCGCGAATGGTGCGGGCAAGACCACTCTGATGAAAACAGTGTCAGGCGTTATGGACCCGGAAAAGGGTAAGATCACGTTTGACGGTGACGAAATTCAGGGGTCCGAGCCGCACAAGGTCGTGCGGAAAGGCATCGTCCATGTGCCAGAAGGGCGCGAGGTGTTCCCGCTTCTGACCGTCGACGAAAACCTTAGCCTTGGCGCCTATACCCTTTCGGACAAAGGGCAAATCGACCACGACCGCGATCTGGTGTTTTCGTACTTCCCCATCCTCAAGGAACGGCGCAACCAAGAGGCTGGTACCCTGTCAGGCGGGCAACAGCAAATGTTGGCAATCGGTCGGGGCCTTATGGCGAATCCGAAAATCATGCTGCTGGATGAGCCGTCTTTGGGTTTGTCGCCGCTGCTGGTGCAAGAGATTTTCGGCATCCTCAAACGCCTGAACGACGAACAGAACATGACGATGATGCTGGTCGAACAGAATGCCAATGCCGCGTTGGAACTGGCCCATCATGGCTATGTGATGGAGGTGGGGCGCATCGTCATGGACGGCGCGGCGGGTGTTTTGATGCAGTCCGAGGACATCCAGAACTTTTATCTGGGCGTTCAGGAGGAAGGCGCGAGAGAGAACCGCCGCTGGAAGCGCAAGAAGACGTGGAGGTGAGCCAGATGAATATCAGCACCCTGCCCCCTCAGATCACGGTCAACGGCGTTCGTCTGAACGCAACACCCGGTCAACGTCCGATCCGCGTCGACGAATGCATCACGATCTGCCAGTTGTTTCAGAGCCGCTGCGCCGAGCTTGGCGATCGCACCGCGCATCGCGAAAAAGATTTTGGCATCTGGAAGTCGTATTCTTGGGCTGATTATTGGCAACACGCGAAGTGGATTGGTCTAGCCCTGCGTAAACTGGGGCTGCAGCGTGGTGAAGTCGTCTCGATCCTGTCCGAGGACCGCAAGGAATGGGCGTGGTTCGACATGGGTATTCAAGGCGTCGGTGGTATCGCTTCGGGCGTTTACACCACAGACTCCGCCAACCAGTTGAAATACCTTATCAATGACAGCGACAGTCGCTTTCTGATCGTCGAAAACGAAGAACAGCTGGACAAGTTCTTTCAGGTTGAAGGCGAACTGCCGGGGCTGCTGAACGTCATCATTCTGGACGATGAGGGCCTTCATGACCTGAACCACCCGCGCTGCATGATGATCGACGAACTCTATGCGGTGGGAAGACAGGCCGAGGCGGAACGACCCGGCAGCTTTGAGGCCGAAATCGCGCTGGCATCACCGCAGGATACGGCCTTGTTGGTTTACACGTCTGGTACGACAGGCATGCCGAAAGGCGCGATGCTCAGCCATGAAAACGTTCTGGCCGCCATCGAGTGCGGCGCGCATTCCTTGCCCACCTTCATGACCGACGAACAGCTGTGTTTTCTGCCTCTGTGTCATATTCTCGAGCGAGATGTCTCGGTCTATTTCCCGCTGGCCGCCAAGTGCATTGTCAACTTCGCGGAAAGCCCGGAAACCGTCTTTGCGAACTTACAGGAAGTGTCCCCGTCGACCTTCACTGCCGTGCCCAGAGTTTGGGAAAAGATCTATTCCCACGTGCAGATCATGGCGCAGGACGCAACGCCGACGGGTCGCGCTGCCTTTGGTATGGCGTTAAAAGCGGGTTTGGCCCGGGCCGAGTATATTCTGACCGGCAAGCCCGTGCCCACAGGTGTCGCGGCAAAGTTTTGGCTGTGGGATCGTCTGGTACTTCGCAACTTGCGGAGGATGCTGGGCATGGACAAAATGCGCCGTGGCGGGACGGGTGCGGCCCCTATCTCAACCGATCTGTTGAAGTGGTACTGGGCCATTGGCGTGCCTTTGATCGAAGGCTTTGGTATGACCGAAACCTCGGGGCTGGCGACGCTGAACACAATTGAGCACAACAAGATCGGAACCATCGGACGCGCCGTTCCCGGTAATGACATCCGTATCTCGGACGAAGGCGAAATCCAGCTGAAAGGCCTGAATATCTTTCAGGGCTATTGGCGCAATAATGCCAAAACGGCCGAGACCTTTACCGCTGACGGTTGGCTGCGCACCGGTGATTTGGGGACTGTCGACGATGACGGCTACGTCACCATTTCCGGCCGAATGAAGGACATCATCATTACAGCCGGGGGCAAGAACATCACTCCTGCCGAGATCGAAAGTAGGTTGAAGTTCAGCCACTACATCTCGGACGCGGTTATTATCGGTGACAAGCGCAAGTATCTGACCGCACTCATCATGATCGATCAGGAAAACGTCGAGAAATTTGCTCAGGACCGGAAAATTCCGTTCTCGAACTTTGCCTCGCTATGTGCTGCCGCTGAGGTGAAAGAGCGGATCCAGGCCGAGATCAATGCAGTCAACAAGGACTTTGCCCGGGTTGAACAGATCAAGGACTTTCGGCTGATCGACGTTTTGCTGACCGCCGATGACGACGAACTGACCGCGACCATGAAGCTGAAGCGCAGTTTTGTTGAAAAGAAACACAGCCATCTCATTGAGGACATGTACAAATAGAATAAGGGAAAACCCAAAGGGAGGAGAAAGATGAAGAAAATGATCATGCGGTTGGCGACGGCCACCGCTTTGACGGCTTCGGCGACCCTTGCAAACGCGCAGACCCAAGGCGTTACCGATGACGAGATCATCATTGGTTCGGTCAATGATCTGAGCGGTATTTTCGCGGCCGTTGGTGTTCCGGCGATTAAGGGTGCCAATGTCGTGTTCGACCGCGTGAACGCCGACGGTGGCGTCCACGGTCGCACGATCCGTTATGTGGTCGAAGACAACGGATATCAGATGCCGCGCGCGATGCAGGGCTACAACAAGCTGCTGAACCGCGACAAAGTCTTTGCCATGCTGCAATCACTTGGAACACCAATGAACCTTGCCGGGTTCAAGTTGTTGGATCCTAAAGGTATTCCAAATGTCGCGCCTCTGACCGCCGCCCGGCAGATGCTGCAGGATCCGATGGACAATAAGTTCACGTCTTTCTCGACCTATTTCGATCAAAGCCGCGTCGGTGTGAAATATCTGGCCGAGCAGTTCGGGTCGCAAAACGTCTGCACCATGTACCTGCCTACCGACTTTGGGGAAGAGATTCTGGAAGGCAGCAAAGCCGGTGCCGAAGAAGCGGGCATCAACTTTGCCGCCGAGACGACACATAAACCGGATGAAACGGACTTTGTGGGTTCGCTCAGCAAGCTCAAGGAAGAAGGCTGCGATATCGTCACGATTGCTCTGGGTGTGCGTCAGGCGATTACGGTGGTCGGAACTGCCAAAAAGATGGGCCTGAACGACATGAAGTTCATGGGTACCTCGGCCAGTTTCCTGACCGTTGTTGCCCAAGTGCCCGGTGGCGTGACGGACGGGTTCTATGCCGCGGCCTCATGGCAAGATCTGTGGGCCCGTGCGGACGACCCTGCCCCTGCGGCTTTCATCGAAGAGTATAAGGCGGCCACAGGCGAAGATCCGGTTGGTTTTGCCATGCTCGGTTACGCAGCCGCTGAAATGATGGTCAAAGCACTTGAGGCCGCGGGTCCCGACCTGACACATGAAAGTTTCATCGCTGCAATGGAAACGCTGGATTATCAGGATGAACTGGTCGGCAACCATATGACCTTTGGGCCGGATGATCACCAAGGCGCCGATTCAGTCTATGTGAATGTCGTGGAAAACGGGGCGTGGAAGATGGTGTACGAGGAGTAAGTTCCACACATCTCCAAAACGAAAAAGGGCTCGCAAATGCGAGCCCTTTGATTTTGTGCACTCGGCAGCGAATTAACGCTTCGAGAACTGGAACGAACGACGCGCTTTGCGCTTACCGTATTTCTTACGTTCCACAACACGGCTGTCGCGGGTCAGGAAGCCAGCGGCTTTCAGCGCGCCACGCAAGCTGGGATCGTACAGTTGCAGGGCTTTCGAGATGCCGTGCTTGACCGCACCGGCCTGACCGGTCAGGCCACCGCCTTTGACGGTTGCAACAACGTCGAACTCACCTTCTACGCCGGCAACCTGAAACGGCTGGCGCAGGATCAGTTGCAGAACGGGACGAGCAAAGTACTTGTCCTGGTCTTTGCCGTTCACGGTGACCTTGCCGGAACCCGGCTTGATCCAAACGCGGGCAACAGCGTCTTTACGTTTGCCGGTGGCATACGAGCGACCCAGTTCATCACGTACGGGTTCACGCACGATGACTTCTTCGGCCACGGTTTCAACGCCTGCGACGGCGCTCAGCTCTTCGAGAGTATTGATCTGATCAGCCATCGGTCATTAGCTCCGGGTGTTTTTCTTGTTCATGGACTTAACGTCCAGAACTTCGGGCGCTTGCGCCTCATGGGGATGCTCGGCACCGGCGTAAACGCGCAGGTTGGTCATCTGCTGACGCGCCAGACGGTTGCCCGGCAACATGCGTTTGACGGCCTGAACGACCACGCGCTCGGGGTGTGCACCTTCCAGGATCTGCTGTTTGGTGCGCGACTTGATGCCGCCCGGGTGGCCAGTGTGCCAGTAGAAGTTCTCTTCGCGCTTCTTGCCGGTCATCTGGATTTTGTCAGCGTTGATCACGATGACGTTGTCGCCCATGTCCATGTTCGGGGTGAACGACGCTTTGTGCTTGCCACGCAGACGCATGGCGACGATCGAGGCAAGACGGCCCAGAACCACGCCCTCGGCGTCGATCAGGATCCATTTCTTGTCGATGTCTGCAGGTGTTGCAGAAAAGGTTTTCATGGCAGGATAGTCCTGTTTGATGTGAAAGACCGCCCCAAGGCGGAGCGGCCCGAATTCGATGGAGCGTATTTAGAGGGCTGCGTCGCGCAGGTCAACCACGCCAATCCTATTTAAATTCTGCAAAATCAATGAATTAAAAAATAGGTATTATTTTACCCCATACTTCGTTGGGTAAATCGACATACAGAGTGAACGTTAATTTACAATCCGATATCCGATATGGGAGAAATCACATAATGAACTGGCAACAAACTGTGTCCGACTATGGGGCGGCATGGCAGGAAGCAGACCGGAGCAAACGGCTTGAAATTCTGACTGCGTGCTTTGCAGAGAACGGAATATATGTCGACCCCATGGCCGAGGTGAAGGGCCGGTCAAACCTGTGCGATCATATCGGAGAAGTGTCGCAAAGCACGGGCGGCAAGCTAGAGCTGACCAGCAAGGCCAGTGGTCATAACGATGTCATCCACTTCACCTGGCGTTTGGTTGGTCCGGATGGCGGCATCGTCGTTGCCGGCCACGATTTTGCGCATCTGGATGCCGAGGGAAGGTTCGCACATTTGGCCGGGTTCTTTGGCGATCCTGAACCTTTGGGCTGAACCTTCAGACGCTGATCTGCTCGGGGGGGTTATCCAGAAGCGCCCTCAGGCGCTGCATCGCGGCCTCGAACCGCTCCAACGACACGTGGCCGTTCATTGCAATGCGTACGGCGTTCGGTGCGCGCCCGTCACGCAGCGCGAATTCGTCAGCGGACCGCAACTGTATGCCGTCTCGCTCGGCCGCACGACTGAATGCAGCAGCGCGCCAGCCCGAGGGCAGGTTCAGCCAGACGAACGGAACGTCGGGTGCCCAGTTCAGATCAAACCCGCCCAGAGCGTTAACGGCCACGCGAACATACTCGCCCATCCGAACTCGGACATCCTTAGCGATTTGGCGCGTCCGGGGGTCGGACAGCAGCAACCGGGTTAGTTCCGCCAAAGGCTGCGCCAGCCCGAAATAACCGTATTCAGCCGACCGCCGCAGGTCCACGCTGCGTTCCCGTGGAGCTATCGCGAACCCAACACGCAACGCCGGGGTCAGGATTTTTGAGATCGAAGATACATGCCACCCCCGTTCTGGTGCCAAGGCGCGAAAGCTGGGTGCGTGGGCGTCCCCCATGCGATAACAATCGTCTTCGATAATCTGCAGATCGTGGCGGCGCGCGACCTCGACGATCTCCTTTCGACGTTCCAACGGCGTGTGAGAGCCGGTGGGGTTCTGCACTTCGGGCGAGACACAAACTGCCTGCGCCGGTGTTTGGCGCAGGACGTGATCCATTGCATCGGGATCAACGCCCCATTTGTCCATTTTGACGCCAACTACCTCGGCCCGCATTAACTCCCCTGCCCGACGGAACCCTGCGTAAGACAAGTCCTCGACCAGAACGACCGGCTTGGGACCACGCAATATTGTTTGGAAAACAAGGCACAGACCGTTCTGCCCACCGTGGGTCAGAACCACGTCATCATGGGTCAGGGCGCCCAGCGGGAGATCCGAGAGCCACTCGACCACCGCCTGCCTCATGGGCTTGTAGGCATCGCGGGTGGGATAGTTCATCAGCAACTGCGGATCTGCCTGCGCCACCTTATTCAGGCATTCACGGATCAATGCAACCTGTCCGACATCGGCCAGTCGCGGGCTAAACAGGCTGACATTGGCGCTGTATTTGTCTTCGCGCAGATAAAGCTGCCTTGCCCATACATCGTCCAGCAGGGGTGATTTTGGCGGCGCTACAAATGTACCACGTCCGACCTCGGCTTGTAACAAGCCTTCTTCCGTCAGAATCGTATACGCCCTGGCAACTGTACCAGGTGTGATTTGTAACCGATACGCAAGCTCACGCACCGGAGGCAGTTTCGTTCCGACTTCCAGTGCTTTGTTCTTAATAGCTTTTCGTATTGTGTCGGCCACCAGGGTGTACTTTGGACCTTTGGATTTTGGCAGCGCCTCTGGCCAAATTGTATCCATTACAATTCTTCCTTTGCTTTTGACACAATGCTGAATGTATCAAGCACATGTACCGAACATATTAGCTTTGTGTCAATACAATTTGAAAGGATACCCAAGATGACACGCCACATGCACACCCCCGCCCTCATGCTGCTGAACGATAGCCCCCGGCTGCCGATGATTGCCGCGCTGGCCGTGCGGTTTGCGGCGACTGTCACAAAGTGGGAACGACAGCGCCGCAGCAGGGTTAACCTGTCGCAGTTGGATGATCGCATGTTGAAAGACGTCGGGCTGACCCGCGATCAGGCCGACCGAGAGATCAAACGCTATTTCTGGCAGTATTAACCAATCCCCAGTCCCTATCGGGACCTCTTCCTTGGCCGGGTCTTACCCGGCCATTTTTTATCCGAACGCCGCCGCAGCGGACCCTTCGGGCGGTAGAGAATAAGTCATCGTGGCTCGGGCAACGGGCTTGTCTGAACCGGCCGAGAACATCAGGACATCGCCAACGGCAAGCGTTTTGCCAAGTTTCAGCAACGTGCATCGGCCGATCATATCCGCACTGCCGTCCGGTTTGCGCATAAAGTCCATTGAGCAGCCTGTTGTCACGGCCAATGACTGGCGTCCTTTGCGGGCCAGGATCATTGCGTAAACACTGACATCTGCCAGGCCGAACATTGACGGGCCCGACACCGTTCCCCCCGGTCGCAAGTGCCTGTCCTCGACCAGCAATCGCATTACGATCGAATTTTCGTCCAAACTGTCCACCGCAAAGTCCCGCTGGACCTGTGGAAACACCTGATGCAGATACTCCGACAGCTGTTCGCGGTTCAAAACCAACGACATACTTCCCCTCCTCGATTTGCCGCCCTAGAGTTGGCCCGACATCAGATCGGAGGGCAAGATGGGAATTCTGGAACGTAACGACACAGGGGGTGTCGCGCGGCTGAAAATGAACGCGCCGGACCGTCTTAACGCTCTGAGCGACGAGATGCTGGCGGCGCTACAATCCGAATTCGACGCTCTTGGTGGTGACCCAAGTATCCGTGCCGTGATCTTGTCTGGTGAAGGCAAGGCGTTCTGCGCGGGACACGATCTCAAGCAGATGACTGCAGGGCGCCAAAGCGAGGATGGCGGAAAAGCCTATTTTCAGGATCTGTTTGCGCGTTGCGCCAAGATGATGCTGTCGATCCAGTCCCTGCCCCAACCGGTTATCGCTCAGGTCCACGGGATCGCTACGGCCGCGGGGTGTCAACTGGTTGCGACGTGCGACCTTGCCGTTGCCGCTGAGGGCACGCGGTTTGGGGTGAACGGGGTCAATATCGGATTGTTCTGTTCGACACCGATGGTCGCGCTCAGCCGGAATATCCCGCGGAAGCAGGCTTTCGAGATGTTGACCACCGGTGAATTCATTTCTGCGGACCGTGCAGCCGAACTAGGGTTGATCAACCGCGCCGTGCCCGAAACGCTGTTGGAGCAGGAAGCGACGTCGCTTGCGGAACAATTGGCGGATAAGCTTGGATCAGCGGTCAAAATCGGCAAACAAGCTTTTTACCAACAGCTCGATATGCCAATCGAACAGGCTTACGCCTATACCGGAGAGGTAATGGCGCAGAATATGATGCATCGGGATACCGAGGAAGGGATTTCCGCATTTATCGAAAAAAGACCTCCGAATTGGGATCAATAACGCGATTGTCATGGTAAATTTTAACGACTGTTCGCATTTTTGGACTTTTCAAAAGGGCGACACTGTGGCAAAGCTGAGACAAGGCTTAGGCCCCAGATAGCTTTTGGGTCGCTGTAAGCGGAAGGTCCCTCCAAGCTGGTTTCTCTCACCGGCGTTGACATTCCCGCTGCGGCGACCCCAAGTTCCCCTTAAATTGTTGACGATCTGATACGGTGCGCAGCTTGTGTTGCGTTGCGCCTTGCTCTGCCCTATGTGGCACCTCATGACACAGAAATTGCATATCGTGGGCGGCGGCATGGCAGGGTCCGAGGCGGCCTGGCAGGCGGCTGAAATGGGCGTGGATGTAGTGATCCACGAAATGCGGCCCAAAGTTGGCACCTTTGCGCACCAGACCGGCAACTTGGCCGAAATGGTGTGCTCGAACTCATTCCGCTCGGATGATGACGAACAAAACGCGGTTGGGCTGCTGCATTGGGAAATGCGCGAAGCCAACGGGTTGATTATGACCACGGCCGATGCGCATCGTCTGCCCGCCGGGGGCGCGCTGGCCGTGGATCGTGATCCCTTTGCCGAAGCGGTCACCGCAAAACTGCACGCCCATCCACGGGTCGAGGTGACCGGAGAGGAAGTCACCGCCCTGCCCGATGGCGGTCATTGGATCATCGCGACCGGTCCACTGACCTCAGCGTCGCTGGGAGAGTCGATCCGGGCCGAAACCGGTGCAGAGTCGCTGGCCTTTTTTGATGCGATTGCCCCCATCGTCTATGCCGATAGCATCGACATGAGCAAAGCCTGGATGCAATCACGTTACGACAAAGGTGAGACTGAGGAAGAGCGCACGGCCTACCTGAACTGCCCCATGGACCGTGATCAGTATGAGGCGTTCGTTGATGCCCTTCTGGCCGCTGACAAGACCGAGTTTCACGAAGGCGAAACCGCGGGATACTTTGACGGATGCCTGCCCATCGAGGTGATGTCCGAACGCGGCCGCGAGACGCTGCGCCACGGCCCGATGAAGCCGGTTGGCCTGACCAATCCGCATGAGCCAGACGTGAAACCTCATGCGGTTGTGCAGCTGCGCCGCGACAACGCGCTTGGAACGCTGTTCAACATCGTGGGTTTCCAGACCAAGATGAAGTACGGTGCGCAAACCGAAGTATTCCGGATGATCCCCGGCCTCGAAAACGCGAGTTTTGCGCGTCTGGGCGGCATTCATCGTAACACGTTTATCAACTCTCCGACATTGCTTGACGCGCAGATGCGTCTGAAAACAAAACCGAATATCCGGTTCGCCGGTCAGATCACCGGTGTTGAGGGCTATGTCGAAAGTGCTGCCATGGGACTGCTGGCCGGACGGCTGGCCGCTGCCGAGATTCTCGGTCGGACGCTTCCTGAAGTGCCGCAGGATAGCGCCATGGGCGCATTGATCCACCACATCACAGGCGGGGCCGAGGCCAAGACGTTTCAACCGATGAATGTGAACTTTGGCCTGTTCCGCCCTGTCGAAGGGCTAAAGGGCGGTCGGCGTGGACGGAAAGACCGCTACAAAGCCTATACTGACCGCGCCAAGGCGGAATGGTTTGACTGGCTGGCGCATTGCTGACTGGACGCACCGCGTCCAACCAGCCTAACATGCGTATATGAGCGACAAATACCTTAAGGATGTCTATGGGTTGGAAACGCCCGAGGCCACCCGCGCGCACTATCAGAAATGGGCATCATCTTATGACGCAGAAGTCGGGTCGCATGGCTATGCTACGCCTGGTCGCGTCGCCGAAGCACTATGGTCAAAGATGCCCGAACCTCGGACCCCTGTTCTGGACTACGGCTGTGGAACTGGGCTGTCGGGAAAGGCACTGCACGCGGCGGGATTTCAGGTGATCGACGGGATTGATCCTACACCGAAGATGCTTGAGGAGGCCAAAGCCAAAGGCATTTACAGGAATCTGACGTCGTTTGAGATCAACGACCCGGATCCATTGGAGCGAGGCGCATACAAGGCGATCACCGCGATAGGCGTGATCGGAACCGGAGCAGCCCCGCCAAAGACCTTCGACCTGTTGATGAATGCGCTGCCCAAGGGTGGTTTTCTGGCGTTTTCGTTCAATGATCATACGCTCAACGACCGGTCCTATACCGGCCGCCTGAACGATTGGCTGGACATGGGGGCGGCAAGGCTGTTGTTTAAGGAGTATGGGCCTCATCTTCCGGGGATGGACCTTAAATCAGACGTATATGTTGTTGAGAAAACGTGACATTTATCACCAGGTTCGCCCCTTCTCCAACGGGCCCGCTTCATCTTGGCCATGCTTATTCCGCACTTCTAGCCAGTGATATGGCTGCTAAAGAAGGTGGCCAATTCCTGTTGCGCATTGAGGATATAGACCGCTCCAGATGCCGACAGCACTGGGAAGATCAGATTTACGATGACCTGAGTTGGTTGGGGCTGGTATGGCCGGAACCGGTGATGCGCCAGTCATCTCGCCTTTCCACGTACGAAGAGGCATTGCGAGACCTGTGGTCGCATGGACTGCTGTATCCCTGCACGTGCAATCGCAGGGATATCGCCGCCGCAGCCAGTGCACCGCAAGAAGGGCTGCCCTTGCATGGGCCGGACGGGATTATCTATCCGGGCACGTGCCGGGAGGTGTCAGACAGAACTGGACCCATGCCAACCGACACGCCCCTGCGATTGGACATCGCCATGGTCGCAAGCATAGTTCCCGAGTTGTTCAATACTGCCTCTCAACAACCTGCAAACGCAGCCTTTTTTGAGGAAACCGGCATCGGTCCAGATGGCGAAAGCGGACATATCGCCTTCACAGCTAAAGAGCTTAGGGAAACCATCGGCGACGTTGTACTGGCACGGCGCGATATGGGGACGTCCTACCATCTATCCGTCGTTCTGGATGATGCGGCTCAGGGCGTGACCCATGTCGTGCGTGGTCAGGACTTGTTCGAGGCGACCCGTATTCATGTGCTGCTTCAGGCGCTTCTCGGGCTGCCAACTCCAGTGTATCACCATCACCGCCTAATCCGCGACGACACTGGCAAAAGGCTGGCCAAGCGCGACGACGCGCGGGCGATTTCCAAATACCGCGCCGAGGGTGTGTCCGCAGGTCAAATTCGAGCCATGGTTGGACTTTGAGCCCTACTCCACCGGAGACATCAGTTCGACTTCGTCGCCATCGCGAACAGCAGTGTAGAAACAGGTGCGGCGGTTTGTGTGGCATGCTGCGCCTGTCTGCCGCACCAGGACCAACAGACAGTCCCGGTCGCAGTCCACACGAAAATCCACCAAATCCTGAACGTGGCCTGATGTTTCGCCCTTGATCCAAAACGACTGCCGCGAGCGCGACCAATAGGTCACCCGGCGCGTTTCCAGCGTCTTTTCAACTGCTTCGGCATTCATCCAAGCCATCATCAGAACTTCGCCAGAGGCCTCATCCTGTGCGATGGCAGGGATCAGACCAGCCTCGTTATACTTCAAGCTCGACGGATCGAATGTGATGATCTCGGACATCATAAAAACCTTTTGCATCCCGGTGGATGCTCACTATGTATGGGGAACACGCAACGAGGGGAAGCCATGTCCGGCGAGAACGACCTGATAAAGCTATATTCCGGCCGCATACTAGCGCTTGCCGCTGATATTCCGCATCTGGAACGGCTGGAAAACCCTGACGCGACCGTGAAAAAGCGGTCGCCCTTGTGTGGATCGACCGTGACCGTGGACGTCAAGGTTCTGGACGGTCGGGTTGCCGAGTTCGGACAGGATGTGAAGGCCTGCGCGCTAGGTCAGGCCTCGGCTTCGGTTGTTGGTTCTACCGTGATTGGGACCACGCGCGCGCAAATCGAAACGGCACGGGATCAGTTGGCCGCCATGTTGAAGAAAGATGGCCCTGCCCCGGATGCTCCGTTCGACGGCCTGGAGGTCCTTATGCCCGCACGCGACTACAAAAACCGTCACGCCTCGATTCTGCTGGCGCTTGATGCGACTGCCGAGGCGATGGAGCAGGCCGAACAAGCCAATTGCGCCTGATTATGGTATTTCGGTTCAAACCCATCTAACCTCTCGCCCAATCAGGGGGAGAAATTGGTTTGAATAATTTATTGGAGCACTTCGTCACCCTTTGGGTGGTCATTGATCCGATTGGCACTATCCCTGTGTTTATCGCGGTGACGGCCGGGCTTGAAGCCGCGGCGCGTCGGAAAACGGCATTGCTGGCTGCGGCTATCAGCGCCGGCGTTCTTCTGTTTTTCCTGGTTTGCGGACAGTGGCTGATCGAGGCGCTGGATATCGGGCTCAACTCGTTTCAGGTGGCCGGTGGGATCATTCTGTTCCTGTTCGCCCTGACGATGATCTTCGGTGAAAGCAAACAAGACATCGAGCAACGTGAAGCCGAAGATGATCAGGAGGACAAGTTCCACCAGCATAACCCGGCGATTTTCCCGTTGGCCGTGCCGTCGCTTGCCTCTCCGGGCGCGATGCTGGCGGTGGTTATTCTGACGGATAACAGCCGCTACAGCGCAACCGATCAGGGCATCACCGCCCTAGTCATGCTGTCGGTGATCGCAATTGCCTTTATTTTGATGCTGCTGGCCGAACCAATCATTCGTCTGATTGGACATTCCGGTGCGGCGATCATCAGCCGGATCATGGGCATGATCCTGGCGTCAGTTGCGGTGAATTCCGTGCTGTCAGCGATGCTGGAAATCTTCAAAACCGGTCAGTTGTAAAAAAACCGCCGCACCTTCCGGGCGGAAAGGGCGGCGGCAGGCATTGCGTTTCTCGTGTGGGACCCGGATATCCGCGCAGGGCCGAGGCATGGCCCTTTCAAGGGAATTGGGACAGGCAGGTCACCCTTGACTGATATGGGGATGACAGCGCACGGTTTGAACGGCACGAGATCGCAGGCAGAAAGGGTCAGAACGCTCCGGGAAGGTGAAGGGCAACCACCAGCATCACCACCAAAGACACAGCACCGGCAGCGTCTTGCAACAGCGTTGCGTGCGAGCGGCTAATGGCGGTCTTGATCTGGGTCAGCATGGTCTCACCTCCGGTCGGGATTTAATCCTTTGTTGACCTTTTGTTCTCATATTTCACCGAGTCGGTAAAGAACTTTTTGAGAACATTTGTGAACTTATGGGAACGATTTTGCTAACCCACTGAAATCAAACGGATTGCCTGATCCTGCTTCATGAGCCACAAAAGGACGCGGACCGCCTGCCCCCGTTCACTTTCAAGTTTCGGGTCTTTACTCAGCAGGTTGCGTGCATCCGTCTGAGCGACAGCCATCAATCCGGCCTGACGTTCCAGATCCGCAATCCGGAACTTTGGCAACCCTGATTGCGCTGTACCGATCAGGTCACCTGCGCCGCGCATCTGCAAGTCAGTCTCGGAAATCCGAAACCCGTCTTCAGTTTCACGCAGGACTTCCAGTCGTTTGCGTCCCCCTTCGCTCAGAGGGGGTTGATACATAAGCAAACAGGTCGAGTCCGCTTCACCCCGTCCGACCCGCCCGCGCAACTGGTGCAACTGGGCCAACCCGAAAATCTCGGCACGTTCGATCACCATGATCGAGGCATTGGGAACGTTTACGCCAACTTCGATGACGGTTGTGGCAACCAATACCTTTGTCTCGCCTTTCTGAAAGGCAGCCATAGCGGCATCTTTATCCGTTGCTGGCATCTGGCCATGGACCAAGCCAACCATGCCTTCGCCCAACACAGCACGCAGCCGCTTGAACCGTTCCTCTGCAGCTGTCAGGTCCGACACTTCGGATTCATCGACCAGCGGGCAAACCCAGTAGCACTGGCGGCCTTCGTCGATCGCCCGCCGTAAATGCGCGACGACCTCATCCATGCGTTCAGTACTGACGATGGCGGTTTTGATCGGCTTCCGTCCCGGTGGTTTTTCGTCCAGAACGGAAACGTCCATGTCTCCGTATTGCGCCAAAGCGAGGCTGCGCGGAATTGGCGTGGCGGTCATGACCAGAACATCCGCGCCCTGCCCTTTTTCGGAGAGCTCCATCCGCTGACGGACCCCAAACCGGTGCTGCTCATCGACAATTGCCAGACGCAAAGCGCGGAACTCAACATCGCTTTGAAAAACCGCGTGCGTGCCGACAAGGATGTGAATGTCGCCCTGTTTCAATGCTGCCAATTTGGCGCGCCGCTCGGCCCCTTTATCCCGACCCGTGAGGATTTCCAGAACGACACCCGCTTCTTCGGCAAGTGGGCGCAAACCTTCAAGATGCTGCCGAGCCAGGATCTCGGTTGGCGCCATCATCACACCCTGACCGCCCGCCTCGACAGCGACCAGCAGAGCCATGAAGGCAACCAGAGTTTTTCCCGCGCCGACATCGCCTTGCAGCAACCGGTTCATGCGCGCGTCCGAGGCCATATCGGCAGTGATTTCCTCGATCGCCCGCATCTGGGCGCCGGTGGGATTGTACGGAAGACTGCGCAAAACTTTCGCCTGCAGGACACCGGTGCCAACACTGACGATACCCCGCGCCTTGCGCTCGCGCTGCCGGGCCAATGCCAGAGTCACTTGGTGCGCAAACAACTCATCATAAGCCAATCGCTCCCGGGGCGGAGCGTGTGCGGCAACATCATCCGCCCCCTGAGGGTTGTGCGCTGCTGAAATGGCCGCCGCCCAGTTCGTCCAGTCTTGTTGGGCAACCTGAGCAGGATCAATCCACTCGGCCAGTTGTGGTGCACGCGCCAACGCGCTGCGGGCCGCCTTGTAGGCTGTCTTTTGAGTGATGCCCTGGGTCAGATGATAGACGGGCTCAAACTCGGGGATGTCACCTGCGTTTTCCAACGGCAGCATATGATCTGGGTGGACCATCTGTGCCATGCCATCGAACAGTTCGAGCTTGCCAGAAATCACCCGGCGACTTCCCTCCGGCAGAACCTTTTTCAGATAGTCGCCGCGCGCATGAAAAAACACCAATTGGAAGTCAGTTTGCGAGTCCTCGACATGAACCCGATAGGCCCCGCCCTTGTTGCGCGGCGGCCTGTGAGTTCCGACCGTAACCTCAACTGTTAGCGTCGTCGGCAGGTCGGCCCCTTTGATTGTGTCTCGCCGACGCCGGTCCACGACCGCATATGGCAATCCGAACAACACATCACGTGGAGACTCGATGCCAGTCTGCGCCATGACCTGAGCGGTCTTGGGACCAACCCCCTCAAGCGTCTCTAGCCCCGCGAACAGCGGAAACAAAACTTCGGGACGACCACTCATGCGGTGCCGATCAGTTGCAGCCATTCGTCCTCATCCAAGGTCCTGATGCCCAGCTCTGCCGCTTTCTTGGCTTTGGACCCGGCCCCCGGTCCTGCAACCAGAATGTCGGTTTTCTTGCTGACCGAACCCGAAACCTTGGCGCCAAGAGCCTCGGCCCGTGCCTTGGCTTCGGCGCGGGTCATCTTTTCCAGCGTACCGGTGAAAACGACCGTTTTTCCTGCCACCGGGCTGCCCGAAGTGTCCGGGCGTTTGGCGTCCTGCACATCCAACTGATCGACAAGAGCGTTAATACTCGAACGCTCGGCCTCCTGAGCGAATGCGGACACCAGTGCGCGGGCCATAACCTCTCCTACGCCATCGATGCCCAGCAACTCGTCCCATTCAGGGCCTTCGAAACTCGCAGCTGCGGTGATAGCCCGTTCAAAGTCAGACCAGGCACCATAATGGTTGGCGATCAGGTTTGAAGCCGCTTCACCCACGTGACGAATGCCTAATGCGAACAGAAGGCGTCCGAACGGAATCTTGCGTTTCTCGTCGATTGCGTCCCACAGATTGCCAGCACTTTGTGCGCCCCAGCCCTTGCGGTTGGCCAGCTTGTTCAAGTTGGCCGCGTCCCGGTTCTGCAGCGTGAAAATATCAACGGGCGTTCTGACCGCCAGATCGGGGTCGTCGTAGAACATTTCGATCTGCTTTGCGCCCAGACCTTCAATGTCGAACGCCTTACGAGACACAAAATGTTTCAATTTTTCAACGGCCTGTGCGGGGCAAATAATCCCACCCGTGCAGCGCCGAACAGCGTCGCCTTCTTCGCGAACTGCATCGCTGTTGCATTCCGGACAGGACGTAGGAAAGACATAAGGTTCCGCACCTTCAGGGCGTTTCGAAATGTCTACATCCGCCACTTTCGGGATCACATCGCCCGCGCGATAAACCTGTACCCAGTCTCCAACCCGAATGTCCTTGCCATCCCGGATCGTACCGCCCTTGGCATCCCGACCGGCGATATAGTCTTCGTTGTGCAAGGTGGCATTTGACACAACGACCCCCCCGACAGTTACGGGGTGCAATCGGGCGACGGGGCTAAGCGCGCCTGTTCGTCCAACCTGAATGTCGATCGCTTCCAGCCGTGTCCACGCCAGCTCGGCCGGAAACTTGTGAGCAATGGCCCATCTGGGGGTCGTGGACCTGAACCCCAGTCGGGCCTGGAGCGCCAGATTGTTCACCTTGTAGACGACACCGTCGATGTCATACCCAAGCGTGGCCCGCTGCTCTTCTATGCTGCGATAGTGATCCAGCATCTGACCGGTCGTTTCACACAATGCCGTCAGTGGGTTGGTCGAAAAACCGAAACTGGCCAATCGTTCTATTGCGCCTGATTGCGTTTCCGCCAGAGGTTCAGACAGTTCGCCCCACGCATAGGCAAAGAACCTGAGAGGACGGGATCGAGTGATTTTGGGATCCAGTTGCCGAAGCGACCCCGCCGCCGCGTTCCTCGGGTTTGCAAAGGTCTTTTCGCCCAGCTCTACCTGTCGCGCGTTCAGCTTTTCGAAGTCTTCATGCGACATATAAACTTCGCCGCGAACCTCTAGAACATCAGGTGCATTTTCAACGCTGTGTGGAATGTCAGAAATCGTCAAGGCGTTCGCAGTTACGTTTTCGCCAACTTCTCCGTCGCCGCGGGTCGCCGCCTGTACGAGCTTTCCCTGTTCATACCTTAACGACAAGGACAGACCGTCAATCTTGGGTTCGGCGGTAAATGTAAGCCCGGCTGAGTCGCCCAATCCCAGATATTTGCGGATAGACCGATCAAAATCTGCGACATCTTCGTCGTTGAACGCATTGCCAAGGGACATCATTCTGACGGCGTGGACGAGTTTTGAAAACCCTTCCGCCGGTCTTGCGCCGACCTGGTCAGAGGGGCTATCGGGTAGCTTCAACTGCGGAAAACGCGCCTCAATGTCGGTATTTCGCCGCTTTAATGCATCGTAGTCCGCGTCAGATATCTCAGGTGCGTCCTCTGCATGATACCGCGTGTTGGCTCGCGCAATCAATTCTGCCAACCGCGCCAGCTCAGCACGTGCCTGATCTTCCGTCAGCTCTGATACCGCAATTGAATCGCTCATGGCCTTGCCCTGTCACATAGTCTTTGAACCCAGTGATAGGGCGAGGCCATGGCTAGGTCCAGATGTGCTGTTCCATGAGTGAGGTGGCCGCCTTGGACCAACGACGACCAGATTTCATTTTAGGTCAGGCTCCAACAGCAATCCGATGCTCGCCCATACCGTTGGCCTGAGGGTCGCGCAGCACGTATCCCCTGCCCCAGACAGTTTCGATATAGTTTTCGCCGCCCGTCGCATTGCTGAGCTTCTTGCGCAGTTTGCAGATGAAAACGTCGATAATTTTCAACTCGGGCTCGTCCATACCGCCGTAGAGATGATTCAGGAACATCTCTTTGGTCAGCGTCGTGCCTTTACGCAGACTTAGCAGTTCGAGCATCTGGTATTCCTTACCAGTCAAATGGACGGCCTTGCCTTCGACCTCAACCGTTTTGGCATCCAGATTCACTGCGACCCGGCCCGTATGTATGATGGATTGGGAATGGCCCTTGGACCGACGAATGATTGCGTGGATGCGGGCAACCAACTCCTCTCGGTGGAAGGGTTTGGTCATGTAATCGTCAGCGCCGAAACCAAAGCCCTTGATTTTGCTTTCGGTGTCGTCAGCACCCGACAGGATCAGAATAGGTGTTTCAACCCGTGCAATGCGAAGCTGCCGCAGCACTTCGTGACCGTTCATATCCGGTAGGTTCAGGTCCAAAAGGATCAGGTCATAGTCGTACAATTTTGCAAGATCGATGCCTTCTTCGCCCAGATCCGTCGCATAGACGTTGAGGTTTGCGTGCGTCAGCATCAATTCGATGCTTTTGGACGTAGTGGGATCATCCTCGACAAGAAGTATACGCATTTACTGCTCCAATTCGGGTCAATTACCAATTAAAATTGAACCTGATCAAAAATGGTTAATCTGACGTTACCGTTGAATCATTTATTCACTTTCGCCTTTAGGTTGTCGATATTTTTTTAAAGCGGTGGCTTTCAGCGCGTCCAATCCGTGTTCCGCAACCGCTGAAACCCATGAATTGAACTCTTCATCGCTGAGGCCATAACGTTTTTTGGCGTCGGATAGCGAAATTAGCCCATAAAGAACGCCGCGCACGACGATCACTTTGCGCGAGGCGACCCATCTGGTCGTGTCTTCCGGCGGAAGGTCCGCGCGCGATAAAACTGTTCCATCCGGCAGCGTTACAGACCTTGGCCCTTCGACTTTGTGCAAATACATCTCTCGACCCTTTTCCAACTGCGACAAAGCTGCCAACAGCCTACTTAATGCCGGGTGAAACCGCCCCTTGAGAGTGTGTAGAATTTTCCTATATTCTGCCGGTCTTTCTTAACCCGAACTGGAATCGTCATGGCCCTCGATACCGAGACACCGCTGAACTCGCTTGGCTTCGCCAAACCCCCGTCGGAAACGCGGGTGGTTGTTGCCATGTCCGGTGGCGTGGACAGTTCTGTTGTCGCCGCTTATCTGGCCGATCAGGGCTATGACGTGGTTGGTGTGACGTTGCAGCTATATGACCATGGCGCGGCCCTGGCCAAAAAAGGTGCCTGTTGCGCAGGGATTGATATCCATGACGCGCGCCGTGTGGCCGAGGAACGCGGTTTTCCACACTACGTTCTGGACTACGAGAACATCTTCAAGGACGCCGTGATTGACGAGTTCGCCGACAGTTACTTGGCCGGTGCAACTCCGGTGCCCTGCATTCGCTGCAACGAACGCGTGAAGTTCAAGGACTTGTTGGAAACCGCCAAGGACCTTGAGGCTGATTGTATGGCCACCGGTCACTACATCCAGCGCAAGATGGGTGCGAACGGACCTGAGCTACACAGCGCCGAAGACGCGAACCGGGATCAATCATATTTCCTGTTCTCGACCACGCCCGAGCAGCTGGACTTCCTGCGCTTCCCTCTGGGACACTTGCCCTCCAAGGACGCAACGCGTGAGATGGCCGCGCAGTACGGTCTGTCGGTTGCGGACAAGCCTGACAGTCAGGACATCTGTTTCGTCCCGAATGGCAACTACGCCAGCGTGATCGAAAAACTCCGCCCCGGTGCCGCCGAGCCGGGTGAAATCGTTCATGCCGACGGTCGTGTCCTGGCACAGCACAATGGCGTCATCCACTACACAATTGGTCAGCGCCGCGGTCTGGGTATTGGTGGGCTGAGCGAGCCCCTGTATGTCGTGAAGCTCGACGTGGACAAAAAGCAGGTCGTGGTCGGCCCCAAGGAATTGCTGGCCACCCGGACCGTTCCCGTACGCGAAATTAACTGGCTGGGTGATGAGGCATTCACCTCAAGGAAAGAATGGCAATTGTCGGTCAAAGTCCGCTCGACCCGCCCTCCGCGCGAGGCGATTGTCCGGCCACTGTCGGAAACGACAGCCGAGGTTGAACTGCTGACACCCGAGGAAGGCATCTCGCCCGGTCAGGCCTGCGTTTTCTATGCCAACGAGGGCTCTCGCATCTTTGGTGGCGGCTGGATATGGCGCGGCTACTGAGGCCCTAGCCTTCAGGTCACAAAACGTCTGTCGGGCTGTTGACCAGAATATACAGTCCGACGGAGACCATGATGTAAGGTGCAATTCTGTCGAGTCTTGCGAAACGTGGTCCCAGCACCTGCGCTCGTGGCGCACCCCAGCTTGCAACACCGATCAACCCGGCAAGCGCGCAGGCCGCTCCGATCAACGCCGTCATCCGGAACGCCGGGGTGGAATCCGCAAACAATGGTGTCATTGCGACCAGCGTATCAATCGAAAGACTCAGAAACAGAGCAACGACCGAAGTGATGGCCCCCGTATCGGGCATCTTGCGGCTGTCAGTGCCCCTGATTTGTTGCCAGATTCCATAAAGCCCCAGACACAAGGGAATAATCCCGAGGTAGCCAACCCAGTTTAGAAATCCGCTTTGGTCCAAGCCGCTCGCAATCACCAGTGCCAGCGAAATGACAATAGTCTGAGCAACCGCAAACCCAATCACCACGCGACGTGTGTCCATCACCATGATCAGTCCGAACATAACGACAAGATTGTCGAGATTGGTTGAGACGGTTACGACCCCCGCCGAAATACCGAACAGGATGTGTTCAATCATGGCTTTCGGGCAGTCTGTTCAGAATGGCACGGGCTGCGCGCAGGCCCGGCGCTTCTCCACCCCGTCCCAACCGGTCCATTGTCAGGTCCATGGCCTTCTGCTGCGCCTCAGGATCAGCGGACACAGCCGCCAAAGCTGCAGCAATCTTTCCCGGCTCGCAATCGTCCAGCAGGCATTCGGGAACTGCACGGGTCTCCGCCACCAAGTTGACAAGGGTCACCGTGTCCAGGTCCACCATTCGCTTAGCGATCACGGTTGTCAGCCAGTTCAGATTATAGGCAATCACCATAGGCGTCGCTTGCGCGGCCAGTTCCAAAGAAACTGTTCCGGACGCCGCCAAGGCCAGATCGGCTGCTGCAAACGCTGCCCTTTTCTGAGCCTGAGCCTCGTCAGAGGGCAATTGGCGCGGGTCCACCACGACCGGCGAACCCGGCCAGTTTTGGACATGCTCCGTCACCGTTTCGACAATATGGGTAACAGCCGGGACGACAACGCGGGTTTCGGGGTGCTCTTTCAGATACAGGTTTAACGCTTCACCAAATACGGGGGCTAGACGATCCACTTCGCCGCGGCGCGATCCTGGCAAGGCCAGCAGAATTGGGGTTTGCCCAAGATCGTGGGCGTCCCGAAACTTCTGAATGTCCTCATCTGATGCCACTGGTTCGCTGACGACCGGATGGCCGACAAAGTCGCATTCCATGCCCGCACGCTCCATGTAGGGCGGCTCAAATGGAAGCAAGGCCAACACGTGGTCGATGACCTTTGCCATTTTGTCCGCACGACCCGGACGCCAGGCCCAGACACTGGGGGCAACATAGTGGACGGTACGAATCTTGCTTTGCGCCTTCACCAGTTTGGCGACGCGCAGCGAGAAATCGGGGCTGTCGATGGTGATCAGAACATCAGGCTGGGTATCCAGAACAGCCTGTGCCGTCTCGGAAATCCGACGTTTGAGATGAAAGAACTTGGGCAGGACCTCGACCAGCCCCATGACCGAAAGTTCAGACATCGGGAAACGACTTTCCAAGCCCTGCGCATGCATTAACGGGCCGCCGACACCGTCGAATTCGACATCCGGTACAAGGGTTCGCAGCCCTTCCATCAATGCGCCGCCAAGCCGATCCCCCGAGGGTTCGCCGGCGACAACGAAAACGCGCATCAGTTCGTCCGCTCGCGGACGTACAGGAACAACCCGAGCCGATCACATTCGGCGATGACGCGGTCCTTCTCCAGAACAAGAACGCCGCCCTTTTCGATCACAATCCCGGAAAGCCCAGCCGCAACGGCACCAGACACAGTATCCGGTCCGATGGCGGGTAGATCAGCGCGGCGATCCTGATCCGGCTTAGGTGCCTTGAACAACACGCCGCCGCCCGCATCCGGTCTTTGCGTCAGAGACTGCAACATCCACGCGGTACCGAATATCCCTTCGATGGCCAGAGCCTGCCGTTTGGACACAACACAAGCCTGCCCAACATCTGCAGCCCCCAATGCACGCACGATTGCGGACGCGCGGTCTGAATCGGCCATATCAGCCTCGGACGGTTGCGACTGCGTCAGGCACCCAAGCTGCGGCAGCAGGTTCGGTGCGATTTCGTGTGCCGCCCGCACTTTGAATCCGGCCTCTTCAAATATTCCAATCACGGCCCGCAGCGCGGCATCGTCCCCGGAGAGGATCGCTTGTTGCAGGATCGGGACCAACGGCATGGTTGCTGCGTCGATCCGCCCGGGATCAATAGGCGGACGCCCAACGGCCCCTGCCATGCAAATCTCGGTCACGCCGCGCGCTTTGATGTCAGCGATGAAGCTGCCAAGCTGTTCCAGCGGAAATTCGACATCCGGCGTCAGGGTATCCGGGTTGAATCCCTCCATTGCACAGATCACCGGGCGCTCGGCCAGCTGCTCTACGACTTCGCCAGGCAATATGCCCGTTCCGGCAATCAGCGCCAGCATGGGTCTATTTCCCCGGTGTCAGGAAGGAACGGTCCGAATGCCCGGTCACGAAATCGACGATCCGCTGAACGTATTCGCTTTCGTTATCTGCCCCGACCCGATGCGCCCGCTCCATGAAAGTACCGTCGCCGGTCGAAAGTTCACGGAAGGCGGCGCGCAATGCTGCGATATCCTCACGAGATACACCGCGCCGCTTGAGCCCAACAAGGTTCAGCCCATCAAGCTCGCCCCGCGGGGCCTGCACCAGACCATAGGGGATCACGTCGTTCGGAACCATCGTCAGAGCACCAATGATCGCGCCGCGGCCCACTCGGACAAACTGGTGCAGCCCCGAAATGCCGCCGACAATCACGTCGTCCTCAATGATGCAATGACCGGCGGCGCCTGCATGGTTCACCATGATCACCCGATTGCCGATCTGGACGTCATGCGCGACGTGTACGCCGGCCATCAGCAGGCAGTCATCGCCGATCCGGGTGACGCCGCCGCCACCGTCGGTTCCGGTGTTCACAGTGACATGTTCGCGAATCCGGTTGCGCTTACCGATTTCCAGCCGCGTGTTCTCACCGCCGAATTTCAGATCCTGCGGGATTTCCCCGATGACGGAAAAGTTGAAAATTACGGTGTCTTCACCAACAGAGGTTTCCCCCGTGACCACGACATGGGATTTCAACACGACCCGGTCATCCAGCGTTACCTGACTGCCCACATAGCAGAACGGGCCGATGACGCAGCCCTCACCAATTTGCGCACCGTCTTCGATAATCGCGCTTGGATGGATGCCGCTCATGTCGTTTTTTCCATGTCCCAATCGACATAGGCCGAGAATTCGGCCTCGGCCGCGACTTCGCCGTCAACCGTGGCACGACCGGCGAATTTGAAGATCTTTCCGCCTTTTTTGCCCCGAACGGTTTCGACATGCATCTCAAGCACGTCGCCCGGGATTACCTTGCGGCGGAACTTACATTTGTCGATGTTCATGAAGTAAATCAACAGCTCGCTGTCGATCACATCCATGCCAACGCCAAGCATCACACCTGCGGTCTGGGCCATAGCTTCGACGATGGTCACACCCGGCATGATCGGAGTGCCCGGGAAATGCCCCTGGAAATGCGGCTCGTTCATGGTGACGTTCTTGATGCCAACAGCCGACTGATAGCCCGAGATGTCCACCACCTTGTCAACCAGCAGAAACGGATAGCGGTGTGGCAATATCCGCTGGATCAGCTGAATGTCGGCGCTTTTGGTTTCCGTGCTCATCTTGCAGTCGTCCCGTTATGGAGTTCTCTTTGACGCGTGGTTAGCAACACCGCGCCCCAAGGGCAAGCGACCCTATTCGTCGCCTTTGGTTTCAAGCTGGCTTCCGTCGCCAATCAATTCATTGATCCGTGCGATTGCAGCATCCGTGACGTCGGTCCTGTCCGAGCTGAGAAACACGTTGGAGCGTTCAATGACGACCGAGGCCCCGGATTCGCGCAACAGATCGATCAGAACCGGCTGAACCAGTTCATAAAAGGCTTGCCGGGCTTCCTCGCTCTGGCGGGACAGCGCGTCCAGCTTTGCCCGCTGGCCATCTCGATGAGACTGAACCTTTCTGTCAAACGCTTCGGCAAGTGGCCGAAATTCATCCGGCTGCATCTCGGTGCGCTTTTCTGTCAGATCTTTTTCTTCCCGGCTCAGCTCGGCAACGATCCGTTCGTTTTCCTCGGCCAACAGAACGCCTTCGGCCTCGATCTCTCGCATAACACGTTGACCGAATTCCGACTCGGCGAACAGGCGTTCGCTTGACAATGTCAGGACGCTGGATTGCGGCACACCCAACTGTTGGGCTTGTATTGGCCCTGTGCAGACCACCGTCAAAAAAACGCACAGGGCCCGAAACGGGCCCTGCACTCTTGAGATTATTACGTTCAACATCCTGGGATCAGAACCGTGCCTGAATGGTCAGGTCAAAATTCTGTTCCTTGTCGAAGTCCTCTTTCTTAATGGCTTGCGAGAAGTTGAAGCGCAGCGGACCAAAAGGTGTGGTCCACAGAACCGAAAGACCGATGACGTGACGGATGGAGCCGTCGGCACCGACGATATCAGCTCCAGCAGTGTTCACGTTGTTGATGTTGTACAGGTTACCGAAGTCATAGAACACGCCACCGCGCAGACCCAGCTCTTCTGGCAAACCCAGAGGGAAGTCTGATTCAAGACGTGCAACCCAGTAGTAGTTACCGCCGATCGCATCGTCCTGACCGTTGGACAGGTCGCGCGGACCCAGACCCGCGGGCTCGAAGCCCCGGAACGTGTTCGGTCCAAGAACAAAGCGGTCGATGGTCCGGCTGAAGTCGTCGCCTCTCCAATGCAGCGCGCCCAGTTCCAATGTCGCTCGCAGCACCACTTCTTCGCTCAGAACGCGGGTCTGCGCGATACCACGGGCGGTGGTTTTGTAGTATTCGTTGTCGCCGCCAAGCCCGGCTGCATCAACACCAACTTCAAACAAAACACCTGCATTCGGGTTCAGACCACCACGACGGCTGTCATAGACGTAGGACACGCCCAGCGAGCTGGTCGTCCGTTTGCCTTGCGCGATCTCGGACGCAATGACCGCACCATTGGTTTCATTGTCCTGCTGCGTCATCTCGCTCCGGTCCCAGCCGTACCGCAACCGCAGAGACGACAGCTCGCCAATTGCATAGCTTAGCTGAGGATTGAAGAAGACCCGCTTGGTATCGTAGCTCGCAAAGCTCGAGTTGGTCGAAGCCAGTCCCAGACCCAGGTCGAATTGCAACCGGCGGCCCAGCAGATACGGCTCGGTGAAGTTCAGAGTGTATTGCTCCGAGTCCTGTGCGGTCGACAGCGTCACGCCGAGGTTCTGACCACGGCCCAGGAAGTTCGACTCGTTCAGACCAATCGCAATCCCGAAACCGTCGGAAACCGAGTAGCTACCACCCAGGCTCAACGACCCGGTGGGCTGTTCTTCGACGTCCACATCAACGATCACCTGGCTTGGAGTCGAACCTTCGCGCGGCTCGACATCAGCTACGGCAAAGAACCCAAGTGCGCGGATGCGTTCGGCGCTCTGGCGGATTTCACGTGGGTTGAACGGGTCGCCTTCGACCGTGTCGAACTGGCGCCGGATCACGCGGTCCAGAGTTGTCGTGTTGCCCTCGATGTCGATGCGTTCAACAAAGATCCGGGGGCCACGCGTCAGTACGAATTGAACATCCAGCGTCAGGTCGCGCGGGTTGCGAGTGACCCGAGGTTCAACCCGCAGGAAATCCACGCCCTGTTTCAGACCCAGACGTTCCTGACGTGCAATCGAGTTTTCAACAAGCGACGGAGAATAGGTGACACCTGGTTTGATCTTCAGCGCTGCCTGATAGGCGGCCGGATCGACACCCGGAATTTCGCTGACGGTCGAGATTTTGCCGAACGAGAACTTTTGTCCCTCGGTGATGTTCATCACAAGGAAGAACGCGTCGCGCTCACGCGTGAATTCCACGTTTGCGCTGTTGACGCGGAAATCCACGTAGCCACGGGAAAGGTAAAAGTCACGAATGACCTGTTTGTCGAACTCGATCCGATCCGCGATAAACGTATCACCGCGCAGGAAAGTACGTAGGACGTTCGCTTGCTTGGTTTCCAAAACGCGGCGCAGGCGGCGATCCGAGAACGCCCGGTTCCCTACAAAGCTAACGCGCTCGACCTCAATTGTGGTTCCTTCGGCAATTTCAAACACAAGATCGACACGGTTGTCGCTGCGGCGAATAATGCGGGGAATGACCGTCGCAGACACACGACCTTGCGCCGAATAGATCGCTGCGATCTGGTCTGCATCCGCTTCTGCGACCTGGGGTGTGAAAACCCGGCGAGGCTGAGAGTTGATGGCCTCTAACAGGACGTCGTCCTTCACCCGGCGATTGCCTTCGATGCTGATCTGGTTGATCGTCGGATACTCCGCGACTTCGATCACCAGAGTATTGCCGCGCGGGGTCAATTCGACTGTTTCAAAAACACCACTGTCAAGCAAACGCTGATAGGCATCATTCAATTCCCCGGCAGTCACTGTCTGCCCCGGTTGGATCCCTGTCCGGGCTATGACTGTCGAGCTTTCAATCCGCCTGTTGCCCTCAACATCGAACGAATTGATGGTGTAACTCTGTGCGTGTGCGACCCCCGGCAGAGACGCAAATCCAGCTATAAAAACAAAGGAAAAAATACGTAGCGTTCGCCACAAAATCTTGTTTGTTGGCATCTGCCCCCCGCAGGATGTGCCTGCGCCTCGCCTATCTGTCATTTTTTTCTCTACCCAGAATTTCAGGACTTTATTGTTGAGTAGCGAGATTAATTACCCTTGTCAAAAGACCAAAAAACAAAGCGGCCCGGTGGGCCGCTGCATGTCCTTTTCAAAAAGGAGCAAGAATCACATGCTGATCACGTAGGCCCAACCGCCCATCGCCAGAGCGGTGGCACCGAAAAACAGAAGTGTGTCCCAGTTCAGCATGAAAAGAAAGCTGAAGCTTTGATATGATTTCCGCAGCGCCTTAGTCATTTGGTCCTCTGACACAAGAATTAGCCGTGCGAAAACCTACCCAGGGATTGGGGCGAAATTGCGGCTTTTGTGCGCTCACTCAGCCACAATCAGCAGAACAGATCGTTTGAGACCGAAAAGATCATCAGGCCAAGGATCAACGACACCCCTACCCCCATCAGCACCTTGAGCACGCCATCGCTGGGCGGTTTGCCCGCGACAGCTTCGTAAGCGTAAAAAACCAGATGTCCACCGTCCAATGCCGGTATCGGAAAGAGGTTCAACAGACCTACGGCCGTAGACAATACAGCGATGAAGAAGATGAAGTTTTGCGCGCCCTGGCTGGCCATTGCACCTGAGGTTTCGGCGATACCAATCGGTCCGGACATGTTGCACGTGCTGATTGCGCCCGTAACCATGTGCCAGATCCCGGACAGAGACCCTTCGATGATACGCAAGGTTTGCTGCGCTCCGCCGGACAACGACTCCAGAATGCCGGCCGGTTCGGTCGCGGGTTCCAGCATCATGCCGCCAACGATCCCAATACGCCAATGGGTAACAAAACCGCCATCCGGTTGCGGTTCGTCCGTGCGACGCGGCGCCAGCGCAAATTCCAGTTCGGCACCATCGCGCCACACATCCAACAGCAGGACCTTCCCGTCTGATCCTTCAACGTGATCTTTCAACTGATCAAAGGCAAAGATGGGATCACCGTTCACGGCCGTGATGACGTCACCCTGTTTGAGATCGATATCCATTGCAGCGCTTCGCGGAGCAACCTGCTGAATCAGCGGCGGAAACAACCATGGCGCCGACACATTCAAAGTCTGATCGTCCCGAAGGACCGTGTAATCCAGAACCGGCTCAACCGGCAAAGCGTCGGTGAAGTCGGTCCAGGCACCGTCCTTATCGAAATCCGGAACCGGGATATCTGCGATCGCGACGATCTCGTCCCCGTCCCGCAGCTCCTGAATGGTGCCCGGCAAAGGATGCAATGTGCCGACCGTTAGAGGTTCTTTGGTGACGCCTTGGGTCAGGAAGATCAGACCGAAAACCAATATGGACATTGCGAAGTTGAACACCGGCCCCGCAGCAACTGTAGCTGCGCGCGCCCACAATGGCGCCCCGTGCATGGTGCGGCGCAACTCTTCGGGGTTCTGTTCCGAAATCTCGCTCATGGCGGTTTCGTCTTTGCCCGATGCCGCGTTCGCGTCACCCAGGAATTTCACATATCCACCAAAGGGTAACGCCGCGATCTGCCAGCGTGTGCCGCGCTTGTCGACCCGGCTCCAGAGTACAGGACCAAATCCTATCGAGAAGACCTCGGCATGGATACCCGACCAGCGCCCAACGATGTAATGGCCGTATTCATGCACCGCAACGATCACGGAAAGCGCGATGACAAAGGCAATGATCGTGTATAGCAAATTGCCAAACTGAGGGATCAGAGAGAGTACGTCCAAAATTCTATCCTGCTCGTTGGATGACAGCATCATCAACCCACGTACGTGCCAGATGGTCCGTTTGCAGCACGTTATCAAGGGTTAAAGGGGCATCAATAAGGCCATCTGCGGCCTCAAACCTGTCCAGAACGGCCTCGACAATGTCGGCCATCTGAAGAAATCCGATCTCGCGGGCGATGAACCGATCCAGCGCCCGTTCCTTTGCGGCGTTGAAAACGGCGCCGGACAGACCGCCCCGATTCATCACGTTTCTGGCAAGGCGCAGGGCCGGATAACGGGCCTCGTCCGGTTCGTGGAACCTCAACTGGCCCAGTTTTGCCAAGTTCAAACGCTCGACCGGCAGGTCGCGACGGTCCGGCCAATGAAGCGCATAGCCGATTGCGTGCCGCATATCCGGAGCACCCAAATGCGCCATGACCCCGCCATCCGCGAAGCCGACCAGAGCATGCACGATGGATTCCGGATGCACCAGAACCTCGATCTGATCCGGCGCAACACCAAAGAATTCTTTGGTTTCAATCAGCTCCAGCGCCTTGTTGAACATCGACGCGCTGTCGATGGTTATCCGCTGCCCCATGTTCCAGTTCGGATGGCTTGAGGCTTGCTCTACTGTCGCCCGCGCCAGATCGCTAAGCGGCCAGTCCCGGAACGCGCCACCGCTTGCGGTGATGATGATACGCTCAACCGCGTCCATATCTTCGCCGACAAGCGCCTGAAACACAGCCGAATGCTCACTGTCGACAGGCAGCAGCCGCGCTTCATTGGCTTTGGCCGTTTCCAAAACCAGTGCGCCCGCGCAAACCAGAGTTTCCTTATTGGCCAACGCCAGCGTAGCGCCCTGTTTCAGCGCCTCCAGGCCCGGCTCAAGGCCGGCTGCACCAACGATGGCGGACATGACCCAATCAGTCGGCCGCGCCGCAGCTTCCGTCAGGGCGTTTTGACCGGCTGCGGCTTCGACTCCGGAGCCCGCCAGTGCTGCGCGCAGATCATGCAGCCTATTCTCATAGGCCGTCACGGCAACTGTTGCGTTTAGACGCACGGCATCATGGGCCAGTTTTTCGATATTAGCCCCGCCCGTCAGCGCAACAACATCATAAGCCGCCGGGTTGCGGTCGATCAGATCAATGGTGTTCTGCCCGATTGATCCGGTCGCACCGAAAATTGAGATTTTGCGCATCACATGGCTCCGGGGGAATAGAGTATCCCGGCTATCAATACGAACAAGGCCGCACCCATCATGCCGTCAAAGCGATCCAGAAAACCGCCGTGGCCCGGTATCAGGTTCGAGCTGTCCTTGACCCCGAACTTTCGTTTGGTGGCGCTTTCGACAATGTCACCAAGCTGGCTGGCCATGGACGCAAGCACTGAGACGACGACAAACATAAAACCAAATCCGGCATGGACGGCAAAAATGGCACCAACAACAGCTGCTGCGAGCCATCCTCCAGCGGTGCCGGACCACGTTTTCTTTGGGCTTACCTTTGGCCAGAACTTAGGGCCACCAAAGGTTTTGCCAACAAAGTAACCGGCGACATCAGTGGCCACGACCACCGAAATCAACCAGACCATCCAGCCAAACCCCATATTTTCCCGGATCGAAATAAAACCCAGACCTGCGGCCGCGATCCAGACCGCAAACAGGGCGTACGTTCCCTTAGACTTGCTGATCTGCCCTGCCCCAACCAACGCCGGCGCCAGCAGGAACGGAAGCTTGTATAACGGTGGCAGGTGATAGCTCAGAATAACTGCGACGCCAGTCAATATCCCCAATTGGATTGCAACGCCGTTCCGTTCGGGATCGATCATCCGAACCAGTTCCCAGGTCATCAAACCGCAGGCGATTGCAATAAAGGATTCGAACCACAGGCCACCCAGCCACACTTCGACCGAACCTATACAAACCAGAACCGCGGCAGATAGTACTCGGGCGGTTAAGTCAGACCATCGGCCTTCGCTCATGCCGAGACCGCCCCAAAGCGTCTGTCGCGGGTCCCAAAGTTCTGGCACAACCTTTCAAGCTCGGCGGCGGTGAAGTCCGGCCACAGCGTGTCGATGAACTCGTATTCGGAATAAGCCGATTGCCACAAAAGGAAGTTGGAAATACGCGCCTCGCCACTTGTCCGGATTACAAGGTCTGGGTCGGGAAGAACATGCGTATCCAGATACTTGGGAAGTGTTTCCTCATCTACATCCTCGGGGCGCAAACGGCCCTCGGACACGTCGCGCGCCAAACGTTTGGTCGCCCGCGCAACCTCGTCCCGCCCACCGTAATTAAGCGCAATGGTCAGATGAACAAGGTCATTATGTTTGGTGGCGTCTTCCAGCGTGTCCATCAGATCGGTCAGTTTCGAATCCAGCCGGACTCTGTCACCGATAAATCGTACGCGCACCCCTGCCTTGGTCAGGTTGCGCGCCTCTTTGATGATATACCGCCGAAACAGACTCATCAGCCCCGCCACCTCGACCTGGGTACGCTTCCAGTTCTCGGTGGAGAAGGCGAATACCGTCAGATATTTGATGCCCAAGTCCGGACAGGCTTCGACCACTTCCCTGACGCGTCGCGCGCCTGCCTGGTGCCCAAACAACCTAGGCCGGTTGCGCGCCTGCGCCCACCGGCCATTGCCATCCATGATGATGGCAACATGGCGAGGTCCGGAAACGGTCGAAGTATGAGCAGTATCGGGCATATTCCGGGCTCAGACCTGCATGATCTCTGCCTGCTTGGTCTCAAGCGCGGCGTCCACATTTTTGATCATCTCGTCGGTCAGGTCCTGAACTTCGGTTTCCCAGAACTTCTGATCGTCCTCGGACATACCGTCGGCTTTGGCTTTCTTGATTTGGTCCATGCCATCGCGGCGCACGTTGCGGATCGAAACGCGAGCGTGTTCAGCATATTGGCCAGCAACTTTGCCCAGTTCGCGACGACGTTCCTCGTTCAGTTCGGGAATCGGCAGCATGATGATGGTGCCGTTCAGCTGTGGGTTGATACCCAGACCGCTTTCGCGGATCGCTTTTTCGACCTTGCCGACCAGACCTTTGTCCCAAACATTCACGGTAACCATGCGGGGCTCCGGAACATTGACGGTTCCGACCTGATTGATTGGGGTCATCGATCCATAGGCATCAACCATGATCGGCTCCAGCATCGATGCCGATGCACGGCCCGTTCTCAAGGACGCAAACTCGGTTCTAAGGTTGCCCATCGCGCCTTCCATACGGCGCTTCAGATCGTCGGTGTCCAGTTCAAAATCGTCAGACATGCTGCTCACTCCCCGTCTTCAGGTGCTGTTTGCTTGGCTCATAGTCCATCGCAATTGGGATGTATAGCACATGATGATGTGGAATTGCGCCAATGGCCAGAGTTGTTTCTGGCAATTTCGGGTTCTTTCAGGGGCAATTGAACCGACCGATGCAATGATCGCCCGGTTCATCTCATTTACACGGGAATCAGGCGTTTACGTCGACGACCACGCGACCTTTCACCTGTCCATTGAGAATATCAGCGCCCAATTGTGGCAGATCACCCAGAGTCGCGGGATGGACCATCGCCTCAAGCTTATCCATCGGCAGGTCGGTTGCCACGCGCTGCCACGCGCGGACACGGTTGTCATATGGCTGCATCACGCTGTCGATACCCAGCAAGTTCACGCCGCGAAGCAGAAATGGGATTACGCTTGCAGGCAACCCTGCCCCACCAGCCAGACCAACAGCTGCAACCGAAGCACCGTATTTCATCTGCCCCAGCACGCGCGCCAGCATCTCGCCGCCAACAGCGTCAACACAGCCTGCCCAGGTTTCACTTTCCAGCGGACGTTTCACGGTTTCATTGAGGTCTTCGCGCGGAACAATGGTCGTGGCGCCCAATGACTTCAGATACTCGCCCGCCTCTGGACGACCTGTGACCGCGGCCACTTCGTAACCCAGGTTGGCCAGGATGGCCGTCGCGACCGAGCCGACGCCCCCGGCGGCCCCGGTCACCAGGACTGGCCCATGTCCCGTCGTCATGCCCTGATCCTCAAGCGCCATGACCGCCAGCATTGCGGTGAAGCCGGCGGTGCCCACCGCCATGGCCTGCCGTGTGTCCAGACCATTGGGCAAAGGAACCAGCCAATCGGCCAATGCGCTGGCCTTTTGCGAATACCCGCCCCAATGTGCCTCGCCGACACGCCAACCGGTCAGAACCACCTTGTCGCCGGGTTTGTAGCGCTCGTCCGAGGACGTTTCGACAGTGCCACTGTAATCAACACCGGGAACATGAGGGTAATTCCGGACCAGACCGCCGCCCTTCGGCGACATGCACAGCCCGTCTTTGTAATTCACGGTCGAGTACTCAACGGCAATCGTCACCTCGCCATTGGGCAAGTCCCCTTCGGAAAGCTGTTTGATCGAAGCGCTTGCCAGACCGCTTTCTTCGTCCTTATCCATTACCAATGCACTGAACATTCCAACTTTCCTTTCATTTTCAATCTCTCACCAGGTGCTACTGAAGTGAATAGCGCCCGTTTAGATCCAGAATTTTTCCTGAACGGTTGCGCTGCGCATTCCGTCTGGTGTTGCAACTTCGGTTTTCGTTCCCGGGTCCCAATGGCTCAGTTTGACCATCCCTATGGAGACATTCGTGGAGAAATCAGGAGACCAAGCGGCCGAAGTCACCTGCCCGACCTGTTTGCCTCCGGCCACAACCGGCCAGGGGCGATCGCACGGCGGTACAGGGTCTCCATCAATTGCTATTGGGCGGATTTGCTGCACCGGCCCCTCCTTGGCCACCCGCAAAAGTGCATCCCGTCCAATACAGCCGATTGCAGTATGCGTATTGCAGAACTTGCCCAAACCGCATTCATGCGGGGTGTTATCGTCGGTCATGTCGTTGCCGTAGGACAGCAACCCGCCCTCGATCCGCTCGATCAGGTTCGGGCATCCGGCGCGAACCTGCAGGTCTTCTCCCGCTGCAAACAAGGCGTTCCACAAAGCCATGCCAATGTCCGACCCCTCAACGTAGATTTCGAACCCGCCCTGTTTGGAATAGCCTGACCTAGCAATCGCCAGTTCACGCCCTTCGAAGGCGAACTTGTCGAACCTGAAAAACCGGATGTCGCGCACGCGGTCGCCAAAAACACGCGCCATCAACTCGTCCGCTTTTGGTCCCTGAACCGCCAGTGGTGACACATCAGGTTCATCCACAAGCACATCCAGGCGATAACCGTTGGCAATCCCTTTGACCCAAAGCAGAAGATCGCTGTCGGCGATCGAAATCCACCACCGGTCTTCCGACAGTTTTACGGCGACTGGATCGTTCAGCATGCCACCCGTTTCGTCGACGATGGGCACGTAAAAACACTGACCGGGAAGCATGCCCCGCAAATCCCTCGGCGTCAGCATCTGCATCAGCCGCGCGGCGTCCGGCCCTCTTAGTTCCACCTGCCGTTCGCAGGATACATCCCACACCTGTACATGGCTTTTCAGATGCCGGTAATCCGCTTCGACGGATTCGAAAACAGTGGGCAATAACATACGGTTGTAAACCGTATATCCCTTGACACCAGCCGCTTCGACACCCTCGGAAAATGGCGTGCGACGCAAGCGACGAGAGAGTGATATCTGAGCCACTTAGGCCTCCTCAGGCAGAAAAACCAGATCGCTCACCGGAGCGACCGAGCCTGTTTCGGTCAGCATCTGATGCAACTGACCCCGGTGATGTGTTTGGTGGTTGAAGAAATGGATGACGCATTGCGCGTAGGGTTTCGTGACATCGGCTTCTTTGGCGGCTGAGAACCATGTGAATGGACCATTCAGGTCTTCATCATTTAGTGTCGCAACCCATTTGGTGATCCGTTCGTCAATCTCATCCCGCAGAGGCAACCATGCAGCCAGATTGGCGCATAAGGACGGGCTTTCCGGAATACCGCCGCCCGGACTTTCGCCCTTGTCAAACCGCGACATCCATATCCAGTCCCCCCAAAGCAGATGATTTGCCGTGCCTAGGATAGATCCAAAAAACGCCCCGCGCTCACGGGTCAGTTCCTCACTAGGCAGAGCTGAAAAAAATCCCTTCAACTGACTGTTCTGCCAGTGATTATACCGGGCCATCTCCTGAGCGTAGGCGGCGGTGACCATCACTTGGGTCCGTGCCAGTCGATTGGGCAGATTTCAGCAGATTTCCCACCAAAATCCCAAACGCGCCCGTAATCGCGCACCTTGGACTTGGTACCTCGAGCCACAATGATATCTGGCCCCATCCAGTATTTCGAGTTGGACACCATGACCGGGTGTTCCGGGTCTTTTCCGCCCAACATCTCAATCTCACCCTGAATCTTCCGGCCAATGGCGATACGGCGCTTGTTGCCGTCTCGCTCAATCTGTACCGGAGCGCGCTCGGCCCCGATAATCTCACTGACCAGCATGGTGAAAAGCCCCGTGGTCCCGCCCGCCTGACCGCTGAAGATTTGCAGCAGTCCGTTATAGGCCTTGCCGCTGGCGCGCTCATCGACATAGGCGGCCACTTTCCACTGGCCCTCGCCCATACGGCCCGGGATATCGACCAGCAGTCCGACATTCAGACCGGACAGATCTTCGCCCTCGTAATGACCCTCATCAATGATGACGCCCATCCATGCGTGACAATGCCCTTCAGTCGGAGGATGCGCGCCCAGTGAGACCACACAGGGGCAGAATACATCGCACGAGCAGTTAAGGATCAATTCGCCTTTGATTGCCCAATCCGTCGGGCTCATCTCGCGCCGTTTGGGATTTGGCATACGGCTGTCAATACGCTGGCTGATCGGCAGCTTGTCAGCCTCGGGTTTTCTGTTCTTAGCCATAGGCTTATCCTCCGTAGCTAATTGGATATACGAGCAGAATAAGACCACCCGCAATCAATGCAAATCCCATCGGTCGGGTCACTGCGTGCCCGATCTGGGGAAGTTTCTCCAAAACCATGAACAAGGTCGCGAGGCCCATCCACAATAGGCTCATGACACCACCGACAAAACCAAGCGCCATGAAGCCCCAACAGCAGCCCACACAAAATGCGCCCAAGCCCAGCCCCATGCGCAAACCGCCAGTGAACCCGATTTTCCAGTTCCCCAGGAAATAGGTCATGGGGGCGTGACAAACGCCGTGACACACTTCTTTCGCACGGGTGAATTGAAATGCGCCGACTACGATCATGAGGACCCCGGCAAAATACCCGGATTTCCCGATACCCAACATGTCGATGACACCGCCGAACAGCAGAGCCAATTGAACTCCAGTAATCAAAGCTGCGAACCCGACCCAGACGGCAAGATATCCCGCCAGGACCCCCAACCAACCTGCGCGCGAGCCATTGGCGCTGCGGATCAGGTCGTCATAGCTGCGCAGGGTTGGAACCAGCGTTGGCAACATCATGGCCGCCATCATGATGGCCCACATCGAGAACAAGGGGCCAAACTCGGCCATAGGCATATACATGTCCATGCGAGGGTCCATCGCCGCCATTGCCTGCCCCACCGGGCCGGGCCGGCCGATCCAATCCAGATCCATGTCGCGGCTCATGGTGAACATCATCCACCACGCCCACAGGATCAGAACGTAAAACCCCAGCCAAAATGCATTGCGTAGAACTGTGCGACTCACGCCTTCCTCCCGACTCAGTCCTTGCTTTTCAAATGTCAGACTTTTAAATGTCAGACAAATAAAAATTCACCAATGGTCCCCGGAATATGAAAATTGACCCAAAGAAGCCTGCTGATCTGTCGGCACAGATCGCTCAGGCTATTCGCGATGCAATCATCTCGGGCGAGTTGATCGTAGACGAGCGCTTACCGTCCGAGGCCGAACTGTCCGATCAGTTTCAGGTTTCACGCCCAACAGTACGCGAAGCATTGAAACGTCTGGCTGCGCAGTCCCTGATCCGAACGCAACGCGGTGCAAGCGGTGGCGCATTTGTAAACCGGTTGAGCTTTGAAAACGCGTATTCACAGCAGATCACCACCTCGACCTTGTTGTTGTCGATGAATGCCGTCAGTTTTGATACCGCCTGCGAAGCGCGATTTGCATTGGAGCGCGCCTGTGCTCCCTTGTCGGCGCAGCGCCGAACGGCAGATCAACTGGCCACAATGCGGGCCGAAATCCACCGGCAGTCACAACCGGGTCTGACAGATGAGGCCTTCTGTGCCTCAGACGTTGCGTTTCACCGCGCCCTTGTCGATGGCGCCGGCAACCCCGTGTTGTCCTATCAATTGGCCGGAGCGGTCGAGGCCATGCAGCCCTTGATGAACATGATTACCTTCACGGCTCGATCCCGCGAGGCAATCATTGCACTGCACAACCAGATCGCTGATGCGCTGGAAGACCGCGACTCGACCAAAGTGGACGCGACACTAGTTGAACTTGAGAACTACACACGACAGCTGGCGCAGGACGTCGCGCAGCAGCGACGCAAGCCCGCATAAGGAGAACCGGATGACGACTGTCTTGAACGTGATTGCCGCACTCCTGACCGTTGGATTTGGCTTGTTCGGTTTTCTGGCCCCCAGCTTTACTTTGGGTGCGCTGGATCTGACCCCAACCGAAAGCAATATGGGCTTGAGCGAGATGCGGGCCTCAGTCGGCGGGCTGTTCGTTGTCACGGGTCTCGCCGTTCTGTGGCTGAACAACCCAATGGCCTATGCCATGCTGGGTGTCGTCTACGCAGGCGCGGCGTTGGGCCGATTTGTATCCGTTGTTCTGGACAACCCGCCTGTGGTCAAAGCTGTGACTTTTGGAGGAATCGAGTTGGCCCTGGCGCTTTGGCTGATACTGGCCAACATCAATAGAACCGCTTAACCCACTGTTTTTATTTCGTACGCCCGACTAAATTCCCGGTTTGCATCCGGCCGCTCGGTCACCTATATAGGTAATGTCCTTCGGGACTATGGACATAAACGCGCTCGTAATAAGCGGATCGGACCCGGGGGCGGTACCCGGCGGCTCCACCATACATCTTTCGTTTGAAGATCATGGGGCCGAAATAGGATCGACGAACGTCTAAAGGGGTTAGCTTTGTCTCGGCTGTCTGCCACCGTTACCGGCGAAAATAGTACAATTGCAAACGACAATCGTGCTCCGGTTGCAGTTGCTGCGTAAGCAGTAACAAGACCGAAACTTAAGCCCTTGCGCCTAGCCGCGTAAGGCGGGGTTCGCAGGTACCTGGCAACAGAAACCTGCATTTCCCGCCAAATGTCTGTGTTATTCCGCCGAGCATGTACATGTTCAGATTTTTTTCACTCTTTCATCTCATGCTGATCCCGACAGAAAAAGGAGAGCTGGGATGTCTCACGCTGATCTACTCAGAGAATGGTATTCCGAGGTTTGGGAAAACGGGAATACTGACGCGATTGATCGGTATTTTGCTCCTGAAACCACTGCCGAAGGGTTAATCCCAGAGATGCAGGTCGGCGCGGATGACTTCCGCGATCTGGTCATGGCGTTTCGGCACATTCTTGGGGACATTCAGGTCGATATGCCCAAAATCATCGAAAACGGTGACTGGGTGTCCGCCATCATTCACCTGCGCACAACGCGGGCGGATAACGGCGCGCCCCTTCAGGCGACAGGCAGCGTCATCGGACGGATCAAAGACGGGCGCATGGTCGAAGCGTATAACCAGTTCGATTTCATCTCATTGTTCGAACAACTCGGCCAATTTCCGGAAGACACCCTTCCGGTTTGCATGACCGGACAAAGGCTGGATTGGGCCTGAACCAGACCGGAGCAATCTTGACCCCTTTGGCGCTTACGCGGTAGCTAGGGCCATGGGGTAAGATTGCGAACACCCCGTGAGGCGTCAGCCCAAGTTTCGCATGTATCCGACAAAACCAGGAGACATGCTGTGCCCGCGCCGAACTCTATCACCGCCAAGCAATTGTTAAGACTGATAGGAACGCCTCAGGCCCCCATGCTGATCGACATTTGCATGGACGCCGACTTTGAAGCCGATCCCTATCTCATCCCCGGTTCTATCCGCCATCCTGCGAAAGACATTGAAGGCCTTGTGAATTTGATCGGTAGCCGCCCTGCGGTTGTGATTTGCCAGAAGGGCAAGAAACTCAGTCAGGCCGTCGTCTCGTGGCTGCGCGGCGAAGATGTCCAGGCCGAGTATCTGGAAGGCGGCATGTATGCCTGGCGTGACACGCCGGATGCGCCGCGTGTGCCCGCCGCCGCTTTGCCGGTTCTCAGACCTGAGGGGTCGGTTTGGGTCACGCGTCACCGTCCAAAGATCGACCGCATTGCCTGCCCGTGGCTGATCCGTAGGTTCGCGGACCCGAAGGCCCGGTTTTTGTTTGTTGCGCCCGCGGAAGTTGAAGCCACGGCCGAGATTTTTGGCGCGACTCCGTTCGACATAGAAAACACCCATTGGAGCCACAGGCAGGACCGGTGCACCTTTGATACGATGCTGGATGAGTTCGCTCTGCACACGCCAGCGCTGGATCGGCTCGCGACGGTCATTCGGGCCGCGGATACCGACCGTCACGACCTAGCCCCAGAGGCCGCAGGGTTGCTTGCAGTGTCCGTCGGGCTTTCGCGCCAATACCGGGACGATCACGAAAACCTTGAGGCAGGAATGCACCTGTATGACGCACTGTATCGCTGGGCGCGCGACGGGTTCGAGGAACGCCACGACTGGCCGGCGGATCGCAAATCATGACACCAACGATTTCGGATCTGGTCAGGGTCTTTGGGCACATCGGCCTTTTGTCCTTTGGGGGACCCGCGGCGCAGATCTCCCTGATGCATCAAGAACTGGTGGAAAAGCGGCCGTGGCTGGACGAACAGAGCTATCTGCGAGCGCTTTCACTTTGCATGTTGTTGCCCGGCCCCGAGGCGATGCAACTGGCCACCTATGCTGGTTGGCGTTTGCGCGGCGTGATCGGAGGGCTAATCGCCGGCGGTCTCTTTGTTCTGCCCGGCGCGCTGATCATTGCTCTGCTGGTCCGGTTGTACGCGGCTTTTGGTGACTTACCACTGGTACAGGCCGGTTTTCTTGGGGTCAAAGCTACCGTTATCATCATTGTGCTTCAGGCACTAAAAAACCTGTACTGCAAAGCCTTGACGGATATCGAGCATCGCGCCATCGCCGGGCTTGGCTTTGTCGCGATCTTTGCGTTCAACCTGCCTTTCCCATTAATCATTCTCGCTGCCGCCATTTGGGGTTACGTCAGCTTCAAGGGCGAAACGCGGTCTGCAGAAGCGCCCCCTGCCCCTAGCGCTGTGCGACCATTTCGAACCTGTGCCATTTGGCTAACGCTGTGGCTGGGTCCGCTGGTCTTGCTGAGCGTAACGGGCCAAAAACTGCTCAGCGACCTCGGATGGTTCTTCGCCCGTCTTGCCGTTGTCACGTTCGGAGGGGCTTATGCCGTTCTGGCTTATATGACCCAGACCGTCGTGGACAAATACCATTGGGTAACAACGGATCAGATGATTGACGCCTTGGGACTGGCTGAAACCACGCCGGGGCCGTTAATCTTAGTGACTCAATTTGTGGCCATGCTGACGGGCCAGATCTCGGGTGGGTTTTCCCTTGCCCTTGCCGCAGGAGCCGTTGCACTGTGGGCGACTTTTGTACCGTGCTTCCTTTGGATCTTTCTCGCCGCCCCCTATCTGGATCAACTGGCGACCCGCCCCAGGCTGTCCGCAGCTTTGCATGGAATCACCGCAGCGGTGGTTGGCGTGATTCTCAACCTTTCCGTGTGGTTCGCTTTGAACGTTCTTTTTGCGGACATTCCCGAAAAAACATGGGGCGCGATCACGCTGCCCTGGCCCGATCTGATTTCGTTAAACCTGCCCGCATTGCTTTTAACTCTGATCGCAGGGGTGTTGATATTTAAGCTAAAATTCGGCATGGGAGTGACCTTGGCTGTGATGGCCGCCGCCGGAGTCGGCATTCATTTTCTTTGAACAATCCACCCACTCCCGGTCTTTCGTTTCCTAAGGAATCCCCTATGCTTGGGGTAATCACTTTTGAGGATGACACATGTCGCAGGACATCGACTATGGAACCCTGATGCACACCGCGATGCGCGGTCTCATCCAAAAGGTTCTCACCAGCGTATCCGAAAACGGCCTGCCTGGAGCGCATCATTTCTTCATCACCTTCGACACCCGGCAAGACGGTGTCGAACTGGCCGATTGGCTGCGCGATCGTTACCCCGAAGAAATGACGATTGTCATGCAGCACTGGTTCGAAAACCTTGAGGTTGGCGACGACGGCTTTGCGATCACGCTGAATTTCGGTGACGCACCCGAACCGCTGTATATCCCCTATTCCTCGATAAAAACCTTCGTCGACCCTTCCGTTGAATTCGGGCTGCGCTTCGAAAGCCCCGATGACGAAGAAGAGGTCGAAACGCACATCGTCGAAGATGGGTTCGAAGTTGAGGAATCGCCGGTCCAGCAGGATGCGGATGTCGTCTCTCTGGACAGTTTCAGAAAATAGCGCCTGTCACACAGACCCCGCCTCGCGTGGGGTTTATTGTTTTTCGAGGAACGTTTCCACGGATCGGGATTTTATCCCGTTGCGGAACCTGGAAAATGACAGGTTCAGCCCGCCATCCGCCAGCGTGCGATCAAACTGCTGCAGCTCGTAACCACCGCTTTCATCGATAAATAAGGAAAAGACCGTCAACGTCTTACCTTCGATCCGGCCCCAAACGAATGGTTCCCCCTGCATCGGGTCCAGCGGAACCTCATGCCCGAAAACATTTCGTTTCATGGCAGCGGAATAGACGTCGGAGCGATCCGACTGCTTGAAGTCGATGGAAAAGGATTGCTCTTTGACGCGGCCGTCCTGCTTATAAGTTGTTGTCTTCCAACTGACGTTGAAACCGTCCGATATTTCGTGGATTGAAACGCTCATGTCGCGAGGGGTCTCGCTGCCGTCATCGTCAACGACATTTGCAGACCCGACATAATCGCCGACAAAGGGTTTGATATCCCCTGCATGGGCCTGAAGGTTGGCAAAAGCGATCCAAAACAACGCACCCAAGGAAAACGCGAGTAGTTTCAGCGGGTGAAACCGGGGAAATAGGAGCACTTTGACCTCCATCACTGTGGTTTAGGCATTCTAGCTGAGACGTGAGCGCGCACAATGGCCGTAATTGCAGCGCAACCAAGAAAAATGACGCACCCCCGCGCCTATACCTTTGGCAGCCTTAAGTTTATGGTGCGCGCAACTGGCCGATTGCGCGATGACGTCGTCACGGGTAAACGGCATACGACTGCATACCAGACGGAGTGACCGATGTCTCAGACCCGCACCGAATCCGACAGCTTTGGCCCGTTGGAAGTTCCAGCCGACAAGTATTGGGGGGCTCAGACCCAACGTTCGATCATGAATTTTCCGATCGGTTGGGAAAAGCAACCCATTGCCATCGTGCGCGCGCTGGGCGTGATCAAAAAGGCCTGCGCGATCGAGAACAAGGCTATCGGAAAACTGGACGGAAAAATCGCTGATGCGATCATTCAGGCTGCGGGTGAAGTGATCGAGGGTAAGTTCGATGACAACTTCCCTCTGGTCGTGTGGCAAACCGGTTCGGGCACACAATCGAACATGAACTCGAACGAGGTTATCGCAAACCGCGCTATCGAAATTCTGGGCGGCGTGATCGGCTCGAAAGACCCAGTGCATCCGAACGATCACTGCAACATGGGCCAGTCGTCGAACGACACGTTCCCCACTGCAATGCATATCGCGACCGCGATGAGCGTTCGTGATGTTCTGCTACCGGGCCTCGAGAAATTCGCCTCGGCTTTGGAGGCGAAAGCAAAGGAGTTTGCAGGGATCATCAAGATCGGCCGTACGCACACACAGGATGCGACCCCGTTGACGCTGGAACAGGAATTCGGTGGCTACGCGCACCAGATCCGTCAGGGCATCACTCGGGTCGAGGCCGCAATGCCCGGGATCTATGAACTGGCGCAAGGCGGAACCGCTGTTGGCACCGGCCTGAACACGCATGACGGCTGGGACGAGGCCGTTGCCAAGAACATGGCCGACATCACTGCCCTGCCCTTCGTCACCGCGCCCAACAAGTTCGAAGCTCTGGCCGCCCACGATGCCATGGTGTTCCTGTCGGGCGCGCTGGCGACCGTTGCTGGTTCTTGCTACAAGATCGCGAACGACATCCGGTTCCTTGGCTCAGGCCCGCGTTCGGGTCTGGGTGAGCTGATCCTGCCGGAAAATGAGCCTGGTTCGTCAATCATGCCGGGCAAAGTGAACCCGACACAGGCCGAGGCTCTGACTCAGGTGGCCGCGCATGTGATGGGCAACGATGCCGCGATCAAGTTCGCGGGTTCGCAGGGCCATTTCCAGCTGAACGTCTACAACCCGATGATGTCGTATAACCTGCTGCAATCCATTCAGCTGCTGGGCGATGCCACCGACAGCTTTACTGAGCGTATGCTGCTTGGCATCAAGGCGAATGAGCCGCGCATCGACAAGCTGATGAAGGAATCGCTGATGCTGGTCACGGCGTTGGCCCCGACCATCGGTTATGACAACGCCACCACAGTCGCTAAAACGGCGCACAAGAACGGCACGACCCTCAAGGAAGAAGCGATCGCGCTGGGCTTTGTCGATGAAGAGACCTTTGACGCGGTTGTCCGGCCCGAACACATGATCGGGCCCAAATGACCGCTTGGGGGAAGCCTGTCTGTCTGTGCCTGCTCATCGCGGGCACAGCAACCTCCGCGCAAGCGGAATTGTTCGATCTGATCGACACTCGGCTGGAGTTGATGCAAGACGTTGCCGCGTTCAAGCACGCCAACGACCGCAGGGTCGAAGACCTCGAGCGCGAGCGAGTTGTGATTACCAAAACGCTGGAACAGGCTGCCCTGGTTGGCGTTGACCCAGACACGGCACAACTCTTCTTTGAGGCACAAATCGAAGCGGCGCAAGACATTCAGTCCTGTTGGATCGCGCGGTGGACCGAGGAGAAAACCTCCGTTCCAGAAAACTACGCCGACCTGACAACGGAAATCCGGCCTGCCCTTTTGGAACTTGGCGGGCAAATCCTAGAGGCGCTATCCGCCCAGCTGCCCGTTTCGCCATCATCACAAGCCGAGTTTTCTGAGGCCGTGCGCGTTGACTGCCTTTCAGATGACAGCCGCGCGGAATTGTTCGATAGTCTGACAAAGGTGAGGCACGAGCAATGACAACTCCGGTCAATCTGAACAAATACCGAAAAGAAAAAGCCCGGGCTGAAAACAAGGCCCGCGCGGAGCAGAACGCCGTCGCTTTTGGGAGAACCAAGGCCGAAAAAGATCTGGCGAAAAAGCAGCGGCGCAAGCTGAATCGAGACCTGGATGGCCGTAAGTTGGACACATGAGTGGTCGCCCGGTCAAACGTTCCCTGACGCTTAAAGGCCATCGAACATCCGTATCGCTTGAGGATGAATTCTGGCAGGCGTTTCGTTCGATTGCCAAAGAAAAAAATCAACCAATCAACGCACTGGCGGCCGAAATTGATGTTAACCGAGATCCTGAGGTCGGGTTGGCATCCGCCATACGGGTTTTCATTCTGAATTGGTATCGGGCCTGAGAAATCAGGCTTGCCCTTTGACTTCGAAACCGCCTAAAGTGAAGGGGAACAAAAGGGGTACAATTCAGTGACGAAAACGATTGAAGGCCCGGATGGTAAACCACGGTGTGCATGGTGTCAGGCCGCACCGGAGTTCTTTGATTACCATGATCACGAATGGGGCTACCCGGTCGCAGATGATCAGCGCTTATTCGAGAAACTGTGCCTCGAAAGCTTTCAGTCTGGCCTCAGTTGGCGCACTATCCTGTCCAAACGAGAGAACTTTCGAAAAGCATTTAATGGCTTTGAAATTAATTCCGTAGCCGCTTTTGATGATGCAGATGTTGGTCGCTTGATTCAGGATCAAGGCATCGTTCGGCACCGTGGCAAGATCGAGGCTGTGATCAACAACGCGCGCCGCGCTCAGGAACTGATCGAGGCCGAAGGGTCTTTGGCCGCCTATGTTTGGAGATTTGAGGCCGATGCCCCATTGGACCCGCAGTCAACCTCAACATCGGCTGAGTCTGTGGCCATGTCGAAGGATCTAAAAAAGCGGGGTTGGAAATTTGTCGGTCCTACGACCGTCTTTGCCTTCATGCAGGCAATGGGTCTGGTGAACGATCACGCTGAGGACTGTGTGATGCGGAAAAAAGCGGCGCTGATGCGCCGCGATTTCACCAAACCCGTATAGCGCTTAGACAGACGCGCGGAAAATCTTGTCGATATTGCCGCCCAGAGCCGCATTGAACTCTGTATCCGACTGCTGCTTTGACAGACCTTCGGTCAATGCACGCGAGAAGGACGCGATCATCTTGCCATTCTGACCCAGCAAATCGCACGCCTGTTCGGTCGAATAACCGCCGGACAGCGCGACAACGCGCAGGACACGCGGGTGATCAGCCACTTCATCATACAGGTTGGCCTGGCTGGGGATGGTCAGCTTGAGCATGATGTCCTGCCCCTCGTCCAACTGGTCGAGGTTTTTCAGGATTTCGGCCTTCAGGATGTCTTCGGCTTCGGCTTTGGTCGCCGAGTTGATGTTCACTTCGGGTTCAACAATCGGAACCATGCCGGCGGCAACAACCTCAAGCGCGACATCGAACTGCTGCGCGACAACGGCCGCGATGCCTTCGGCGTTTGCATCATGAATAACCGAACGCTCCTTAGTGCCGAAAACGCCTTCGGCCTTGGCCAGTGTTTCGGCCAGACCTGGGATCGGCTTCATCATCTGAACGCCATTCGCTTCGTCTTCCAAACCTTTGTCGATCTTGAGGAAAGGTACGATACCTTTGACGGACCACAGGTAATCCGCGACCTTGCGGCCGTCAATTTGCTCGCCCAGCGTGCGTTCAAACAGGATCGCTCCGATTACTTTGTCCTTAGTGAAGTCATCCGCCAGAATGATCCGCGCGCGCATCTTCTGGATTTCACCGAACATTTCTTCGTCCGAGTTGTATTCCGATGCGTCCACCCCATAAAGCGCCAGCGCTTTGGGCGTCGAGCCACCACTTTGATCCAGTGCTGCGATGAAGCCTGCACCGTTGGACATTTGCGCGCGCTGTTCTGCTAAGGACATAAGACTTTCCCGTTAATATGATTCCGCATTTTCCAATCGCATACAGCAAGGCGTAGGGCGATGGTAGTTTGTTAGCGCTCAACCAAGCGCAACCAAATTCCGTCTTGGGATCGAACCGTGAGATGGGCGACCGGAACTGGCGTTCGGCCCTTAACAAGCTCAAACCGGAAGTTTCGCAGCAGCATCGATAAAAGCAGTGGCCCTTCGATCATCGCAAAACCAGCGCCTGTGCACACGCGCGGCCCAGCCGAAAAAGGGATATAGGCAATGCGCTGACAGGACTTGCCATTCTCGGTGTTCCAACGCGTTGGGTCAAACTCGTCCGGCCTGTCCCAAATCCGTTCTTGTCGGTGCAAATGCCAGGGGCTGATTACCACTTGCGAACCTTCTGCGATATCTCTGTCGCGAAAACGCTCAGGGCACGTGGCCTCGCGCACCATCATCGGGACAGGCGGGTAAAGGCGCAGTGCTTCGCGAAACACATCCCTGCTGAGCTTGAGGCGCGACATCGCGGCAAAACTTGCAGCGTCCAGCGCAGATGCCTCGTCCGCCAACCTTTCCTGCCACTCTGGGTACAAAGCCATCAGATAGAGCGTCCAGGCCAAAGCGGATGCGCTGGTTTCATGCCCGGCGAGGAAGAAGATCGCGACCTGATCAACCATTTCCCGGGTATCAAACGCGCGTCCGGTTTCGGGGTCGTGCGTCGTCATTATCTTGGTCGCAAGATCATCGGGCGCCTGACCCCTGGCAATCAGGTCCGAGCGTTCGGCTGTAAGCTGCGCAATCAACCTTCTGATATCTTTTGCATTCTTCCTCGTGTTCCGAGAATGAAGCCGTGGCAGCCACTTGGGCAACGGGACAAACGCCGCCACGTTCAGTATTGGCTGTGCACGCTGATAACTGCGAAACTTGTCAAACACCTTCGCGGCAATCTCATTCTCGATAGGAACAGAAAACAGGGTTCGGAAGATGACATCAGCCGCGATATGACTGGTGACCTCTTCGAACTCCAGAACCTCGCCGGCCTGCGGACGTAAACGCTCCACTGCGGCCTGACCGGCCGCATGCATGGCCGAGAACGTATCCTTCAGCCGACCACCTTCAAAAGCCGGGTCAATGATCCTGCGCTGCCGTTTCCAGGTCTCTCCGTTCGTCAGGAATACCGAGTTTCCCAGCAATGGGCGCAACCCCTCACTGATACGATTGGACTTCGGAAAGTCAACGGAGCGTTTTTTTAGAACTGTTTCAACGAGTTCTGGCTGGTTTATCAGATACGATCGAAAGAACGGAGTGCGGAATTCGGCCATCCACGCGCGGTACAGTCTTTGCGGTTGGGCGGACAGGATGTCTTTGCGAAACAGCTTTATATATCGCCAAAGCGACACTTTATCCGGGCGCGGCTTGGGCTTGGGTGGGATCATGCTTTCACCGATTGATACTTGGACACCGGCTTTTCCACCCGGGATTTCGACGGCGTCCTATCCTGAAACCGTTGCCCTAGTGTCTGGCTTCCCGCCGTAATGCGGAAATAGTCGTAACCACCGGGGTTATCAAACGCACAAAGGTACTGGAAATGCAGCCGAAAAAAACGCCAGCGCAAGCTCCGCCAACGCTCTGGAGACAGGGTCTGAGTAAAGGCTGCTGAAAGAACCAGGGGCCACTTTTTTTCATCGGTCGCAACACCGCTGACTGAGACCGGATCACACAGGGCAAAGGCACAGCCGTCACCGGGGGCCGAGACGTCCACCCAAGCCAGACAATCCTGCGTGGACAGGAATTGCAAATCCGCGCGCAAATCCTGCGCATCTGGTAGAAAGGAAACCATGGGCACGACCTGCCCCAACGTGAGAAACGAGAATTGCGGGCCATTTGCATAAGGGCCATCCTCTCGGATTACGTCGGCCAGTACGGTGACGCCCAGGTGGGCACCTGAACTGTGCCCAACGACCAAAACCTCGTCGACATCGGAATGCAGCGCGTCTCGGATCAGGGCGCTGAACGTTTTCAGGCGCTGGCGCAGCTCTCGTGACATCGCCCCACGCAGTTCAGCGGAATAAGCATAGTCGTGCATCAGGTAATAGGCGAACAACCGGTTATCGATTTTCCGAAACCAACGCGTCAGCCCAAAAGCCATAGCAACGGCTGGGACCACACCGAGCCAACCGAGAACCGGAAACAAAAGCAAACACACAACCCATGCCAACCCTATCGCCAGCATAAGCTGCGCCAATAACATGCAAACCGGGTACAGCGCTGCGATTACTGGCCCTTTTCGCAACCGCATCAGCCGCCACAAAGTTCCAGTGGAGATGTAAATCCACGCGGTTCGAATCAATTGCAGATAGGTAGCGGGTATCGAGTTCGACATGCTCTCGCGGACGATATCGGACCAGACGAGGACCTCAACATCGGCCACAACGTCCAAACCATCCTGATGCGATTGGACGTGCCAGCCATAAGGGCCGTCGCCGGACTTTGCCGAAACTGCTATTTGATAACCAGAAACATCGGCCTGAACACCGCCTTCGGTTCTATAGAGCTCGCGGTAGCGCCGTGGATGAATCGGGTCGTAGCCGGGAATATAGAACACCCGGCGTTTCCGCACCCGTGGTTGATTATTCTGACTGCTCATAGCCTTACCTTCTGCGGCGCAGGTTAACGCAGCCTGAGCGTCAAGGTAAGTCAGATCAGCAGATCATCCGAAATTCGCAAGCGCCGGGAAGGTTTCCAACAGCCACCAGCTGAACTCAGTGAACAGGCCGGTGATCAACATGATGCCGACGAACAAAAGCAAGCCGCCCATCACCTTTTCGATCGTGCCCATGTAAGGCTTGATCCGGTTCATCACGGTCATCGACCGGTTCAGGAACATCGCTGCCAGAAGGAACGGTATGCCCAAGCCCGCCGCGTAAACACCCAGCAGCAGCGTTCCCCGCGCCACCGATGCCTCGGACGCAGCCAAAGACAGGATCGCGCCCAACTGAGGACCAATGCACGGTGTCCAGCCAAACGCAAAAGCAAGACCCAGAATATAGGCGCCAAACACCGATCCCCCTGAGTCGCCGGTTTCGATCCGCGCTTCGCGATCAAGAAAGGGAATGCGGATGACGTTCAGAAAGTGCAGACCAAAGACGATCACCACTGCGCCGGACACCTTCGCAAACAGAACCTGATTCTGCAGAACGAAGGCCCCGAAGGCCGAGGCCGTGAACCCCAGAAGCAAAAACACAGTAGAAAGGCCCAGAACAAAGAACAGCGCAGCCAGCGTTGCCTTGCGCCGCGCTTGGGCCTGATCCTGCATCTCATTGATCGTCACACCGCTCATATATGCCAGATACGGAGGAACGATGGGCAGAACACAGGGCGACAAAAAGCTGATGAGCCCGCCTAACATGGCGACGAACATGGCAGGCAGCAGGCCCGCGTCTATGATTTCAATTCCGAACATGCCTCAGCACATATGTCATGTAACCGGCGACGTCACGGGGCCATTCAGTCACATCCTCGTGGTTGCGTGCTGGACACTGCGACAAAGTCGAAATATCTGACCCATATGTCAAATCCGCCAGAAACTCTCGATGCGTTGGGTCTGCTGTGCCCCTTGCCCGTTCTCAAAGCGCGCAAACGTCTGAAATCCATGCCAGCCGGAGCCGTTCTGCGCGTGCTGGCAGATGACCCGGCCGCCATCATTGATGTTCCACATTTCTGTTCTGAAAGCGGTCATCGACTGTTGTCTCAGGAAGACGCAGACGGACATCAAGTCTATCTGATCCAAAAATCCGACTGATACATTTCCAAAAGAAAAAGGCGGGCACTTGGCCCGCCTTTTCTTGTTACTGACCCAACGACCACCAGCCGCGCCGTTTAGGCTTAGCAGGCTGCTCAGGTTCTTCGGCGACAACCTCTAGAACAGGCTCAGCAGTTTCCTCAGCAGCGATTTCTGCGGGTTCTTGCGATTCATCAGCGACAGCTGCAGCCACGGGTTCGGGCTGTTCGTCCGCTGCTTGCTCGACCTCAGCCTCAGACTCGGCTGAAACATGTGCTTCAGGTTCAGGCAGCTCGACCTCTAGTTCAACCTGTTCCACCTCTGCGGCAGTTTCTTCAACTACTTCCAGCGAAGCTTCTTCGGCCGGAGCAACGTCAACCGCCTCAGCCGTCACTTCCACAACTACGGTTTCCTCGACCGCTACGGTCTCCTCACCGGTCGCAACTTCTTCCGGAGCGTCCTCAGCGGCGGTTTCCACCTCGGATTCAACCGGTTCCGCGTCTTTCTTCTTGCGACGCGGCGCACGGCGGCGTTTGGGCTTAGCAGCTTTTTCCTCTTCTGCAGTTTCGGCGGCGTCACCCTCAGGCTCAGCTTCTTCCGTCGATTCGTCCTTAGCCTCTTCCGAAGCCTCAGCTGCAACAGCTTCACCCTCTTCGGCGCTTACCTCAGGAGTATCGCCGGAGCCATTGCTCTTTTTCCGACGACGGCGACGGCGCTTACGCTTGGGCTTGGTTTCTTCTTCGGCCTGAACGGAGTCTTCTTCGGCCTGCTCTTCTTCGCTGGCGTCGACAAGATCCATCAAAGACGCATCGACCGAGACCACCGGCGCGGTGGCCTCGGGTACGATCCGGCTGGCGGTCTTGAACTTCTCCATCGAGAAATCAGGGCTGACCAGGTGCACGTCGCCTTCGACACGCACGGACAGACCGTAACGCGCTTCGATCTGAGCGATATGTTCGCGTTTCTGGTTCATCAGGAAGTTGGCAATGCTGACCGGGCAGCGCACCAGAACCTCGCGCGAACGGCGACGCGTTCCTTCTTCCTCAATCTGGCGAAGGATGGTCAGCGCCATGTTGTCATCCGAACGGATCAGGCCGGTGCCGTGGCACGCCGGGCAAGGTTGTGTGGTCGCCTCCAACATACCAGGGCGCAGACGCTGACGGCTCATTTCCAGCAGGCCAAAGCCCGAGATGCGACCAACTTGAATGCGCGCCCGGTCGGTTTTCAACTTTTCCTTCAGACGCTTTTCGACGGCCGCGTTGTTCTTGCGCTCGTCCATATCGATAAAGTCGATAACGATCAGCCCCGCCAGATCGCGCAACCGCAGCTGACGGGCCACCTCTTCGGCGGCCTCAAGGTTCGTCTTGAGCGCAGTTTCCTCAATCGAACCCTCTTTGGTCGCCCGACCAGAGTTCACGTCGATTGCAACCAGCGCTTCGGTCACCCCAATCACGATATAGCCACCGGATTTCAGCTGAACGGTCGGATTGAACATCCCAGCCAGATAGCTTTCCACCTGATAGCGTGCGAACAGCGGCAGCGCGTCCTCATACCGTTTTACGTTCTTGGCATGCGAAGGCATGATCATTTTCATGAAGTCTTTGGCGATGCGGTAACCACCTTCACCTTCGACCAGAACCTCATCAATCTCGCGGTTGTACAAATCGCGGATCGAACGCTTGATCAGATCGCCTTCTTCATAAATCTTCGCTGGCGCAATCGATTTCAGCGTCAGTTCGCGGATCTGCTCCCACATGCGTTGCAGGTACTCATAATCGCGCTTGATCTCGGATTTAGTACGCTTGGCGCCGGCGGTCCGGATAATCAGACCGGCACCTGTCGGTACATCGATATCCGCCGCTATTTCCTTGAGTTTTTTACGGTCAGGCGCGTTGGTGATCTTGCGGCTGATCCCTCCACCACGCGCGGTATTCGGCATCAGAACGCAGTACCGACCCGCCAGCGACAAGTAGGTGGTCAGGGCTGCACCCTTGTTACCACGCTCTTCCTTGACAACCTGGACCAGCAAGACCTGACGGACCTTGATGACTTCCTGGATCTTGTACCGGCGTGGACGCGGCTTGCGCATCGGGCGAATGTCTTCGCTGTCATCTTCGTCCGCAACAGACTCGATCGTGTCATCCTTAGAAGTTGCGTCAGCCCGGGCCTCGTCCTCAGACTTTTCGTCATCCTCAGACGACACGTCTTCAGAGGCTTCATCTTCTTCCGACGGAGCCTCAGCTTCGCTAGACGTATCTTCGGATTCGTCAGTTGCTTCAGCCAACGCCTCTTCTACGTCGGCCTGCTTTTCCTCAGCAGCTTCCGCCGGGCTTTCATCAGCCTGTTCCGAAGCTCCTACTTCAACCTCAGCCGCAGCGCCTTCATCCTCAGGGCTGACCTCAGTTTCGGCGTCTACGACCGCTTCTGCCTCAATCTGCGCGTCCGAGGTCTCCTCTTCGTCGACAGGCTCTTCAACCGGCGTTTCAGCAACGTGATCCGCAGGAGACGTTCCTTCAGGCACTGCAACGTCAGCACCTTCTTCGCCTTCATCCAGATCTATGGTTTCCATCCCGGTGGGTTCCGAGGAAACCTCGATCGATTCCACGGCATCATCAGATTTCACATCTGCGGCCTTGGTCCGCGAACGAGACCGACGTTTTTTCGGCTTCGCCTCATCGGCCTCATCGCGCGCCTTCATCGCCTCGGCATAAGCGCGCTCTTCTTCCATCAGCGCTTCGCGGTCGGCGACCGGGATCTGATAGTAATCCGGATGAATTTCTGAGAACGCCAGGAACCCGTGGCGGTTCCCGCCATAATCCACAAAGGCCGCCTGCAGGGACGGTTCGACCCGCGTTACCTTTGCTAGATAGATGTTGCCAGCAAGCTGACGTTTGTTTTCGGATTCAAAATCGAACTCCTCGACCTTGTTTCCGTCAACCACCACGACGCGGGTTTCCTCCGCGTGGGTGGCATCGATAAGCATTTTCTTAGCCATGTGTCCTTGGTGCACCGCGCCAAATGCGTTGTCCTTACCCGTCCGGGAGGACAGGCGCTTTTGGGGTGGTGTCTTGTCAGGGCGATATCGGACGGCGCGCGGCAGGGTCTGGCGCTGTGGCCCCCTGCCCGTATACTCAGTCGTTGCGCGCGCGTCATCGCGGTTCTTCTCCGACAGGCGCGGTCAATACCTCCGCCTGCCCATTTATTCCTTTCGCCCGCTCTTGCGGGCTCAGGCGTTCAACTGCCCCGTTCGGGGCACAATCGGTCTGCTTTGCCATGCGGGATTGATCACCATCAGCGGCAGAACAGCGAAACTCAAAGATTCGGGACTTTTGGGCGCGAATTAGCCCTGCCCGTTCGGACACAATAAAAGCAGTCCTGTGGAAAACACAATGGGCAAACTGCGAGAAGATCAACACAAGGCCCCGGGGATCGCTTCATCTGGCCCAAAATATCCCGGGGGTGAATTGAGCCGCAGGCTCAAGAGGGGGCTGGCCCCCTCTCTATTGTTACAGATAATCCGAGCGCTGAAGCCCGTATTTCGCCATCTTCTCGTTCAATGTCCGGCGCGGCAGGCACAATTCATCCATCACGGACGCGATCGAGCCCTTGTGGCGCCGCATTGTATTGTCGATCAGCATCCGTTCGAACGCTTCGACATATTCTTTGAGCGGTTTGCCCTCGGTCGTCATGACAGGCTGCATTTCCTCGTGATCGGACATCAGCAGCGACGCAATGGTCCCTGATCCGCGTCTGGACTGCAGGACCGCGCGTTCGGCGATATTGATCAGCTGACGCACGTTGCCCGGCCAGGGCGCCTGCAGCAGCTGCGCCGCTTCCTGCGCACTCACCTGAGGGGCATCGCAGCCGTATTCCTCGGAGAATTGCTCGCTCAGACGGGTGAACAGAGTCAGAATGTCCTCTCCGCGCTGGCGCAGCGGCGGCATCGTGATCCGCAGCGCGGCCAGACGGTAGAACAGGTCGGGGCGCAGAACATCTTCGCTGGTCTTGCCAGCTTCCTGAAGATTGGAAATCGCGATGATCCGTGTTTCGGCCGGAGTCCCCTGATCATTCATCACGCTCAGCAACCGGGCCTGCAGCGTGTCGCTCAGCGCCTCGACGTCCTCAAGCACCAGGGTGCCGCCCCGCGCCTCTTCGATCGCGGGCAGTTGTGCGTCTTCCGGCATCATCGGGCCAAACAGGCGTTTCGAAAGCGCCTCTTCTTCCAGCGCCGCACAGGACACCAGAACGAATTTCTTGCCCGCACGGCTGCCGACTGCGTGCAGGGCATGCGCAACAAGCGTCTTACCAGTACCGGTTTCGCCATCAATCAGAACATGACCGTCCGCCTGCCCCAGATCCAGAATGTCCTCACGCAGGCGCTCCATCACCGGGCTGGCGCCGATCAGTTTGTTCATGATTTGCGTGCCGCCGGACAGTTCGCGCCGCAAAGCGCGGTTGTCCAGGGTAAGCCGGCGCGCATTGCTGGCGCGCTTCGCCAACTCGGACATTCGGTCAGGATTGAACGGTTTTTCGAGGAAATCGAACGCGCCTACACGCATCGCCTCGACCGCCATGGGAACGTCCCCGTGGCCCGTAATCATAATGACGGGCAGCGTGCTGTCGGCACCCATCAGCTTTTTCAGCAATTGAATGCCATCCATGCCGGGCATTTTGATATCCGAAATCACGATGCCCGGATAATCCGGCCCCAGTACTTTCAGGGCGTCCTCTGCGCTGGCAAAGGTTTCGGTGTCATAACCTGACAACGCCAGCCATTGGCTGATCGACTGGCGCATGTCCTGTTCGTCATCCACAATGGCTATCTTCATGGCCTGTGCCATAATCATTCCTCGTTATTCCGCGGCCTCAAGGCCGTCGCTTCCAAGTCTCGGCAACTGCATTTCAAACACCGCCCCGCCTTGCGGGCTGTTGCGTGCTGTCAGCCGTCCGCCATGGTCGTTCACGATCCCGGATGAGATGGCAAGCCCCAGACCAACGCCGTCACCGGGCTGTTTGGTAGTATAGAACGGTTCGAACAGGTTTTCGATGTCTTCTATTCCGTACCCGTTATCGCGCACAGTCAGAACCGCCATATCACCTGCGGCCAGGATAATTTCCACATCCGGCTCTGATACAGATTTGGTGGCGTCCAGCGCATTACGCAAGAGGTTGACCATAACCTGTTCGATCCGCATCCGGTCGCCCATGACCAAGACCGGTTCATCCGGCAGGATCTGAGTGATCTTGACGTGGCGCTGACGCAGTTGCGGCTCCATCATAGACAGGGATGAGGCCAGCGCTTCGCCAAGGTTTACAGGGGAAAACGTATCCGCGCCCTTCCGTGCATAAGATTTGAGCTGGCGAGTAATCGCCCCCATCCGCTCAATCAGGCCGTCGATCCGACCAAAGCTGGCCAGCGCCTCTTCCGCCCGGTTTCGGCGCAACAAAAGACGCGCCCCGGCCAGATAGGTTTTCATTGCAGCCAGAGGTTGATTGAGCTCGTGACTGACCGCCGCCGACATCTCACCCAACGCTGCCAGTTTCGAGCTTTGCGCAAGCGTCTGCTCGGCAACTTCCAGCGTTTTTTCAACCCGTTCACGCTCAGCAATTTCCCGCTTTAGCCTAGTATTCAATGCGCGAAGCTCTGCCGACTCGCGCTGAAACAGGGCCATACGGAACGTGGCCCGGCGACTCAGCGCGTAGAACGCCAGCGCCAGAAGAATCGCAAAGCCCATGATCTCGAGCGCGAGGACGCTGTTCACCTTTTCACGAATCGACGCGTAGGTGGTGAACGAGGTCATTTTCCAGCCCCGAAATGGGATGCGCGTTTCCATACGCATGACCGCCTCGCCTTGCAAATAGGCGTCTGGCGGCAGCGCGGTCCAGTCGGTCGTGGCGCGAATGGCCCGCTGAATGGCCCCTTGTGGCGGCTGGCGACGCATCGCAGCGTTTTCCTCGAGGCCGCGCCACTGAGGTTCGGTCGATAGGATGATGTTGCCCGTACTATCCGTAACCATCACCGCATCGGAAATCCCAGCCCAGGCTCGTTCGAACTTGTGAAGGTCAACCTCAACAACAATGACGCCAAGAATTTCGGCATTGGCGTCTATGCGTCGCGAATAGACGAAACTGTAGCCGCCGGACTTGTTTTCGATGACCGTAAAGATCGTTGAGTTCGATCGGACGGCATCAATAAAATACGGGGAACTGCGGTGTCCTTCGCCCAATCGGTTTCTGTCCGTAGCCGCCCTGGTAAGACCATCGCTGTCCAACAGCATTAGAGACGCCGCGCCAATTTCTTCGACAAAAGAAATCAGCCTTTGACTGGACAGCGAATAGTCGCTGGATTGCAGCGCGGAAATCAATATGGGATCGCGCGCCAAAAGCTGCGGAACAATGGCATTTCTGCGCAATTCGCTCAGCAGGTTTCCGGAATACAACGCCAGGCGCAGTTCGGCCCGGTTACGGGTGGATTCGGTAAAACGGTCTGTTAACAGCCGGTTAGTGACGTAAACCGTCGTGACCGTGGCAATCAACAGCAACAAAACCGCCACACGCAGCCGCCAACCCAATGGCGCGCCGCGAAATGGTTTTGTCAGAAAGGACCAGACTGAGCGATCTTCGGAACTCATCCAGGGAAGTTACGCGGGCTGGTTCGCAAGCTCAAGTCACGCTGGTGCGAGAACACCCGACAATGCGCGGAACAATGCCGTCCCGTCGGTTCCGCCGTGGCCTTCATCCGCCGCACGTTCGGGGTGCGGCATCATTCCCAGCACCCGACGGTTTTCGGACAGGATACCGGCGATATCGCCGACCGAGCCATTCGGATTCTCGGTATAGGTGAATGCGATCCGGTCCTGATCCTGCAGTTTGGATAGCGTGGCATCATCCGCAAAATAGTTGCCGTCGTGGTGCGCGATCGGGATACCGATGACATCGCCTGCATTATAGCCTTCGGTAAACGCGCTATCGCTGGTTTCCACTTTAAGGCCGACAGTTCGGCAGATGTATTTCAGACCCGCGTTTCGCAGCAGTGCACCCGGAAGGATTCCGGTTTCGGTCAGAATCTGAAATCCGTTGCAGATCCCGACAGCATAACCACCGCGCTCGGTATGATCGACGACGGCTTTACAGATCGGCGACTGCGCGGCGATCGCGCCGCAACGTAAGTAGTCCCCGTAGGAAAAGCCACCCGGCACACCTACGATGTCCACGCCTTCAGGCAGCGCGGCATCCTTGTGCCAGACCATTTCGACCTGAAAACCCGCCTGTTCAAAAGCGACGGCAAGATCCCGGTCACAGTTGGACCCGGGGAATACGATGACAGCTGCGCGCATGGCGGGCCCTCCGGTGTTGGGTTCAGACCAGTTCGATTTCGTAGCGTTCGATGACCGTGTTGGCCAGCAGCTTTTCGCACATCTCGGTGATGTCCGCCTCGGTCGCGCCGTCGGCCAGTTCTAGATCAATCACCTTGCCCTGACGCACACCTTCGACCTGATCAAAGCCCATGGCACCCAATGCGTGACGCACTGCCTCACCCTGCGGGTCCAGAACCCCGTTCTTGAGCATCACATGCACACGTGCTTTCATTCTCGCAACTCCAGCTGAGGACCGATGTTTCCGGCCCGTTCCGTTGCGCGGGGGATAACGTGCCAAAGGGCGTTCGACAACCCTTGTCAGCACGCAGTTTGACGCAGTTGGTATTTGCTCAGTTGCCGCCTGAAAGTCCCGGGTAATGTTTGTCGATTGCATTGAAGGTGCCGGTCAGGACCATTTCGACGGCCACAGCCACCAGAATGATCGCCATCACCCGCGTGATCACGTTGATCATAGTCGGACCAAAGAACCGCGAAATCGGGTCGGCAAACAAAAGCCCCAGCCCAACGATTGCGCAGGCGATCAGAACCGCCGAACCCAAAGTCACGATCTCGGCCCCATCGGACAACGTATGAGCAAATACAATGGTGGTCGCAATCGTGCCCGGACCGATTGTCAGCGGAATGGCCAAGGGCACCACGGCGATATTGCTTTTCTTCCTTGTGCCCTCTTCGACCGCATTCTTATCGCCCTGCGGCCGGTCGGACGCATTCAGCATCGACATGCCAACGCCCAGAATGATCAGGCCGCCCGCGATGCGAAACGACGGAATATCGATGCCAAAAACGGCAAGGATTTCTTCGCCGATCAGTACAGCGATCAAAGCGACCGTCACAACGGTACCTGTCACGACCAGCGCCACACGTTTACGTTCGGCCGGTGTGTACCCTTCGGTCATGCTCAGAAAGATGGGAATCCCGTACAGCGGATTAAAAATAGCCAACAGGGCCGCGAGAAATTTAAGAAAAACCGCCTGGTCGAATAATTCAGCCATTGCCTAGGTCACCATCCGATAATCTAACCCGACAATGTGAGACAATTGATCAAGCTGTCAATTTCACTGCGTGAAGAAAAAGCGCCGCTGGTTTCCCGGCGGCGCTTTCGTAAAATTGTTAGCCCTGCGAATGATCAGTTGATCAGCGTGGGTTTGTTCACGTTGCTTTTGGGCAAAACGCCCAGACGGCGCGCGACCTCGGAATATGCGTCGGTCAGGTTGCCCAGATCCCGGCGGAATACGTCCTTGTCCAGCTTTCGGCCGGTTTCGATATCCCACAGACGGCAGCTATCAGGGCTGATCTCATCTGCCACGATCAAGCGCTGGAAGTCTCCGTCGAACACGCGGCCGATCTCGATCTTGAAATCTACAAGTCGAATACCGACGGCCAACATCACACCGCTCATAAAGTCGTTCACACGCAGAGCGAGGCTGAGGATATCGTCCATGTCCTGCTGGCTGGCCCAACCAAAGGCGGCGATGTGTTCCTCGGTCACCAGCGGATCACCCAACGCATCGTCTTTGTAGCAATACTCGACAATAGGACGCGGCAGCTGCGTGCCTTCCGCGATGCCCAGACGTTTCGAGATCGAGCCGGCGGCGTAGTTGCGCACGATCACCTCAAGCGGAATGATCTCGCAGTTGCGCACCAGCTGCTCACGCATGTTCAGGCGGCGGATAAAGTGCGTGGGCACTCCAATCTGGTTCAGGCCTGTCATGAAGAACTCACTCAGGCGGTTGTTCAGAACCCCTTTGCCGTCAATGACGTCCTTTTTCTCCGCATTGAACGCGGTGGCATCATCCTTGAAATACTGCACGATGGTTCCCGGTTCAGGGCCTTCATACAGAATCTTGGCCTTACCTTCGTAGATTTTCTTGCGACGCGCCATGAGCGACCTTTCCAGTCCGGGGCGAGGGAATGAGTCCCTTCGCGTTGGCGCCCTCATAGTCTAAGCCCCCCTTTCCCGCAAGTTCAGTAGGCCGAGAGGCTTTGACGCAGCGCAAATCCCTTGCACCGGGGCGCACCTATAGTCATATCATCAGTAAAGAAGATGTAATCCATGAGGTCCCCAACCAATGACCACTTTTGACGAACGTGAACAAGCTTTTGAAGCCAAATTCGCCCATGATGAAGAAATGCGGTTCAGAGTCGAAGCGCGCTGCAACAAATTGCTGGGCCTTTGGGCCGCGGAAAAGCTGGGAAAGTCCGGCGAAGAAGCAGAAGCATACGCCAAAACCGTGGTAATCGCCGACTTTGAAGAAGCCGGTCACGAGGACGTCGTGCGCAAAGTCTCGGGCGATCTGGGTTCAATGTCTTCCGACGACGAAGTCCGCGCCAAACTGGCCGAACTGCTGCCCGAAGCCAAAACACAGGTTATGACCGAGACCGAGTAACGTAAATTACTCAACTCATGATCTTCATGAGTTTTATGAATTTGATTTGATGCCCCGGTCATGAGACACGGGGCGTCTATATTTTTAACGGCCAAAATTGGCTTTTTGGGAATACCCCATGACAAACGCGCTCAATAAACTTCTGGAATCAAAAGACGCTTTGCTGGCCGATGGCGCCACGGGCACGAATCTGTTCAACATGGGTTTGCAATCGGGTGACGCTCCTGAACTTTGGAACGTCGATGCCCCGGACAAGATCCGCGCGCTATACCAAGGATCAGTTGACGCGGGCAGCGACCTGTTTCTGACAAACACCTTTGGCGGTACATCGGCGCGCTTGAAATTGCATGACGCTCAGAACCGTGTCGGAGAGCTGAACCGGATCGGGGCCGAACTGGGTCGCGAAGTGGCCGACAGGGCCGGACACACCGTGGTTGTTGCAGGTTCCGTTGGCCCGACCGGGGAAATCATGGAGCCGGTTGGCAGCCTGTCACATGCCGGTGCCGTCGAGATGTTTCATGAGCAAGCCGAAGCGCTCAAAGAAGGTGGCGTGGACGTTCTGTGGGTGGAAACGATCAGCGCGCCCGAGGAATTCAAGGCTGCGGCCGAAGCCTTTGCACTGGCCGACATGCCCTGGTGCGGCACCATGAGCTTTGACACCGCCGGACGCACCATGATGGGTGTCACCTCGGCGGACTTGGCGCAACTGGTTGAAACCTTGCCCAACCCGCCCATCGCCTTTGGTGCGAACTGCGGAACCGGCGCATCGGACATCCTGCGCACTGTGCTCGGTTTTGCGGCGCAGGGCACGGAACGCCCGGTGATTTCAAAGGGTAATGCCGGAATTCCGAAATACGTGGATGGCCACATCCACTATGATGGTACGCCCGAGTTGATGGGACAGTATGCAGCCATGGCGCGAGATGCCGGCGCCAAAATCATCGGCGGTTGCTGCGGCACCATGCCGGACCACCTGCGCAAAATGCGTGAGGCTCTGGACACGACCAGCCGCGGAACACGGCCGACCCTGGATCAGATTACAGACGCTCTGGGCCCATTCTCCTCGGCGTCAGACGGAACAGAAGATGACGCGGCAGTGCCCGAGCGGCGCTCCCGCCGCCGCCGCCGCGCTTAAGTCGCTCAGCGCCCCTCGAATTTCGGGGGGCGTTTTTCCATAAAGGCCACCACGCCTTCGGCAAAGTCACGTGACCGGCCACAATCGCCCTGCAGATGCGCCTCAATCGCCAGTTGTTGCGGTAGCGTATTGTCGTAGGTCCCACGGATCGCTTGCTTAATCGCGCCGAATGCGGTTGTCGGCCCATTGGCCAAATACGCAGCCCTCTTGCGCCATTGTGCGTCGAATTCATCGTCCGCTACGGCTTCCCAGATCATGCCCCATTCATCAGCCTGCCGCGCGCTGATTTTTTCGGCGAACAAAGCAGCACCCATTGCTTTGGCAAAGCCCATCTGGCGCGGCAGAAACCAGGTGCCGCCAGCGTCGGGCAGCAGGCCAATGCGCGAGAATGCCTGCAGAAAGTAAGCGCTTTCGGTGGCAATCACCACATCTGCGCTAAGCGCGATGTTGGCCCCTGCCCCGGCAGCTGGTCCGTTTACGGCGGCGATGGTTGGGACCGGGCAACTATAGATCGATTCAAGCATCGGATCGTATTCGTCGCGCAGGGTCCGTTCCAGATCGATCTTGCCGGTGCTGGAGGAATCTCCCAGGTCCTGGCCAGAGCAAAACGCATTGCCTGCCCCGGTTAACACGATTGCACGGACATGGCGGGCCGCATGTGTCATCGCATGAGTGACCTCGGCGCGCATCTGCGCTGTCAACGCATTCATCTTGTCGGGCCGGTTCAGAGTGACCACTGCCAAATTGTCAGTGATATCCAGCAGTATAGCCTCATAGTCCATGCAGTCCTCTCCCCATGCTCACGACATGGGGGAACCCTGACTCAATTAGTGACGAAGGGAAAGACGGACGGTAGGTCAGTCGTCAAGAATCTGGCGCAGACGTTCTTTTTCGTCCTCGCTCAGGCTGTCTTTGGTTTCTTTTCCAACGGCCTGAGACCGTTTGCGCAAGAAGTTCCAGCCCATTGCAGCGGCGATCAGCAGCATGATCGGACCAGCCAGCCATAGCATCAGATTTGAACCTGTAGTGGTCGGTTTCAGAAGCACGTACTCGCCATAACGGTCCACGATATAGGCAATGGCCTCTTGATCCGTGTCACCGGCGACCAAACGCTCGCGCAGCAGCAGGCGCAGGTCGCGGGCAAGTTCGGCGTTGCTTTCATCGATGCTCTCGTTCCGGCAGACGAGACAGCGCAGACCCGCACTCAGATCGCGTGCGCGCTGCTCCAGAACAGGGTCATCCAGAACTTCATCCGGTTGCACCGCAAACAGAGGCGATGCGATCAAAGCGAATATCAGGATCAGACGCTTCATTCAGCCGGTACTCCACCAGTCGGCGCCTTGCGCGCGCCTGCCGCGACCCGGAACCTGCGGTCCGACAAGCTCAGGAACCCTCCCAGAGCCATCAGGATACACCCGCCCCAGATCCAGTTTGCAAGTGGTTTGATGTAGGTCCGCATGACCCAACCACCGTCAGCCTGCTGGTCACCAATCACTACGTAGAGGTCACCGAAAAAGCGATAGTCGATCGCGGCCTCCGTCGTGGGCATCCGGGCAACCGGGTAGTTGCGTTTCTCAGGATGCAGCGTTTTCATCGGGCGGCCGTTCTTTTCGACCCGCACATCGGCCATCGTCGAGAAATAGTTCGGACCTTCGACCTCGCGGACGCCTTCCAGAGTCAGAGTGAACTCTCCTACTTCGAATGACTGCCCTTTTTGCGCAACCCGGATGTCTTCGACTTCCCACGCGGTCAGACCGGCGATCGCAAAGATGGTAACGCCCAGGCCGGTATGAGCGACGGCTTTGCCCCAATCAGCTCCGGGCAGGCGGAACAAGCGCTTCAAGTTGCCCTTGCGACCCGTCCGGCTCCACAAATCCACCGCGGCACCGAAAGTGATCCAAGCGCCAAGGAACAGGCCAACAGGACCAAGGGCGCTGCGGCCGGTCTGCATAGCCCAAACCAACAGGGCCAGCGCAACAGCCAACGCGAACACATAGCGCAGTGAATACGCCGTCTTACCTAGTTTACCACGTTTCCAGGGCAGCATGGCCCCGATTGGCAAGGCGATCCCCAATGCGACCATGAAGGGCGTGAAGGCTGCGTTGAAAAACGGCGCACCGACCGAGAGTTTACGGTCAAAAGCCATCTCGGCCACCATCGGCCACAGCGTGCCGAAGAACACGACAAAGCAACTGACGGCCAGCAGGATATTGTTAAGCACAAGCGCGCTTTCCCGGCTGACCATGCTGAATACGCCCTTGGCCTCCATCGCTTGCGCGCGAGCCGCAAACAGCGTTAGCGCGCCGCCGATGAAGATTACCAGAATGAACAGGATGAATACGCCGCGCTCTGGGTCATTGGCAAAGGCGTGAACCGAAGTCAGAAGTCCCGAACGAACGATGAAAGTTCCGATAAGCGAGAACCCAAATGCGATGATCGCCAAAAGGATAGTCCAGCTTTTGAGCGCTTCGCGTTTTTCAACCACGATGGCAGAATGCAGCAGAGCAGCGGCCAGAAGCCATGGCATGAACGAGGCGTTCTCGACCGGGTCCCAGAACCAAAAGCCACCCCAACCAAGCTCGTAGTAAGCCCACCACGACCCCAAGGCGATACCAATGGTCAAAAAGACCCACGCCGCCAATGTCCAAGGACGCACCCAACGGCCCCAAGCCGCATCCACGCGCCCTTCGATCAGGGCCGCCACGGCGAAGCTGAAGGCCATGCTCAAGCCGACATAACCCAGATACAGGAACGGTGGATGGAACGCCAAACCCGGGTCTTGCAACAACGGGTTGAGGTCGCGCCCATCAAACGGCGCTACGATCAATCGATCAAACGGGTTCGACGTGAACAGGATGAACGCGAAAAAGGCCACCGCAATAGCCGACTGAACGGCCAGCACGCGGGCTTTTAAGGTCGGCGGCAAGCCCCCGCCGAAGAACGCGGCCATCGCGCCGAACAACGACACGATCAGGACCCACAACAGCATCGAGCCTTCGTGATTCCCCCATGTGCCGCTGATCTTGTAGAGCATTGGTTTGGCGGAATGGCTGTTCTCGACAACCACTCTCAGCGAAAAGTCTGACGTAATGAAAGCCCAGACCAACGCGCCAAACGAGAACGAAACCAAAAGGAACTGAACAATTGCGGCAGGTTCCGCAAACGTCATCCACCCGGTCCACCGTTTGGCTGCGCCGATCAAAGGCACGACCGCCTGCACAATGGCGACGAGAAAAGCGAGGATCAGGGCAAAGTGGCCAAGTTCTGTAATCATGGCTCCGGATATAATCCCGTTGCCAGGCAAGCACCAATCACTTTCGCCCTTATTCGGCGAACATAGTGTCGCGGGTCAGCCTGATCTAATGCGTCGCCAGTCCTCCAGCGCCGGATTCGCGTCAGGCTGCGTGGCGTCTTCGGCCAAACTCACGTCCGAACCTGGGCTGGCCAAGCCGACGGGTTCAACCCGCATATCCTCCAATGCCTGCAGATTCCTGAGAACCTTCGGTGTACGGGCCATCGTAGCCGAAATTTCCCTCTGCAACTCCTGTACTTTGGCCTGATGCCGTGCACCGAAATAGAAGGACACGATCACCCCAAGAAGCCACCACAATGGCTCTGGCACCAAGGCGATTCCCTGCATCCGCGCAGAAAACCAGATCGGGTCGACCATCGCCGCAACGAAGAGCCCAAGCGTTCCAAGCGCCATTGCAGGCCGCGGCAGACGATTGAGACCGTCGACAAACCGGTCGAACGCGCTTTTCGTCGCTCCCTGGAATTCGGCCCCGAACTGGCTAACCGCCTGCTGGCGCACCACCAGATTTCGCTCGGCCCCATTTTCCGAGTTTTCCCGAAATACTTCAACGGTTTCACGGATGACATTACGGTTACTACCAAATAAAAACGCCAGCACACCCGAGATCAATCCCACCCCGAAATCCTCCTTTTGAACTCTTCATCACTCAGATGATAGGACGGCGACACGAACTCTTCGGCGCGTCGTATCCAGCCACCTTTTCCGCCTGCCCTTGTTCGCGCATATTTCCGGGAAGACGGCCTGCGATCCGCAAGGCGAAAGTAGTAATTGCGCCGCGCGATTCCATAAGCGTCTCGAAACGTTACCGGGTCCGGCCGCGTAGCGTTTTGGCACGCTTGGGCGGTGTGAGGGCCGACAACTCCGTCAACGGCGACTTCGTAGTTCATTTGTTGTAGCAGTCGCTGAAGAATACGAACGGCCTGAGAGCCGGAATTGACATACATGTCGAAAACCGATGGCTGGATCGCGGAGGGCAGTAATCCCAAGCGCGGAAGCTCAAAGTAGTGCCGGACAAAGATATCGACTGCCTGAGGCTGACTTAGACGTCGCACGTCCGATTTATCAATTGTGCCGTCCCCTGTCAGGTCCAGACCCAGTCGCCGCATCGTGTGAACGGTCACGCCATACTTGGTCGCGCCGCCCGGATCGTCCGGGTCATCAACGAACCCGCCTTCGCGCCCCACGATTTCAGTCGCAATTTGCCGAACCGTCTGCATCGTACCCTCCGCATGTGGTTGGGCGAAGGCTCAGACAAAAATCCTAACTTCGAGGAATCGAAAAGGGCGCTGCATGCCTTTTGCACGCAACGCCCTGTTTAGATGTTGGAACTATTCCTAGCTCAGCCTTCGTCGGCCTCTTGGTAAACGCCTTGCTCTTTCAGGGCGTCCACCACCTCTTTCGGCATGTAGGTTTCATCGTGTTTTGCCAGGATTTCAGTGGCTTCAAAGACACCGTTCACGTATGAACCAGTGCCAACCATGCCCTGGTTTTCTGAGAACAGGTCCGGCAAAACACCGGTAAATGCGACAGGCACGCTTTCACCGCCGTCGGTCACGACGAAATGCACCGTTTCCCCCTGACCGCGAATGATCGAGCCTTCTTCGACAAGCCCGCCTATCCGGAACACCTCGGTCGGTTTGGGCGGCTCAGCGATCACCTGACTGGGCGAGCGAAAAAAGTTGATGCCATCCCGCATCGCGTACCCAATCAACGCCGTGGACAATGCCAAAGCAACCGCTGCCAGCACAATGACCTGAATTCGACGACGTTTCTTGAGCGTTTTCATACCGTCCTCACGGGAATAGAGGGGCCATCATCAGCCCCTGAGTTTCATCTTCACCTAACATCAGGTTGGCGTTCTGCAAGGCTTGCCCACTGCTACCTTTTGTCAGGTTATCCAGCGCACCGATTACGATGGCGCGACGTTCGATCCGATCGCCAACCACGCCGATATGGCAGAAGTTCGATCCCCGCACATGATGGGTCGAGGGTGCTTCGCCAAACGGTAGCATCTGGATAAAAGGTTCGTTTTCATAGGCTTTGGCCAGCGTCTCATACACGCTTACAGCATCGCCTTTGACGTAGGTTGTCGCCAGAATGCCCCGGTTGGCCGGGATCAGATGTGGCGTGAACTGCACATGCACAGGCCGACCGGCCAGTGCCGAGAATTCCTGATCGAATTCGCCCAGATGCCTATGGGTTCCGCCGATCGCATAGGCATTATAGCCCTCGCTGAGTTCCGCGTGCAGCAGGTTTTCCTTTAGTGACCGCCCTGCCCCGGATACCGCGCATTTCAGGTCCAAAACGATGTCGTCAAAATCAATGACACCGGCAGAGATCAATGGGCGCAGCACGTACTGCCCTGTGGCCGCGTTGCAACCGGTGCCAGCGACAAGCCGGGCAGTCCGGATTTCGTTCCGGTAGAACTCGGTCAGGCCATAGACGGCTTCTTCCTGCTGCTCCAGTGCGGCATGCGGGTTTCCGTACCATTTTTCGTACTCTTCCGGGTCGCGCAGACGGAAGTCAGCAGACAGGTCAATGATCTTCAGCGTCTTGGGCAGGTCCCGAATGACCTCTTGACTGGTCTTGTGCGGCAGGGCGCAAAAACACAGATCGATCTGCGAGAAATCGATCTCGGAGATTTTGCAGAGGTCAGGCAGGTTCATATGGCGCAAATGCGGAAAAACCTGAGCCATGGACTGGCCTGCCTTACGCTCGGCGGACAGCGCGACAATGTCCATATTCGGGTGCTCGGCGATCAGCCGCACCAATTCGGCGCCCGTGTAACCAGATGCGCCCAGAATTGCGATTTTGTGCGTCATGTCAGACCTCTTGCTTGGGTGTGTCACAGAGTTCGACCGCCGATGTGACGGTCGTTGATTTACGGAATCAGACAGGCTCAGTCCTTGACCTAAGTCAGGCTGCCTCGAACGAGATTTGTCGTCGGAGAAACTGGGTCGCCCGGTCGCTGACGAAATCCGGCTTTCCAGTTGTCAGAAAACCGCCTTGCCCGTTGCCCTGCATATTCGGGTGCCTTTGCAGGTAATCGGCAAGACTTTCAGCCACCAGATCGCCTTGGCTGAACACCTGAACATCCGGACCAAGAGCCTGCTGGAAGGTTTCAGCCATCAACGGATAATGCGTGCAGCCGAGAATGGCCGCTTGCGGTTCCGGCATCTTGCGTTTCAGCGCATCCACATGGGACCGCACCAACGCCTCGGCCAGGATCATGTCACCATCTTCGATGGCATCAACCACACCACCGCAGGCCTGCGCCTCAACGTCCACGCCAATGGCGCGAAAAGCCAGCTCACGCTGGAAAGCCCTGCTGGAAACCGTCGCCGGCGTTGCGAAAAGGGCCACGTGTTTGATCGCGACCTCGCGCGGCGGGCTGTTGTCGCCCCATTGCCGTTCGGTCAGCGCCTCGATCAAAGGCACGAATACACCAAGAACACGCTTGCCCTCGGGCACACCTTCTTCCTGCATACGCCGCAGAGCCGCCGCGCTGGCGGTATTGCAGGCCAGAATCACCAGATCACAGCCGCGGTTCCAAAGCTCGTTTACGGCTTTGCGCGTCAGGTCATAAATATTTTCGGCGTCCCGCACCCCGTATGGCGCGTGCGCGCTGTCCGCAAAATACAGAAAATCCACGTCAGGCAGACGTTTCTGTGCGGCGTTCAGGACGGTCAGACCGCCCAATCCAGAATCAAAGATGCCTACTGCCATTTGCCCCTTCAGGCGCGATGCCGTTCCTCAAATTCATAGCCGTAGTCATAGGACTTTAACGGCTTTGGGGACAGCTCATACGTGGCTTTGCGCAGGAAATCCATCATCTTGCGCGTATCCTTGCCCAACGGGTCCAAAACGTCGCGACCGATCGGTTCCCCAATCACGACTTTCACCGGCGTATCGACACGCTTTTTGAATTCTTTGATCAGCAGTCCCATGCGCAGAGTGTTGTGCATATGGCTGGCGATCTGGAACAGGCGCGAAGTGTGGCCGTCAAAGAAAACCGGCACGACCGTGGCATTCGATTTCGCCACCATTCGCGCTGTGAAACCGCGCCAACCCGGGTCCATTGGATGCGAAAACGGCTTCAACCCGGTGCTGACCGTGCCACCCGGGAAAATCCCGATGGCACCGCCATCGCCCAGGTAATTTAACGCTGTCTTGCGCGTCTCTAGGTTCAGCTTCATCGCCTCCTTCGTCTCGTCAAACGAGATCGGCAGAATAATGCGGTTGATATCTTCCGCCTTTCGGAACACGCGATGCGCCAGAATGCGGAAATCCCCGCGGGTTTCCGACAGCATATGACCCATCATCAACCCGTCCAGAATTCCATACGGATGGTTCGCAATCAGGATCAGAGGGCCGGATCGCGGGATATTCGACAGCGACCCGCCAACGACATCCAGTGACAAACCATAGCGATCCACCATGACCGACCAGAAATCACGACCGTTGGCGACTTCTTTCTCGTACCCGTCCGCGCGTTTAATCAGGCGCAGCCGACCCGTTGTGTTCTCCATCAGCTTGATGACCATGCGTCCGCCTTTGGTTTCGGCGGAATGAGCATAAGAGATGTCACGAGCGACGTGGCGGCGCGAGGGCATTGAAGTCTCCGGCTATTGGCTACTGCTAGATAAGTGTAAGTAACAATTTTGCCTAGTTATCGTGACAGCGTTGTGACGAATTATTCCGCCGCAGTCCGCATTTCCGGTCCGCCTTTACGGACGGCTGACAGCAATTCCTCTCGTCTTTTTGCAGCTTTAGCTTCGTTTTCGCGTAAAACAGGCCCAAACCCCCTGATTTCCAACGGCAAACTGGCCAATGCAACAACCGCATCGCGAGATTCAGGTGTGATCAAAGGTGTTATCTCTTCCAGATCGCGTTCATATTGCCGGATTAAAGCCCGTTCCATCCGCCGTTCTGCGCTGTAACCAAAGATGTCCAGAGGTGATCCGCGCAGACCTTTTAGCCTGGACAGAAGCTTCAGCGGGCCCAACATCCATTCGCCGAATGTTCGTTTACGCGGACGACCATCGGAGGCTTTGCCACCCAAAATCGGCGGCGCGAGGTGGAAGGTCATCTTGAAATCTCCGTCAAACTCAGCCTCGGCCTGCTCTCGGCTGCTCAGAAGCAGACGCGCAACTTCGTACTCGTCCTTGTAAGACAGCAATTTGTGATACCCCTTGGCAACGGCTTCACGGATAGAAGCATCTTCGAAGCTATCAACAAGTCTGCGGTACCGTTTTGCCAAACGAGCACTTTGATAATCCGTCAGATGCCGCGCCCGGAACTCGATCAACTGATCCAGCGTCTTAGGCAGTTCGGCCAATTTCGGCGTCAAGATTTCGCTGACCTCACCGGGATGCAGAACCGCCCAGCGACCGATGTCAAACGCGCGTTTGTTGCGCTCAACAGCGGTTCCGTTCAGCTCAATCGCCTTGATTACGGCCTCATGGCTGATCGGCAGCAGGCCGCGTTGCCACGCCGCGCCAAAGACCATCATGTTGGAGTAAATCGAGTCGCCCATCACGGCACGCGCGAGCTCTGTGGCATCGAACAGAGAAATATCCTCTTTCAGCCGTGCTTGCAGTGCCAGTTCCAAACGATCGCCAGGGATCTGGAAATTCGTGTCCCGCGTGAAGTCACCGGTCACCGTTTCATGGCTGTTGACGACCGCACCAGTCTGCCCTGTCCGAGTCAGCCCAAGGGTCTTCGCGCCGGCAGATACGACAAGGTCACCACCGATCAGCGCATGTGCTTCTCCGGTCGCCACCCGAATGGCGCTGATGTCTTCGGGTTTGTTCGCCAGACGACAATGGATGTGCACCGCGCCGCCCTTTTGGGCCAGTCCTGCCATCTCCATCATCCCGGCACCTTTGCCGTCGATCTGGGCTGCCTGCGCCAAGACAGCCCCCAAAGTCACAACTCCGGTTCCGCCTATGCCGGTGATCACCACGTTGTGGGTGCCTTCGATCACCGGAAGTGTGGGCATCGGCAGGTCCGGCAGATCAATCTCGGTGGTTGCCTCCTTACGGATTTTGGCACCCTCCAAGGTTACGAACGACGGGCAAAACCCGTTCAGGCATGAGAAATCCTTGTTGCAGCTGGATTGATCGATGGCACGCTTCCGGCCCAATTCCGTCTCTTTCGGAATGATCGAGACACAGTTCGACTGAACACCGCAATCGCCGCAGCCTTCGCAGATGTCCGAGTTGATAAACACCCGTTTGTCCGGATCCGGAAACGCGCCGCGCTTGCGACGCCGACGTTTTTCCGCCGCGCAGGTCTGAACGTAAACGATGACGGATACGCCCTCGATATCGCGGAACTTCTTCTGCACGTTCATAAGCTCGGCGCGTTCAAAAGTCTCCACGCCCGAAGGCAAGGCCTTGAGGTTCACGTCTTCTTTTTCGTCATAGACTAAAGCCACGTCCTGAACGCCCATGGCCTTGACCTCGGCTACGATCCGCTCTGCAGTCAGGTCGCCATCGTTACCCTGACCGCCGGTCATGGCCACGGCGTCGTTAAACAGTATCTTGAAAGTGATATTGGTCCCCGCCGACAAAGCCGCCCGGATCGCCTGAACGCCCGAATGGTTGTATGTGCCGTCGCCAATGTTCTGGAATACGTGATTGGTCGTTGAAAACGGTGCTTCGCCGATCCAATTCGCGCCCTCACCGCCCATCTGCGTGAAACCGGTCGTTTCCCGGTCCATCCACTGCACCATGTAGTGACAGCCGATCCCTGCATAGGCACGGCTACCTTCCGGTAGTTTGGTCGAACTGTTATGGGGACACCCCGAGCAGAAGTAGGGCAACCGGGTTGCGATTTCCTCGGCATTGTCAGCCCGACGGGCTTCGGACAGTTTGGTCATCCCGGCGCGAACACCATCGGTGTCCCGGCCTTCTTCGATCAGAATGTCCCCCAACTTTTCGGCGATCATGATCGGATCCAGCGCGCCCCGCGTCGGGAATAATTCTTCGCGGTGCAAGGTCCCTGCACCGCCTTTGTACCATCCATAAACACGGCGACCGCGGCGGTCATCAAAGATGGTCTCCTTGACCTGAACCTCGATTAGCTTGCGCTTTTCCTCAATGATTACAATCAGATCCAGCCCTTCGGCCCAGTCCCGAAACCCCACCATGTCCAGTGGAAAGGTCTGTCCGATCTTGTAGGTGGTAATCCCCAGGCGCTCGGCCTCGACCTCATCGATGTTCAACAACGACATGGCGTGGGTCAGGTCCAGCCAATTCTTGCCCGCTGCCACAAACCCGATCTTCGCACCCGGCCTGCCCCAAACGCGCTTGTCCATCTTGTTGGCGCGCGAAAATGCCTCGGCCGCGAAGCGTTTGTTATCGATCACCCGTGCCTCTTGCAGGTGCGGCGTGTCGACCAACCGAATGTTAAGCCCCCCTTCGGGCATATCGAATTCTGGTGTCACCAGCTTCATTCGGTCAGGGCTGCCATCCACGACTGATGTGACCTCAATCGTGTCCTTCATCGTCTTCAAGCCGACCCAAACTCCGGCAAACCGGCTGAGTGCGAAACCGTAGATACCGTAGTCCAAAACCTCCTGAACACCCGCAGGACTGACTACCGGCATATACATATCGACCAAGGACCATTCGGACTGATGCAACACGGTCGAGCTTTCACCCGTATGATCGTCACCCATCGCCATCAAGACGCCGCCATGCTTGGCCGTACCCGCCATGTTCGCGTGGCGCATCACGTCGCCGGAACGGTCTACGCCCGGCCCTTTGCCGTACCAAAGACCGAATACGCCATCGAACTTACCATCGCCGCGCAGTCCCGCCTGCTGGCTGCCCCAAAGCGCCGTTGCGGCGAGGTCCTCGTTCAAGCCGTACTGAAAAGTAACATCGCTTTCGGCCAGTTGTTTCTGGGCGCGCGTCATCTGCTGATCTACAGCACCAAGGGGTGAGCCGCGGTAACCGGTGACCAGCCCCGCTGTGTTCAGTCCCGCTTGTCTGTCGCGGGCCTTTTGCATCAGCATCAAACGCACCAGCGCCTGCGTCCCGTTTAGAAGAACAGGGCTTTTCTCCAGATCAAACCGGTCGTTTAGCGATATCTGTGGCTGACTCATCAGACGCCTCCCCTCGTCAGATCAGTATGCTTCATTCCTTCACATTTTAGGTCAAAATACCTGACCTGTATAGCGCTTACCGCACTGTTATCGTAACGTTTCACCAGTTTGATTGTAGAACTTGTTACCTATTTCATATAGGGCTTCGAAAGGATCACGAAAGTTGCGGCGATGGATTGGGACAAGCTAAGGATATTTCACGCGGTTGCCGACGCGGGCAGCCTCACACACGCGGGAGACAAACTGAACCTGTCTCAATCCGCAGTTAGCCGGCAGATACGAGCACTTGAAGAGTCGCTCGATTCGACCCTGTTTCATCGCCACGCACGTGGCCTGATTCTGACTGAACAAGGCGAACTTCTGTTCGACGCGACATCGGCCATGTCCAAACGACTGGACGCCGCCGCTGCCCGCATTCGTGACAGTGAAGAAGAAGTTTTCGGCGTGCTGCGCGTCACAACGACCTTTGGCTTTGGCACCCTTTGGCTCGCCCCGCGCTTACCGAAACTGTACGAGCAATACCCCGACCTCAACATCGACCTGATGCTGGAGGAACGTGTTCTGGACCTGCCCATGCGTGAGGCTGATGTCGCCATCCGCATGAAAGAGCCAAGCCAGGCCGACCTTGTGCGCAAGCGCCTAATGACCGTGCAGATGCAGCTATACGCAACACAGGGATACATCGAGGAACACGGTACGCCTGCAACGCCCGAAGAAATTTCCAAACACAGGTTGATTTGTCAGACCCCATCCGCTCCGCAAGTGGGCGCCAGCGCGATGATGGTCCGGCATCTTATGACCTTCAATCCCACCTCTTTGTTGACGGTCAACAACTACTTTGGCGTTTTGCAGGGTGTGTTGCACAACCTGGGCATCGGTGTGCTGCCGGATTACGTAACACAGGACTTTCCGCATCTGGTTCCGATCCTGTCGGATATCGAAACGGCGGATGTCCCCGTTTACCTTGCCTACCCCGAAGAATTACGCCACTCAAAACGCGTCGCGGCGTTCAGAGACTTTGTTCAGGACGAGATCATAGCTCAGCGCAAGCAATTGAAGCAGATGGGAAAACTATAGCTATGCACCAATAGCATAGCGGGAATGACCTGCGATCAGTCTTAAAACTCTTGATAGTTCACAAACCGCCACCTAAATCGGCAGTCGAAGGCGGTGATGCTGAAACGCTCATCATCTTCATACCTCCCTGTTGGACTACGGCCGAGCTTAGTGCTCGGCCTTTTTTTTGCCTGCGGCGTGCATTTATCGGTCCAGCGGGCGAAACATCTGGGAAAATCCGACACTTAAGCCTATGATCACGAAAAAACTATCAAGACTTAAGGTCGAGGACAGATTCGATGTTTCACCCCATTCGCCTTTTAATGGCGTTGATTTCCGTTGTTCTGCTTTCGGGGCCGGTCCTCGCGCAGACAACCGGCACCAGCAGTGCGCCTGCCACTATCAGCATTCCCGAGGACCTGACCCCTGAGCAGGTGGACGATCTGGTCGCGCGCATGTCCGACGACCAGGTCCGCGCAATCCTGCTGGAGCGCTTGGATGCCGTCGCGGAAAAACACGCCGCAGAGGCAGCTGATCGTGAAGACCCGATAACGGAACTCAACGAGATTTGGGCCGAAATGGTGGCATCGTGGACGCATGTTGCGGTCACGATACCGAACCTCTTCACAGCGCAGGTTCAAGCGGTCGAGACCTTTGTCGGCACCTTTGGGACCACCGGCGCACTATCTCTTTTGGGATTGATCTTAAGCGTCCTGGTCGTCGGGTTCGTTGCGGAAAAGCTGTTCGGCTTCCTTACCCGCAATTGGCTTCGCGGGGTCGAAGCGGCCGATGAAAACGACCTGTGGGGGGCAGTCAGATACCTGTTTCGCCGTTTCTGCCGCGAAATCGCAGGACTGGTCGTGTTTTACGTCGTTATCCGAGCGCTGGGACGCGGCCTTCTGACGCCCGAACAAATCATCTACGCCGCGCCCTTTGTTTTCTACCTGATCTGGATTCCCCGATTGGGAGCTGCCGCCTCCCGGTTCATTCTGGCTCCGAACAAACCGCACTATCGGCTGGTAAATATTGATGATCATTGGGCGAAATACCTGCACCGTAATCTGATTGGCCTTCTGTTCCTGATCGGTTTCACGCTGTTCATTCTTCATTTCAACGAACTGAACGGCATTACCGGCCGTGAAACACGTATCGGATTCTGGCTGAACGCTGCGACCCACATCTATATTGGAGTAATAGCCTGGAAAGCCCGCGAGGGGCTTTCGCAAATGATGTTGGGCACAGACCCCGATCACACCAAGTTCGACGAGGAAGTTGCTCATTATTACCCCTATTTCGCCATCGGCGTGTCGGCGGTGATCTGGTTGCTTGTCGAGTTCCTGGTCGCACAGCGCAATCCGGTTTACCTGCATATGCTGGTTCAGGGCGCTCACTACACCACCATGTTCTGGCTGCTGATCGCGCCAGCGCTGGACACGTTGATACGCGGATTGGTCCGCCACTTGCAGCCGCCGATGATGGGTGAAGGCCCTGTGGCCGAGCAAGCCTACAAGTCGACCAAACGCAGCTACATCCGCATCGGCAGGGTGTTGGCCGGTATTCTGGTCATTCTGATGATTGCCAGAGCCTGGGACCTTGATCTCAGAGAGATTGCGGGCGGCCGGGAAGATTCCGGTAGTCAACTGATCCAGTTCTTCATCATCATCGCGATCGGCTACATTCTGAACGAGGTCGTATCGCTCTGGATCAACCGCCGTCTGGCGAAAGAACAGACCGCAGCCGAGCAAAGCCCAGATGAAGAAGCCGGTGAAGGCGGCGGGTCGGGCGGCTCGCGTCTGGCCACGGTTCTGCCGCTGTTGCGTGTGACTGCTCAGGTCGCCATCGCGGTGATCTTTGTCCTGCTCGCCCTCGGGGCGCTGGGTCTGGACATCACACCGCTGTTGGCCGGTGCCGGTATTCTGGGTCTGGCCATCGGTTTCGGTGCCCAGAAACTGGTCTCGGATATCGTTGGCGGGATTTTCTTCCTGATCGACGATGCCTTCCGCGTTGGAGAATATGTTGATGTGGGCGGCACCACCGGCACCGTCGAGAAAATCTCGATCCGCTCGATGCAGTTGCGTCACCACCGCGGGCCTGTGCACACCATTCCTTATGGTGAAATTCAGAAGCTGACCAACTACAGCCGTGACTGGGTCATTATGAAGCTGAAGTTCACCGTGCCTTTCGACACCGATCCGAACAAGGTCAAGAAGATCTTCAAGAAAATCGGCGCCGAGATGATGGAGGACGAGACCCACAAGGACGGCTTCCTGCAGCCCTTCAAATCTCAGGGCGTGTTCGACTTCGATGATGTCGGCATGATCATCCGCGGCAAGTTCATGGCAAAGCCGGGCAAGCAGTTCACGCTGCGCAAGGAAATCTTCAACCGGGTCAAGGCGGCCTTTAAGGAAAACGGCATCGACTTTGCCCGTCGCGAAGTTCGTGTCGCCATCCCCGGGTTGGATGAGGCAGAGCATGTGAGTGAAGAACAGAAGGCTGCAATCGGTGCAGCGGCAGGTGACGCCGTAGCGCAACAAGCGCAGCAACAACAAGAAGCGAAGAAGTAACTTCTCTAAACGAGCGGCCCCAATCGGGTCGCTCGCTTCGGTTTTGGACTGACCATAGAAGAGGCCGAAATGCTTCGCGCCGCAATCCGGACAGCCCTTTTGGCTTTACCTGCGCTTTACCCGAGCAAAACAACTGCACAAGAGCCAAGCGGTGTCGTCGATGTGCAAACAGGTGGCCTAGGTGGGACGACGGACGACAACAATATCGGGTTCCGTAGCGGCTCGGTTATTGTGGCCCCAATTCCTTTTTCGAATCCCACCATCGGATCCGGTCTCATTCTGGGGGCTGGTTATCTGTTTACGATTGATCCGGGGTCAAAACCTTCGGTCATCGGGATTGCCGGGCTGAAATCCGACAATGGAAGCACCGCCGGCGGCGCGTCTATCAACCTCGCTTTCGGTGGCGACAAATGGATTATCAAAAGCTTGTACGCCCGGGCTGACGTCCGCTACGACCTGTTTACAGACATCGGCGTTCTTCCAATCCAACAGGACGGCGACCTTGCAAGGCTAAGCGTATCGTACGGCGTAACGCCTGACCTGTCCTTTGGCCTGTCGCTTCGTTACCTCGACACGATGATCTCGCCAGAGTTTCCGGGCCTTCCGCCCATTCCTCCGCCGTTCGATCAGTTTCTCGAAACAACATACGGCAATGTCGGCCTTGTGGCCGATTGGGACACGCGCGACGATACGATCTACGCGCAAACAGGGTTCAACCTGCATGTCGAAGCGTTTAATGGCTATTCGCTGAAGGGATTGCTTGACGATTATTCAAAGGTTTACTCGAATTACACGCACTATCTGAACCCAACACAACAAACGGTCGTCGCGACGCGGCTATCCGTCTGCGGGTCGTCATCCGGAACTCCGTTCTTCGATCAGTGCGGTCTGGGCACGGTGGATGCATTCCGGGGATTCTCGGCGACCCAATTTCTTGATTTCTATTCCACGTCGCTCCAGATTGAAGCCCGCCAGCGTCTGACCAAACGTATCGGCATGGTAGCCTTTGCGGGCACCGGTCTGGTCGGATCAAGCTTTAGCGATCTTGGTGACGGGGGTGCTCACTCCGCCTATGGCCTCGGAGCGCGCTATCGGGTGTCGAAGAAGTTCCCGCTGGATTTCTCGGTCGATGTCAGCCGCAACGATGAACAGGAAAACAACTTGTATATTTACGTCGGTCAGAGGTTCTGAACGGCCTGCGCCCTCTTGACCCTTCCCACCGGCGCGACCTTGCCGTAAAAGGCCCGCAATCTCGGCCACCCTGGACAAGGACAGACGATGCAAGAGCCCGCCATCACCCCGGATCTGATTGCCGCACACGGGCTTAAGCCCGACGAATACGATATGATCCTCGAGATCATCGGGCGCGAGCCGACATTTACCGAACTCGGCATCTTCTCGGCCATGTGGAACGAGCATTGTTCCTACAAGTCTTCCAAAAAGTGGCTGCGGACCCTGCCAACCTCTGGCCCTCAAGTCATCTGCGGACCGGGCGAGAACGCTGGTGTAGTTGATATCGGCGACGGCCAGGCTGTGGTGTTCAAGATGGAAAGCCACAATCACCCGTCCTACATCGAACCCTATCAGGGCGCGGCAACCGGTGTTGGCGGCATCCTGCGAGACGTTTTCACCATGGGTGCGCGCCCCATCGCATCCATGAACGCACTGTCCTTCGGTGAACCCAGCCACCACAAGACCCGTCAGTTGGTCAACGGTGTGGTCGAAGGCATCGGCGGTTACGGCAACTGTTTCGGCGTACCATGCGTCGGCGGCGAGGTTCGCTTCCATCCCGCATATAACGGCAACTGCCTTGTAAACGCATTCGCTGCGGGTCTGGCCGACAGCGACAAGATTTTCTACTCGGCGGCATCCGGCGTCGGCATGCCCGTTGTTTATCTGGGTGCAAAAACAGGCCGCGACGGTGTTGGCGGTGCTACCATGGCTTCGGCCGAGTTCGACGACACCATCGAAGAAAAGCGCCCCACCGTTCAGGTTGGCGACCCCTTCACCGAAAAGCGCTTGATGGAAGCCACGCTTGAGCTGATGCAGACAGGTGCCGTGATCTCAATCCAGGATATGGGCGCGGCAGGCCTGACCTGCTCGGCTGTTGAGATGGGCGACAAAGGTGGTTTGGGCGTACGTCTGGATCTGGAAAACGTCCCCCAGCGCGAAGAGGACATGACTGCATATGAAATGATGCTGTCCGAGTCTCAGGAGCGCATGCTCATGGTCCTCAAACCCGAGCTTGAAGCCGAAGCCCGCGCCGTTTTCGAGAAATGGGATCTGGACTTTGCTATCGTTGGTGAAACGATTGCCGAGGACCGTTTCCTGATCGTTCACAATGGCGAAGTCAAAGCGGATCTGGTTCTGTCCAAACTTTCTTCGACCGCGCCGGAATACGACCGCCCATGGGTCGCGACGCCCGAGGCCGAGGAACTGGCCGAAGTCCCTCAGATCGACCCAATCGACGGCCTGCGCGCCCTGCTCGCCTCGCCCAACTACGCGGGCAAGCAGTGGGTGTATGAGCAGTACGACACCATGGTCATGGCAGACACCGCCCGTACGCCGGGCCTGGGCGCTGGCATGGTTCGCGTGCACGGTACAAACAAAGCGTTGGCCTTCACCAGCGACGTGACGCCCCGCTACGTCCGCGCCAACCCGGTAGAAGGCGGCAAACAGGCGGTGGCCGAGGCATACCGCAATCTGATCGCAGTCGGGGCCAAACCTCTGGCCACCACCGATAACCTGAACTTCGGCAACCCCGAAAAGCCCGAGATAATGGGTCAGTTCGTCGGCGCGATCCAGGGTATTGGTGAGGCCGTTGCTGCACTGGATATGCCAATCGTGTCGGGCAACGTATCGCTGTATAATGAGACCGACGGTCAGGCGATCCTGCCGACGCCGACCATCGGCGCTGTAGGTCTGCTGAACCACACCGACGAAATCATCGGCAATGAGGTCCGCGAGGGCCACGTCGCTCTGGTGATCGGCGAAACCAATGGTCACCTGGGTCAATCCGCCCTGTTGGCCGAAGTGTTCAACCGCGAGGACGGCGACGCCCCGCATGTCGATCTGGACGCCGAAAAGCGTAACGGCGACTTCATCCGCGCCAATCGCGAGATGATCAAGGCCTGCACCGATTTGGGTGATGGTGGTCTCGCGCTGGCGGCGTTTGAACTGGCCGAGTCTGCAGGCGTCGGTGTTCACCTCGATGAAGCCTCGACCGAGTTCCTGTTTGGCGAAGATCAGGCTCGCTATCTGGTCGCCTGTAACTTTGATCAGGCCGAGGCCCTGATGATCGCTGCCGGTCAGGCTGGCGTTCCCCTAGTGTCGGTCGGCCGCTTCACCGGCGACAGTGTTCGCATCGGAAGCTCTGAAGCCTCGCTTGTGGATCTGGCAACCACATTCCGCAACAGCTTTGCTGAGGCCGTCGCCTAAGCATTGAGCAGGCATTCAAACACAAAACCTGCGCCTGTTCCGGTGCAGGTTTTGTCGTTTCAAGGCCCCTATCACACCCTTGCGCGCCCTGCCCGGGCGCTCTACATCTTGATAAATACCTTCAGGAGTTACCTACATGCCGATGAGCGCCCACGAAATCGAACACCTGCTGCGCGAAGCCTTTCCCGATGCGGAAATTCAGGTCGGCGGGCAGGACGGTGTACATATGTCCGCCATGGTCGTGGACGAAAGCTTTCGCGGGAAAAACCGGGTCCAGCAGCAACGTGCCGTCTACGCGGCTCTGAAAGGCAAGATGGATGGTCCGGATGGAGAGCTGCACGCGCTGGCGTTGACGACGAAAGCGCCTGAATAGTGGATGAACCGATCGGATGGGTTCTGCTGGGACTAACCTTTCTGATCATTGATATTGTAAACTTCATAGCCACCTTGTTTTGTGATCTGTCGAAACTACTGAGATACGGCCCCAGGTATTCGCGCGTCACGAGGAATATGAGGCGGCGCGAGTACGAATGACGCAAAAGGTGAGTGCCTAAAATGAGTGCCTGGCTGTTCTGGATAGGTGTACCCGCAGCATTGGTAGTTGCCGCCGCGCTGATCGAAGCCTATGTGAAGCGCAACAGAAAGCGTAACCTTGCCGATATGCGCCCAGACCCGGACAAAATCAGCAAGGTTGGTGGCATCGAACGATACGGGCTGGATCCGCTGGCCCTGGCGCAAGCCGAACACAGGCGGCTGGAGGAAGAAGGATGGACCTCTACCCCGTCACAGAACGAAACGACCGCCCCAGATGCGGGTGAAAAGGACAAGCAAGATGACCGACGTTAAAACTCAGATCGACGAAACCGTCAAAGCCAACGATGTGGTGCTGTACATGAAAGGCACCAAAGAGATGCCGCAGTGTGGGTTCTCGTCCCGCGTCGCCGGTGTTCTGAACTATATGGGCGTAAACTATGCCGACGTAAATGTTCTCGCCGACGAAGAAGTCCGTCAGGGTATCAAGGATTACTCCGATTGGCCGACAGTGCCCCAGCTTTACGTAAAGGGTGAGTTCGTCGGCGGTTGTGACATCATCACCGAGATGACCTTGTCGGGCGAGTTGGACACGTTGTTTGACGAGAACGGCGTTGAGTACAGCAAAGAAGCCGCCGACAAGATCCGCGAAGCAAACGCCTGATCAGCGACTGGTACAGTTTTCCAGAACAACTTGCTCACTGGTGGCCCCCCCGGTCGCCAGAAAGCTGACCGTGGCGTCCCAGCCTTTGGAACGCAAGATGTAAGACCCGGCGGTTCCTTGGGATTCATAACGGATGCCAGACCCGCTTGGCACTTGTTGGAGGGCAACCAATTGGTTGTCCACCATCATGGCAGCGGCACCCGATCCGTCAGGCGCATTGAAATACGCAACCTGCAACGGAATGCCATTCTCGCAGGTGAATGTGACCGGCAGGATGTCCATTTCGGCCCATGCCAAACTGCCCTGCAGACTGATCAGCCCGGCCACGGCGCCCGTTTTCAACACGTTCATTTTGTAGATTTCTCCTCGATCACCGTCGCCAGCGCTTCGGCACGCGCAGCCAGTTCGGCCAGCGTATCGGTCACGGACGGTGGAACGACGGCAACTTCAATCCGCTCGGGTTCTGGTTCCGGCCTGTTGCGCAGAGTCTGTAGTTCTGCCTCGATATCTGCCAACTTGGCTTCGGCTGCCTTGAGCTTGTCGTCCATTGCGGCGGTTTTGTCAGCCAGCATAAGCCCGGCCATCAGCAGCATTCGCGCTTCTGGCATCCGACCGATCTGATCAGACAAGACCTGCGCCTCGTCATCCAGCATCTTTGCCGCAGTCGTCAAGAACTGTTCTTCGCCTTCCTGGCACGAGACATCAAAGCCGCGCCCACCGATATGAATGGTCAATTCGGGCATCACTCTACCTCTCCCTCAGCCAGCTTTGCCTTCGACAGCAACGGCTCCAGCCGGGCCAGCACGGCCTGAGCTTCGGCGGCGTCCGTGGCCTGCGCGGCCTTTGTCGCCTCAAGCTCGGCCGCTGTGGCACGGTTCAACAGTTCGGCATCCGGCAGGCCATTTTCGCTGGCGGCCCGCAGTTCGTCGACAGATTTGCGCAATTGCTCGTTTGCCTTGCGCATACGTTGCAGGTCATCGTCCAAACGCGACATCGCCGCTCCATGGCTGGCACGTTCGGCGCGCAGCATCTCAAGCTCGGCGTTAAGTTCGGCCACGCGTTCGCTATCGGCCAGTTCCGAGCGCAGTTGCGTATTTTCGGCTTCAAGCGCCTGCGCCTTGTTGGCGACGGTCTTAAGTTCTTCGTTTTCCGCTTTCAGAACAGCGAGTTCGCCCTGGCTTTCCAACGCGGCCTTAGCCTCGGCCAACTCTGATCTTGCTGCTTCGACTGCCGCAAGCTTCGTGGTGGCCTCGGACAACTGTTGGCGCAACGCCCCGTTTTCCGGGTCTTCAATGGGAGCCGCTTTCAGGCTTTCCATGTCGGCGCGCATCGCGTCGACCTCTTTCTCATGCCGTTCCTTGAGAGATATCAATCGTTCTTCAAGCTGGGCGTTTGCAACACGTTCATCTTCCAGAGCCACGCGAAGTGCGGTGTCTTCACCACCACCAGCAGGCGCCGCGTCCCGCAGAGCGTCGACTCCGGTTCCGATCCTCTCCATCGCGGCAACGATACGGCGCTGTAATTCTTCGATCTGGCTCATGCCCCTGCCACCTCTTTACCAAGGTTCACTTTTTCTCGGGCCGTCCGAATCAACAAAGCCCGTATCTTGGCCTAGTCTAACCGAATGGAACGGAAAATACCCACTGTTTGCTTTCAATCACTTGGAAAGCATTCTTGAAGCATCAAGCCGATGTAACCCCCGGTTCTACTTGCACTTTGAGGGGTGAATGGTATTGAGCGCCCCATCTGCCTGTAATCCAAAGGAACAACGCCCGTGGACCTGACTGCGCTGCGCAATGCCAATCCTGAACACTGGGACAAGGCTGCGGCTATCCGCACCCTAACCCTTGACGCCGTCGCTGCCGCCAATTCCGGCCATTCCGGTATGCCGATGGGCATGGCCGACGTTGCGACCGTGCTGTTCGAAAAGCACCTGAAATTCGATGCTTCGGCCCCAAACTGGCCCGACCGCGACCGTTTTATCCTGTCTGCGGGCCACGGCTCGATGCTTGTCTATTCGCTGTTGTACCTGACGGGCCATGCGGATGTGACTCTGGAAGAGATCAAGAACTTCCGTCAGCTGGGCGCAAAGACTGCTGGTCACCCCGAAAACTTCCTGGTCGAAGGGATCGAGACCACCACCGGTCCGCTGGGTCAGGGCATCTCGAACGCTGTGGGCTTTGCAATGGCCGAGGAAATTCAGCGCGCTCATTACGGCAAAAAGGTCGTCGATCACTATACCTATGTGATTGCAGGTGACGGCTGCCTGATGGAAGGTGTCAGCCAAGAGGCGATCACCCTGGCTGGTCGTCATGAGCTGAGCAAGCTGATCGTATTCTGGGACAACAACAACATAACCATCGATGGCACTGTTGATATGGCCGACCGCACCGATCAGGTGCGCCGTTTTGCGGCTTCGGGCTGGCATGTTATCGAAATCGACGGCCATGACCCCAAGGCTATCGACGCAGCGATCGTTCAGGCAAAAGCGTCGACCAAACCGACCATGATCGCCTGCGAAAGCCACATCGCTCTGGGTCACGCCGCACAGGGAACGTCGAAAGGCCACGGCGCGTTGACCGATCAGGATCAACTGAAAGCCGCGAAAGAAGGCTATGGCTGGCCTCATGACGCATTCGAAATCCCAGCAAACATCAAATCGGCATGGGAAGCCATCGGTGCCCGTGGTGCCGCTGAACGCGCCGCGTGGGATGAGCGCTTCGCACAGCTGTCCGAGCGCAAGCAGGCCGAGTTCAACCGCGCTTACGCGTTCGAGACCCCGAAAAAGCTGGCCGGCGCGATCCGCGCGTTCAAAAAGCAGATTTCGGAAGATCAGCCCAAGCTGGCTACGCGGGCGTCGTCCGAGAAGGTTCTGAACGTTGTGAACCCGATCATGACGGAAACCGTGGGCGGTTCGGCAGACCTGACCGGATCGAACAACACCAAGTCGGCCGATATGGGCGTGTTCCTGCCGGAAAACCGCAAAGGCCGCTACATCCACTACGGCATCCGTGAACATGGTATGGCCGCAGCGATGAACGGCATGGCGCTGCACGGCGGAATCCGCCCCTACGGCGGCACGTTCATGGCCTTTACCGACTACGCCCGCCCATCCATGCGCCTAGCTGCGCTGATGAAGGTACCCAGCGTGTTCGTAATGACCCACGACTCCATCGGTCTGGGCGAAGACGGCCCGACCCACCAGCCGGTCGAACATCTGGCGATCTCGCGCGCGACCCCGAACACCTATGTCTTCCGCCCCGCAGATTCCGTTGAAACCGCCGAGGCCTGGGAACTGGCGTTGACCTTCAAGGACAGTCCCTCGGTTTTGTCGCTGACCCGTCAGGGTGTTCCGACTGTTCGGACTCAGCACAAAACCAAAAACCTGACGGCCCAGGGCGCCTACGTTCTGGCCGAAGCCGAAGGCAAACGTCAGGCCATCCTGATCGCTACCGGCTCTGAGGTTTCGCTGGCGATGGAAGCCAAGGCGATGCTCGAAGCCGAAGGCATCGGCACCCGTGTCGTCTCTATGCCCTGTATGGAGCTGTTCGCTGAGCAGGACGAAGCCTATCGCAAGCGTGTTCTGCCCGCTGGCGCCGTGCGTGTTGGCATCGAGGCCGCCGTTCGCGCCGGTGGCTGGGACCGCTGGCTGTTGGGCGAACGTGGTCGTGAGGCAAAAGCAGGCTTCATCGGGATGTCCAGCTTTGGTGCATCGGCTCCGGCAGGAGAACTGTACAAGCATTTCGGCATCACCGCCGAGGCAACGGTTGCCAAGGTCAAGGAACTGCTGGGCCTGTAAGCCAATTACAAAGAACCAAGCAAAGGGCGGCTTTGGCCGCCCTTTTTGTTAGCCTAAGCATCAATCTGTTTTCTTAAAGCGTCATAGGCTTTTTGAGCGTAGTCCAGCCTCAATTCATACTGTCCGCGTGCGATAACAAAGTCCGGGGCCTCAATACCTGCCGCCGAAAACGTCTGGATCAGGTGCGTTCCTGACAGCGGAATGTAGCCCCCCGATTGCCCTGAAAAACGGTTATACATCCGCCCTCCGAACCACCCGCTGCGCTTTTTTGACTCCAGCGCGGTATGCAGGCGAAAATGCAAAACTCCAAAAAGCTCTTTGGCATCAAACGGTATTAAATCGGCGGCAGCGCTCATTGCGGAGACAATCGGCGCAAGTCCATCACTCGACGCGTTCCGCGCACCTTTTTGCGTCGGACTTGGGCCAGAGAAGATGCGCAAGATTGGCTTGGTTTTTTCGGCCATAAACTCACCTATTCCGTTCAATCAATGCGCATCATTCTTGTCGGAGCTCTTCGAAAACAGCGGCCCGATCACCTTTGTCGCCAACGGAATCAGCGCCATCCCCCAGGCCAATCCGAACACGCCGTCCATGGTAGCCTTGGACACCCATTCAACGACTCCAGTCCATTGCTCTGACACTGAATGCCCAATCGCATAAGCCCAATCGTGGATGTGGTGTCCCAGCCAGCCAAAGCCCAGAACCTCCATCCCGTGGATGATGATCGATCCTCCGACCCACAACATCGCAGCGGTCCCAACAATTGACAGGGTCTTCATCACGCCAGGCATCGCCTTGACCAACCCGCGCCCCAATCCGCGGCCAATCGGCGTTGGCGCGTTCTGGGCCAGGTACAACCCGACATCGTCCATTTTCACGATCAGGGCCACTGATCCGTAAACCGCGACTGTCACCCCTATCCCGACAACTGCAAGCGTCGCAGCCTGCATCCACAGGTTTGGCGCTTCGATTGCGGCCAGCGCTATTGTCATGATTTCAGCGGACAGGATAAAGTCGGTCTTGATCGCCCCTTTGACCTTCTGCTCTTCGAGATGGCCGGGATCGCGAATGGCCATATCCTCTTCGATGACGTGACTGCCATGAGGGAACAGAACGTGAAAAATCTTTTCGGCGCCCTCGAAACACAGATATGATCCGCCGATCATCAATAGTGGCGTTATCAGCCAAGGCGCAAAGTTCGCCAGCAGCAAGGCAACCGGAAGCAAGAGGATAATCTTGTTAAAAATAGACCCGCGCGCGATGCGCCAGATGATCGGCAGTTCCCGCGCAGGCGCGAATCCCTGAACGTATTTTGGCGTTACGGCCGCATCATCGATGATGACCCCTGCAGTTTTTGCGCCTGCCTTTCCTGCAGCCGCAACCACATCATCAACGGACGCCGCCGCAACCTTTGCAATACCCGCAACGTCATCCAACAAGGCCAACAGACCGCTCATAGTGCTTCCTTCCTCTCACCTGCCGCAGCCAGAGCCTACCTGATCAGACGGCTAGCGCAAGCGTTAGCGCAACCGGCGCAGGTTTGCGCTAACACGTTAAAAATATGTCACTTTTGGTCTTTTGAGAAAGCGTTTTGGGGGCTATATGGCCTGCAACGCAAGCGCATTTGGAGACAGCACATGACCATCAAGGTCGGTATCAATGGTTTTGGCCGCATTGGCCGCTGCACGTTGTCGCATATCGCGGCATCCGCCCGTAACGACATCGAAGTGATCAAGGTCAACGCAACCGGCCCGTTGGAAACCACGGCGCATCTGCTGAAATACGACAGCGTCCACGGTCGCTTTCCGCGCGACGTTGCCATCAACGGCAACAATATGGATCTGGGCCGCGGCCCGATGGAGATGTTCTCGACCTACGACATGAACGAACTGGACTGGGACGGCTGCGATGTCGTTCTGGAATGCACCGGCAAGTTCAATGACGGTCTGAAGGCCAGCACGCATCTGGAGCGCGGCGCGCAAAAGGTCCTGCTTTCGGCACCAGGTAAAAACGTCGACAAAACAATCGTCTATGGCGTGAACCACAACAGCCTTGTTGCCGATGACAAAATGGTCTCCAATGGCTCGTGCACCACGAATTGCCTTGCTCCGCTTGCCAAGGTTCTGGACGAAGGTATCGGCATCGAGCACGGCATCATGACCACGATCCACGCCTATACGGGTGATCAGCCGACCCTGGACCGCCGCCACAGCGACCTGTACCGTGCTCGCGCGGCGGCCATGTCGATGATCCCGACCTCGACCGGCGCAGCAAAAGCTCTGGGTGAGGTTCTGCCCAACCTGAAAGGTCGTCTGGACGGTTCGGCCATCCGCGTGCCTACCCCGAACGTTTCGGCCGTGGACCTTACTTTCCGAGCCTCACGTGATGTCACCACAGAAGAAGTGAACGCCATTGTACGCGAAGCATCACAGGGTTCGATGCAGCGCGTTCTGGGCTATGAGCCTGCGCCGCTGGTCTCGACCGATTTCAACCACACCGAGGAAAGCTCGATCTTTGCGCCGGATCAAACCCGCGTCGTCGGCGACCGCATGGTCCGTGTGCTGGCTTGGTACGACAACGAGTGGGCGTTCTCGGTTCGCATGGCTGACGTCGCGGTTGCCATGGGCCGCCTTAACTAAGACGCTTTTGAAATCTTGAACCTTTTCGCCCGCTCAGGTTATCTGGGCGGGCGTTTTCGTCCGGGGCTTTCATGACAAATCAAATCGCCATCTGGCTTGCCCTTCTGATCCTGGGCTTGATCATCGTCGACTATGTTCTTGTAGGTACTGAACATTTCGTGTTCCTCGGCAAGAAACTCTACGCCTTTCTGGACTGGCTCGCCTTCTGGCGGTGACAGAGGTTTTGCTTGACATTTCCGTTCATCTGGCTTTGTTAGCGCTAACTTAGTACAGTCGCATTTCGGACGGAGCAGGACATGACACTCAAGCTGGCAATTAACGGATTTGGTCGGATCGGACGCGGGGTTCTGCGTGCGGTTATGGAAACCGGACGCACGGATGTCGAAATTGTCGCGATAAACGACCTCGCCAAACCCGAAATGAATGCACATCTGTTTGAATTCGACAGCGTGCATGGGCGCTACGGCAAACCTGTGACGCTGACAGAGGCGGGACTTGACGTCGGTGCTGGCCCTATCCGCCTCACCAGCGAACGGGAGCCCGAAAAGCTGGACTGGGCCGATGTCGACGTCGTGCTGGAATGCACCGGCGTATTCCGAACGCGTGAAACCGCATCTCGCCATTTCGAAAACGGGTCGAAGAAAGTTCTGATCTCGGCCCCTGCCCGCGGCGATGGCGCCGTCAAAACCATCGTCTTCGGCGTCAATGATCACGAATTGACTGCAGAAGATACGGTTGTTTCCAATGCGTCCTGCACGACCAACTGCTTGGCGCCGGTGGCTGCCGCTTTGGATGCGGGCCTTGGCATTGTACACGGCAACATGACAACAGTTCACGCCTACACGGCAAGCCAGCCGGTCCACGACACTGCGGGCAAAGACCCCTACCTTTCGCGCGCCGCCGCCCTGTCGATGATCCCGACCACCACTGGCGCAGCCTCGGCCGTCGGACTGGTCCTGCCTCAACTGGCCGGCAAACTGACCGGTCAAGCCATTCGGGTGCCTACGCCAAACGTTTCAGTGGTTGATTTAGTCGCCGAAGTGTCGCGCCCGACTACCGAAGAGGAAGTGAACGCGCTGTTTGTTGAAGCTGCGGCCAAAATCCCCAGTGTCCTGGCGGCCGAGAAACGCCCGCTGATTTCGGTCGACTTCAATCACGACTCGCACAGTTCGACTGTGTCGCTGCCCGAAACCAAAGTCACCGATGGCACGCTGGTCCGCGTACTTGCGTGGTACGACAACGAATGGGGCTTTTCAAACCGGATGCTGGATACCGCCGCAGCGATGGGTGCCCTAGCCTAACCGTTCCTGCAACGCAGCTTTGACGCGGGGCGTGACGAATTTGGATACGTCCCCGTCCAACCGTGCGATTTCCTTGACCAGCTTTGACGCAATCGCCTGATGCCGAGCCTCAGCCATCAGGAACACGGTCTCAATCGAATCGTCCAGCGCCCGGTTCATGCCGACCATCTGGAACTCATACTCGAAATCCGCGACCGCCCGCAGTCCGCGGACAATGATCTGCGCACCGACGTCGCGGGCGCAATCGATCAACAGATTTTCAAACGGGTGGGCAACGATCTCGGTTCCGGTTTGCTCGGTCAAATGGGCGCACTCGGCTTCGATCATTGCAACGCGCTCTTCCAACGAAAACAGGGGACCTTTGTCGCGGTTAATGGCAACTCCAATGACCAGCTTATCCACCAGAGCCGAGGCGCGCCGGATGATATCGATATGACCCAGGGTAATCGGGTCAAAAGTACCAGGGTATAATCCAACCCTCATTGCGGCCTCCTGCGCAACAAAATTTCTGCGCAAGCAAACACAACTTCGCCGCAGGTGCAAGAGGCAGCGTTGGGCATCAAGAGCATCAATGCCCCATGATCATGCCCTGCAACGCATCCTTTTCCATAGCCAGCTCAGTCAGTTGCGCCTTAACCACGTCACCGAGAGTCACAATCCCAACCAGCTTACCATCTTCGACCACGGGCATGTGGCGAAAGCGCCCTTCGGTCATACGGCTCATGATATCCTGAACAGTATCCTGCTGCGTGGCCGTCACAAGATTTCGGGTCATATATGCGTTGACCGGTTGCGTGAGGCACCCGCTCCCGCTTGCCGCCAATTCCCGTACTATGTCGCGTTCCGACAGGATGCCTGTAGCCGTTTCGCCGCCGTCCTCGGACACGACCACCGTACCGATCCGCTTTTCCGACAGGATTTTCGCAGCTTCGGACACTGTGATCGATGGCAAAACAGTGACGACACCCCCGGTGGCCTTGGATTTCAGAATGGCCTGAACGAGCATATGCGTAACCTCCGGAATAATGTCCTGTTTTCCAAAGCGTTGCCGGAATGCGCAAACCTGTCAAGGTGACACTTGTGCCTCAAGTTGCTCAACCTCTTCGCGAATACCTTGCGACAAGGCCTGCGCGAACCGGTTCAGCCTTTCGTTGCGCTGATCGCCCTGGTGGCGCACCAGATGGAAGCTTCGGGTCAAACTCACCTGATCCGTCAGGATTTTCTGCAGTTTCGGATGGAACGGCAGGGTAAAGTCATGCGCCACGCAAATCCCCGTGCCAAGCGTAACCTGCCGCAGCTGTACCGAGACCGAGTTCGATGCAAGTGCGACACGGTCAACACCGATATCAACAAGATAATCCAGCTCGCGGTCGAAAATCATATCCGGGATGTAACCAATCATTCGATGGCCTTTGAGGTCTTCGATCGCCCGGATCTCGGGCCAAGCGGCAAGATATTCGCGCGTCGCAACAAGATGCAGTTTGTAGTCAGAAATTTTCTGAACCAGAAGGCTCCCGGCTGTTGGCGCACTGACGGTTACCGCCATGTCGGCCTCGCGCCGTGACAGGTTGATCACGCGTGGCAGAGCCAAGATCTGAATATCCAGATCCGGATTCGCGTCGCTGATTCTCGCGCAGACCTGTGGCAGAAGGTAGTTTGCCGAGCCGTCCGGGGCACCGATCCGAATTTGCCCGCTAAGGGTTTTCGAAGTTCCCGCCATCGCTCCGGCCGCTGCGCGCATGGCTTCTTCGGCTTTCAGCCCGTGCTCCATCAGACGCTCGCCCGCCGTGGTCAAAAGATAGCCTTGCTGAGATTTGGTGAACAGCGGGGCGTCCAAAGACGCCTCAAGCCGAGCGATCCGGCGCCCGACGGTAGCCGGGTCGATTTTCAGCTGTCGCCCGGCGGCGGACAGGCTTTCCTCGCGTGCGACGGCCAGAAAGACCCGCATATCGTCCCAATTCGGTGTCACACACCATCCTTTGCATTTTTGCAAAACATCTTTGAGACATTGCCTCTGTTCATGCGATTTATGCAAGCCTATTGTGCGCCCAAACGCATCGGAGGAGATCTGCAATGACCGAGCTGTCCCATTTCATCAACGGCGAGAATGTCGCCGGAACCTCAGGACGATTTGACGACGTCTTCAACCCCGCCACCGGCGAGGTTCAGTACAAATGCCCGATGGCGAGTGCTGCTGAAACAACCGCCGCCATCGAAAACGCCGCAGCCGCTCAGGTTGCATGGGGTGCAACCAACCCGCAGAAACGTGCCCGCGTCATGATGGCCATGGTCGGCCTGATGAACCGCGACATGGACAAACTGGCCGAGGCTCTTAGCCGCGAGCACGGCAAAACTATCCCTGACGCCAAGGGCGACTTGCAGCGTGGCCTGGAAGTGATCGAATACTGCATCGGCGCACCGCAAATGCTGAAAGGTGAATTCACCGACAGCGCGGGTCCCGGCATCGACATGTATTCGATGCGCCAGCCGCTGGGTGTTGTCGGCTCGATCATGCCGTTCAACTTCCCCGCGATGATGCCACTGTGGCACGTTGGACCGGCGCTGGCCTGCGGCAACGCCGTGGTGCTGAAACCGTCCGAGCGTGACCCCTCGGTTCCACTGATGCTGGCTGAGCTTTTCGTTGAGGCCGGTCTGCCCAAGGGCGTATTCCAGGTGGTGAACGGTGACAAAGAGGCCGTAGATACCATCCTCGACAGCGAGATCATTCAGGGTGTTAGCTTCGTAGGCTCGACCCCGATCGCGCAATACATCTATTCGCGCGCAACCGCGAATGGCAAACGTGCGCAGTGCTTTGGCGGCGCAAAAAACCATATGATCGTTATGCCCGACGCGGATCTGGACCAGGCTGCCGACGCTCTGGTCGGCGCTGGCTTTGGCGCTGCTGGCGAACGCTGCATGGCCATTTCGGTTGCTGTTCCCGTTGGCGAGGAAACCGCCGATGCGCTGATCGAAAAACTGATCCCTCGTGTCGAAAAGCTGAAGGTCGGCCCCTACACCGCTGGTGATGATGTCGACATGGGCCCAGTTGTCACCGGAGCTGCGAAAGAACGTATTCTCGGCCTGATCAACTCGGGCGTGGAGCAAGGCGCGAAACTGGTCGTCGACAACCGCGACTTCAGCCTGCAGGGATATGAGGACGGCTTCTTTGTCGGCCCCCACCTGTTCGACCACGTGACACCCGAGATGGACATCTACAAGCAAGAGATCTTCGGTCCGGTTCTGTCGACCGTCCGCGCAGGCTCCTATGAAGAAGCGCTGAAACTGGCGATGGATCACGAGTACGGCAACGGCACCGCGATCTTCACCCGTGACGGTGACACCGCACGTGACTTTGCCAGCCGTGTGAATATCGGCATGGTCGGCATCAACGTTCCGATCCCGGTTCCGCTGGCCTATCACACCTTTGGCGGCTGGAAGAAATCCATGTTTGGCGACCTGAACCAGCACGGCCCGGACAGCTTCAAGTTCTACACCCGCACCAAGACAGTCACGTCGCGTTGGCCGTCGGGCATCAAGGAAGGTGGCGAGTTCAACTTCAAAGCGATGGACTAATCTTCGGTCCCCTAAATCACCAAAGGCCGCCCAGCCGGGCGGCCTTTCGCATTTCTCAGCGCGTCTTCAGTTCTGGAGGAATTCGCGCAGAGTGATCTTACCGTCAAAATCAGCGTCGAGTTCAGCCATCAGCATCCGCAATTCATACGCGGGCATGCAGGCTTTGGCGATGCCGTCGATCTTTTCATTTTCAACCATCGTCAGGCACTCAGCGGACAGAGGCTCGTCCATTTCAGGATCGGGAAACTCGACGATATCCCGTGCCTCGACAGCTACAAATTCATCCGGAGACACGACGCCGTTTTCGTCCGCATCGTACTCCAAAAATTCCACGGCACGTTCAGCCAGATAGAATATCTCGAACTCGGAGTACTCGACTTTGCCGTCGGCGTTGGAATCCGCCCGGCTAATCTCATCCGCAGCGATGGCCTCGGCCGTGCAAGGTTCCGAGTTGGCATCACAATCCTCGGGTACGAAGAGAACTTCCTCTTCCGTCAGGAACCGGTGGAGTTCGGATTGGGTAATCACGCCGTCTCCGTCCCTATCAAGCTCGGTAAAGAAAATCCGTGCGTTCGGAGTGGCCTGTGCAGGTGTTTGCGCAGCCCCCCAGTATAAGCCCGCCAATAAAAGGACCGGCAACACATAAAGGGTCTTGGGGGCAAAATGGCTTAGTGAGCGTAAAGGCATGTCATCTTCTCCAACAGTGTCAGGTGAAGGCCCCGCCAGTTCCCGATCAATCACACCGCGCACGAGTTCGCTCATCGACGATCCGCGCTCCTCGCTCAGATCGGCCAATTTGGTTTTCAACTCATAAGATACGCGAATTTCCAAGGTTTCCGATTTCTTGGCCATATCGTGCGGTCTCCGAAATACTGTGGGCCTGTTCCCTGGAGTTGGAGCAGACATGGCCCGGAAAATACCCCAAGCCGTGTCCGGCAAACAGGAAAAACGTGTCCGGACACCGGTCTGACTACCGTCGGGACAAGCAAAAAACCGCATGCGCGCCCCAATTCTCACGGAAAATTTAAACGGTGCATCTGGCCCTGACGGCAAGCAGTCACTAAATTGCCGGAAAACCCCGAGCAGTCTTTCAGGAGGCTTAGTTGTCCAGTTCCCGTATTACACGTCGTGCCGCCCTGTTGGGGGTTGCCTCCACAATCGCGGCACCAACGCTTCTGCGCGCGCAAAGTAGCGATGCGTTCCCCGAGACGGAAGAAGCGATCAGCACGCAGTTGCCGGTGCGCCGCAATGTGTCCTCGTTTTCGCAGCAGAACTGGCAGGACCACTTTGATGAACTGGGCACAGGATGCCTGTTAGCTGACATTACCAGCCGCGCAGTGCACTACTGGGGGCCGGATGGCACCTACAAGCTGTACCCAAGCTCGGTGCCGATGAGCGAAGAGTTGACCAAACGCGGCTATACCAAAGTTGTCCGCAAAGCGGAAAACCCAAGCTGGACGCCCACCGCCTCGATGCGTGAACGAGACCCTTTGCTGCCCGTCCGGATGGAAGGTGGCGACCCCGGCAACCCGCTGGGCACACGCGCCATGTATCTGGGTTGGCCCGCTTATCTGGTGCACGGAACGCACGACACGCGGAAAATTGGACGCCAGAGCTCATCCGGCTGCATCGGTCTCTACAATCAGCATGTCGAGGAGCTTTATCCTTTGGTTCAAATCGGAACTCAGGTCAGACTGGTCTGACGACAAAGCCCCGGCCGCAAGGACCGGGGCTTCTGTTTTTCAATACCTGATTTTACTCCGGCAGGATCACAGCGTCGACGACATGGATCACACCGTTGCTGGTCTCGATGTCAGCTTGAATAACCTCAGCATCGTTAACCTTGACGCCGTTCTTCGCATTCACGCTCAGGCGGTCGCCCTGAACAGTCAGCACCTTGGCGCGCTTGCCGGCAATGTCACCCGACATGACCTTGGCCGGTACGACGTGATAGGTCAGGATTTCGACCAACTGATCTTTGTTCTCGGGAAGCAGCAGAGTTTCTACCGTACCTTCGGGCAGTGCAGCAAAAGCCTCGTCCGTCGGAGCGAAAACGGTGAACGGTCCGTCGCTTTTCAGCGTATCGACCAGACCGGCGGCCTGAACGGCGGCGACAAGGGTGTTGAACGAACCCGCTGATACTGCGGTGTCCACGATGTCCGCGGCCTGTGCCTTTACAGGCAGGGTCAGTGCAAGTGCGGCGGCGGCGCCCATAAACGTGCGGCGAAACATGGCTGTCATCTCCTCTCCAGCTTGTTATGGAAAGGGTTACGGGCGTTTTGCCGCACCGGATCACTATGAGTTCAGTTTTCTTTGACCTGGACCCAGATGCTCTGGGCGCGACCATCTTTCAGAAACGGCAGTGCCTCGACCGCATCGGGGCGGTCCTGTTGCAGGTAGTATCCCGGCCAAAGCATTGAATATGCACCAGATTGCAGCAATGCGTGCAGCATGTACTGCTCGCCCCAACCCGGACAATCGTAGAAAAAACGCTTGGGATACTCATAGGGCAGAAAAACATCGTGCACATGGATGACCACACCGGGTTTAAGCGTCGGAATGATGCGACAGAACAGATGTGCGACGTCGTTGCTCATACGAACAACGTGACTGGAGTCGATGAACAGCACATCGCCCGCCTCTAGCTGTTCGAATAGCGCCGGGTCGACCTCTTCCAGACGCTTCTGCTCGAACTGATCCACAACATGAGCGATATCCGCCCGGGGATAGGGATCAATTGCAGTGACCTGCGTTTCCAGACCCCCATCGATGATCGCCTGTCGGGTTACGCGGGTCGAGTTCCCACAACCGACCTCGATCACGCGCTTGGGTTTGAACCGGCGGATCATCAGGTACAGCGCATCCGCGTCCGGGCTATCGTAATATCCGTTATTGATGCGGTACCCTGTCTTGTTGCGCTCCGGATCTTTCAGGGCTTCAAGGGCGCCGGAATGCTCATGGAACTCGGCCGTCAGCTGGGCAATGTCGAACGCCTCCATGCCCGGTGACAGGGCGTAGGCGGGACGGGTCAGCCCCCCTGCCCGTTCAAATGCCTCAAGGCGGGCGCGCTCGTCATTTTCGGTTACTTTGTCGATCAGTTTCACACCAAACCGGTCAAGCACGGCATTCAGCCGGGGGAATTTCCTGGGTTTCACGACGGGCTCCGGGGTTTGGTCACAATCTGGCCCGTTCCTTACCTTCGCAGGCAGGGGTTTCGCAAGAACCCCACGGCCAAACACTTGGCAAAACGGCAATTTCCGTATTCACTGGTCCGAACAGAATTGCGAGGGCCGCTATGCAGCAGGAATTCACGCTGGGCATCGAGGAAGAGTATCTGCTGGTCGATCGCGACAGCCTTGAACTTGCCGAAGCACCCGCAGCCCTGATGGAAGCCTGCCAGGCCGATTTCGAAGGACAGGTCAGCCCGGAATTCCTGCAGTGCCAGATCGAGGTCGGCACCCGGCCACATGTAACGATCAACTCCGCGCGCGAGGATCTAAAGCGCCTTCGGTCATGCGTCTCGAAACGCGCCGCCGAACACAACCTTGCTCCGATCGCCGTGTCCTGCCACCCGTTTGCCGATTGGAAAAAACAGCACCACACCCGCAAAGACCGCTATGACGCGTTGCAACACGCACTGGGCGGCGTGGCCCGGCGCATGCTGATTTGCGGTATGCATGTTCACGTGGGCGTGGCCGACTCGGCCTTGCGCGCGGACCTGATGCCGCAGCTGTCTTACTTCCTTCCACATCTCTTGGCACTGTCTACCTCGTCACCGTATTGGAACGGGGAAGACACCGGCTTGTCGTCGTACCGGTTAACCGTGTTCGACAACCTGCCCCGCACCGGGTTGCCGCCAGTCTTTTCAAGCTGGTCAGAATATGAACGTACAACGGGTGTGCTGGTCGAACTGGGCGTGATCGAGGACACAACAAAAATCTGGTGGGACTTGCGGCCATCACATCGGTTTCCCACACTCGAGACTCGGATCATGGACGTGCAGCCCCGGCTGGAGCATGCCCTCTCACTGGCTGCGATGGTGCAAGCCCTGACGCGTATGCTGTGCCGTCTGAAGGATCGGAACCTCAGGTGGCGGCAATATGACCGGTTCCTGATCGGAGAAAACCGCTGGCGCGCGCAACGTTACGGCGTCGGCGAAGGCATGATCGACTTTGGCGAGCGTTCGATCAAACCCATGCCTGACCTTATGGGCGAACTGATGGGACTGCTCGCCGAAGACGCCGAGGCACTGGGCACCATGCCCGAACTGGCGAAACTGGTACAAATCGCCCAGAACGGGACATCGGCCACCCGCCAGCGCCGGGTTCATGCCGAAGCCGCCGCTAAAGGCGAGGATCCTGGCCAGGCCGTCGTCCGGCACCTGATCGAAGAGTTTCATCAGGACCTCTGAACGACGCCGACGATTTTCGCGAATTTTCCCGCGCCTTGCCGCGCCGACGATTGCTGGCCGTGCAAAATTTCTGTAAGGATTGAGAAATAAACACTCGTTCAATTCATCGGGCAGCGTGGGAGGCAAGCCATGGATTTCGCAACCACCGAAGAACAAAATGCAATCTTCGACATGGCCTACGATTTCGGGCAAGAGAACATCGCCCCTTATGCCCGGCAGTGGGAAGCCGATGGTACCATTCCCAAGGACCTGTGGCCACGCATTGGCGAACTGGGATTTGGCGGCCTTTATGTGTCGGAAGACAGCGGCGGTTCGGGACTGACTCGTCTGGACGCCACCCTCGTCTTTGAGGCTCTTTCTATGGCCTGCCCCTCTGTTGCGGCCTTTCTGTCCATCCACAACATGTGCGCCAAGATGCTCGACAGCTTTGCCAGTGACGAGTTGAAATCGCGCATCATGCCCGATGTACTAAGCCTGAACACGGTGCTCAGCTATTGCCTCACCGAACCGGGTTCGGGTTCGGATGCAGCAGCGTTGAAGACGCGCGCCGAGCGCACAAACGAAGGCTACACCTTAAACGGGACCAAGGCGTTTATCTCCGGTGGCGGTTACTCTGATGCCTATGTCTGTATGGTGCGTACCGGGCAGGACGGACCCAAAGGCATTTCGACGGTCTATGTCGAGGATGGTACCCCCGGCCTCAGCTTTGGCGCGCTGGAACAGAAGATGGGATGGAAGAGCCAACCCACAGCGCAAGTACAATTCGACGACTGCAAGATCCCCTCCGAAAACCTTGTCGGCACCGAGGGCGACGGGTTCAAATATGCAATGATGGGGCTGGACGGCGGACGGTTGAACATCGCGTCCTGTTCCTTGGGCGCTGCGCAGACCGGACTGAACTTGACGCTGCAGTACATGTCCGAACGGAAAGCTTTTGGGCAGTCCATCGACCAGTTCCAGGCCCTTCAGTTCCGCCTGGCGGATATGGAGATCGAATTGCAGGCCGCCCGAACATTTCTGCGTCAGGCCGCATGGAAGCTGGATCATGGTGCGCCGGATGCCACCAAGTTCTGCGCCATGGCCAAGAAATTCGTGACCGAGACCGGGTCGAAAGTGGTCGACCAATGCCTGCAACTGCATGGCGGCTATGGCTATCTGGCCGATTACGGGATCGAAAAGCTTGTGCGCGATCTGCGCGTACATCAGATATTGGAAGGCACAAACGAGATCATGCGGGTCATCGTCGCGCGCCAGATGCTCGCTCAGCGCTGAGGACTATATGTCAGACATCTATATTCGCACGACAGGCCGCGCCGGTCGCATCACATTGACCAGACCCAAGGCATTAAATGCCCTGAGCTATGACATGTGTTTGGCCATCGATACCGCCCTGCGGAATTGGCGCGAGGATGACGCGGTCGATCTGGTCATTTTCGATGCCGAAGGTGACAAGGCCTTTTGCGCGGGCGGAGACATTGCCGAACTCTACGAAACCGGAACCAAGGGCGATTTCGAATATGGGCGAAAGTTCTGGCGTGATGAGTACCGTCTGAATGCGTTGGTCTTCGAATACCCAAAACCGGTCGTCAGCTTTCTTCAGGGTTTCACCATGGGCGGCGGCGTCGGCATAGGCTGTCATGGCAGCCACCGCATTGTTGGAGAAACCTCAAAAATCGCCCTTCCCGAATGCTCCATCGGATTGGTGCCGGATGTCGGAAGTACCCTGATACTGGCGTTGGCCCCCGGACGTTTGGGCGAGTATCTGGGCACGACGGGCCACCGCATGGGGCCGGCCGACGCCATCTTCGCCGGTTTTGCGGACCATTTCATCCCGATCGCGCAATGGTCGGACCTGATCGAAATGCTCGAAGCATCCGGCGACGCCAGTGTGCTTGAAAGGCATGCCGAGGCTCCGCCGGAGGGTGAGCTGCCCGGTTTGCAAGCCGGGATCGATACTGTTTTCGACGGCGAAGCGTTAAGTGACATACTGAATAACTTGCGGCATTCGGACAGCGATACGTCCGCTGATACGCACAAACTCATGGGCCGCAACTCGCCGCTTTCAATGGCATGCACCGTAGAAATGCTGCATCGTCTTCGGTCCCCTAGCCTGACAATGCGCAAGGCCTTGGAACTGGAATATCGGTTTACTTACCGCGCCATGGAGAACGGCGATTTTCTGGAAGGCATTCGGGCTCAGATCATCGACAAGGATCGCAATCCCATCTGGCGCCATAAGGATCAAGCCGTGCCCGCAGTTGACGTATCGAAAATGCTGCAGCCCCTGGGCGCGGATGCGCTGACATTCGAGGAGGAATAGAGAATGAAAATCGGGTTTATCGGCCTTGGAAACATGGGCAATCCGATGGCGGCCAACCTAGCCAAGGCCGGGCACGATGTCGTCGGTTTTGACATGGCAGATGTCAGTGTTCCCGGTGTCTCGATGGCTGGCTCTGGAACTGAGGCCGCAACAGCGGCCGACATTGTTGTCACTATGCTGCCGAACGGCCAAATCCTGCGGGCGGTGGCAGATGAGATCGTTCCCGCTATGACCTCGGGTGCCGTTTGGATTGATTGCTCAACCGTCGATGTCGACAGCGCCCGTGCCGTGGCCGACAAGGCAAAAGATGCCGGCATTCTGGCCGTCGACGCCCCAGTGTCGGGAGGCATCGGTGGCGCCGCAGCAGGTACGCTGACCTTCATGGCCGGTGGCAGTGACGCAGCTTTTGAGAAAGCCGCTCCGCTCTTCGACATCATGGGACAAAAAGCTGTTCATTGCGGCGAATCCGGGGCCGGCCAGGCCGCCAAGATCTGCAACAATATGATCCTCGGCGTCACCATGATTGCAACCTGCGAAGCCTTTGCTCTAGCCGACAAGCTTGGACTGGACCGGCAAAAGATGTTCGATGTGGTCAGCACATCCTCGGGCTATAGCTGGACCATGAATGCATATTGCCCCGCTCCTGGTGTCGGACCTGCCAGCCCCGCAGACAATGACTATCAGCCCGGTTTTGCAGCAGAGCTGATGCTCAAGGATCTCCGCCTGAGCCAGCAGGCAGCGGAAAGCTCGGACGCGGACACGCCTATGGGACAAGTTGCAACGGCGCTTTACGAGCAGTTCGTCGAGTCTGAAGATGGTCTGGGAAAGGATTTCTCAGCCATGCTGCCGCGGTTTGAAAAACGCAGCCGAACCTAGATTGCGTCAGGCGGCAGTTTCCTGCCCATCGGGTTGACCGGTGGGCAAACTGCAGCCATCTGTTTTCCAAACCCGCGTTAACGCGAAAGGAAACATGATGTCGCGAATCCTGCCAATCACTTTGACCATTTTCGCGCTTATCCTAGGCCCTGCCTCAGCAATGGCCGGGAACGGTAAGGGAAAAGCGGGCCACTGCCCGCCGGGTCTGGCGAAAAAGGCAGTGCCCTGTGTTCCGCCCGGCCAAGCGAAGAACTTCTACAAAACGGGCGACTATATCACGCGCGATTACCGTTGGATCAATGATCCCTATCGCTATGGCCTGAAACGCGGCGGGTCCTATGTTCGTGCTGGCGATTACGTTTACCGCGTCGACCCCGAAACGCGTAAAGTGCTGAACCTGATCGGCGCGGTGGCTGATATTCTCTACTAGATATCAGCCGCTATTCCGCTGCGACGCGCGCGCCGTCCAACATTTGCTTCAGATATTGACCCGTGTGGCTGCGCTCGATCTCAGCCACATCCTCGGGAGTTCCGGTGGCAACTATCTGGCCACCACCATCGCCGCCCTCCGGACCGATATCGATGATGTGGTCGGCCGTTTTCACGACATCCAGATTGTGTTCGATCACGACAACCGTGTTTCCCTGGTCGACCAGTTCATGCAGAACTTCCAACAGCTTACGCACGTCTTCGAAGTGAAGACCGGTCGTAGGTTCGTCCAGGATGTACAGAGTCCGCCCGGTTGACCGTTTGGACAGTTCCTTGGAAAGCTTAACCCGCTGCGCTTCGCCTCCGGACAGCGTCGTGGCCTGCTGGCCAACTTTGATATAGCCAAGACCAACGCGCGCCAGCGCATCCATCTTGTCCCGGATCGAAGGCACCGCTTTGAAGAACTCTTGCGCATCTTCCACAGTCATATCAAGGACATCTGCGATGGACTTGCCCTTGAACTTGATCTCTAGGGTCTCGCGATTGTAGCGCGCGCCCTTGCAGGTTTCGCAAGTCACGTAGACGTCGGGCAGGAAGTGCATCTCGATCTTGATGACACCGTCACCCTGACACGCCTCGCACCGGCCGCCCTTGACGTTAAAGCTGAACCGCCCGGGTTTGTACCCGCGGGCCTTGGCTTCCGGCAGACCGGCAAACCAGTCGCGGATCGGGGTGAAGGCCCCGGTGTAAGTCGCTGGATTCGAACGTGGAGTTCGCCCAATCGGGCGTTGATCGATGTCGATGACCTTGTCCAGATGCTCTAACCCTTTGATGGTTTCGCAGGGCGCCGGAGTTTGACGCGCGCCGTTCAGTCGCATCGAAGCAGTCTTGAACAGAGTCTCAATCGTCAGGGTCGACTTCCCACCGCCGGAAACCCCCGTGACGCAGACAAATTTCCCAAGCGGGAACTCGGCGGTTACGTTTTTCAGGTTGTTCCCAGTCGCTTTAACGACCGTGACCTTCTTTTTGTTCCCCTTGCGCCGCTTTGTTGGAACCGAGATTTCGCGAGTGCCCGACAGATACTGACCCGTAATCGAAGCCGCATCCGCCGCAATTTGATCAGGTGTGCCCTTGCTGACAACCTGTCCCCCATGCACACCGGCCCCAGGGCCAATGTCAAATACATAGTCAGCCTCGCGGATCGCTTCCTCGTCATGCTCGACGACAATCACGGTGTTGCCCTGATCCCGCAAGTTCTTCAGCGTGCCAAGCAGGCGGTCGTTGTCCCTCTGATGAAGGCCAATTGAGGGCTCGTCGAGAACGTAGAGAACACCGGTCAGACCGGACCCAATCTGGCTGGCCAGACGAATGCGTTGACTTTCTCCACCAGACAAAGTGCCACTTGATCGCGACAACGTAAGGTATTCTAAACCCACGTTATTCAAGAACCCGAGGCGCTCACGGATTTCCTTGAGGATCGCTCGGGCGATCTCGTTCTTCTGGACACTAAGATGGTTGGGAGCGTCTTCGATCCAGGCTAATGCCTCGCGGATGGACATCTGAACCACCTGACCGACGTGCAGGCCTGCGATCTTGACTGCCAGAGCCTCTGGGCGCAGGCGGTAGCCTTCACACGCCCCGCATGGCCGGTTGTTCTGATACCGCTCAAACTCTTCACGAATCCACGCGCTGTCAGTTTCGCGATAGCGGCGCTCCATATTCGGAATCACGCCCTCAAAGCTGCGGGTCACCTGATAAACCCGCCCGCCTTCGTCGTAGCGGAACTGGATTTCCTCGTCGCCCGACCCCCGCAGGAACACTTGCTGCACCTTTGCAGGCAGATCTTTCCAAGGCGTGTTCTTGTCGAACTCATAGTGCCGGGCGATAGCTTCGATGGTCTGCAGGAAGTAAGGCGACTTGCCCTTACGCCAGGGGGCAAGCGCCCCATCGTACAGCTTCAGGGTCTGGTCCGGCACCACAAGCCGTTCGTCAAAGAAAAGCTCGACCCCCAACCCGTCACAATCCGGACAGGCCCCGAACGGGGCGTTGAAAGAAAACAGACGCGGTTCGATTTCAGGGATCGTGAAGCCACTGACTGGACAGGCAAAATTCTCGCTGAATGTGATACGTTCCGGATCTCCCTCACGCGGGGCGGTCTCAAGAATCGCGATGCCATCCGCCAGATCCAGCGCAGTCCGCAGACTATCGGCCAGCCGCGTTTCCATACCCTCGCGTACGACAAGCCGGTCAACAACCACATCGATGTCATGGCGAAACTTTTTGTCCAGTGTTGGCGGTTCGTCCAGCTCGTAGAACTCTCCATCGACCTTCACACGTTGAAAACCCTGCTTGCGCAGCTCCAGAAACTCTTTCTTGTATTCACCCTTGCGGTCCCGAACGATTGGAGCAAGCAGATAGCCGCGCGTCCCCTCCTCCATCGTCATGATGCGGTCGACCATGTCCTGAACCTGCTGGGCCTCGATCGGAAGGCCTGTCGCCGGGCTGTATGGCGTGCCGGCACGGGCAAACAACAAGCGCAGGTAATCATAGATCTCAGTCACCGTTCCGACGGTCGAACGCGGGTTCTTGGACGTGGTTTTCTGTTCAATCGAAATCGCGGGTGATAGACCGCTGATATGGTCTACATCCGGCTTTTCCATCATGTCCAGAAACTGGCGCGCATACGCGGAAAGGCTCTCGACATAGCGGCGCTGCCCCTCGGCATAGATCGTGTCAAACGCCAAAGAAGACTTGCCGGAACCAGATAGCCCGGTGATCACCACAAGCTGATCGCGCGGGATGTCGACGTCGATACCTTTGAGGTTATGTTCGCGCGCGCCGCGCACTTCGATATTCTTCAGCTCAGCCATTTTGGCCCCCAACACACAAGTGTCTTAGAAATAGGTGAACGACGCTGAGTCTCCAACAAAAAAGTTAGAACAAAGAGAGAACTGTCAATTGTTCGCCTATTCGACAAACTCGCAATGCAATTTGCACGCCGGGGCGCCAAATAAGTTATTAGACTGATGCTGACTTTGGAGAAAATGGCGCGGTTGACGGGGCTCGAACCCGCGACCCCCGGCGTGACAGGCCGGTACTCTAACCAACTGAGCTACAACCGCGCATCTATTTTCGTGATCCCTTAACCCGGATCCAGGCTGACAGCAGTGGCGCGGTTGACGGGGCTCGAACCCGCGACCCCCGGCGTGACAGGCCGGTACTCTAACCAACTGAGCTACAACCGCCCGCTGTCCGTTCGTTGCTGAACGTTGGGGTGTATTATGGCTACGCTTGGGCAGCGTCAAGCGGCGTTTTGAAGTTTTTTTGAAGAACATGATTTTTTCCGAAAAAGCCGCCTGCCCTCAAGGTCCGGAAACCTGCTTTTTTCAGGCCAGGGTGGTTTTCACAGCCGGCCGTCTTGCCAAGCATCCCGAGTCACTATAACAGCACCGCCTACGGGTGATTAGCTCAGTGGTAGAGCGCTTCGTTCACATCGAAGATGTCAGGAGTTCAAATCTCTTATCACCCACCATTCCCCATCTGAGCGTCAACCTTCGCTAAAGGCTTGAAACTGCAGGGCTTGCCAGCTTGCGAGTCGCCTGCGTATCGTTCCTGTATCTGCCGTGTGATCAATCGGCGCTGGTGGGCGGGGTTTCGCATGGCCAAGTTGAAACGGGATATTGGCCTTGTTGGCCTGACGTTTATTTCGGTCGGCGGAATCATTGGATCAGGCTGGTTGTTCGGTCCCCTTTTGGCCGTTCAGCATGCCGGGCCCGCTGCGATCCTTTCGTGGATCATCGGCGCGGCGGCCATGTTCATACTGGCCATTACATTTGCCGAAATCTCGGCCATGCTACCCATCCCCGGAGGGATCGCGCGCGTCCCTCAGTTCTCGCATGGCAACATCGTTTCCATGGCGATGGGATGGACAGCCTGGATTGGGTACAACACCACTGCCCCGATCGAGGTTGAGGCCATGCTGAAATATCTCGCCCCCTACGCGCCGTGGTTGCACGCGGCCGACACGGGCGATTTGACCGGCGCCGGGATAACCGTGGCCCTGTTTTTTATGTTGTTGTTTGTAGTTATCAACGCGTTGGGTGTGAAGTTCTTTACTCAGGTCAACGCGACCCTGACCTGGGCCAAGATCGCCATCCCCATTGTGCTTTCGGGTCTGTTGATCGCCAGTCGGTTTGACACCGCAAATTTCTCAAGTCCCGGTGGCTTCGCGCCCTACGGGCTGCAAGGAATAATGGCGGCTGTTTCGACCGGCGGCGTGATCTTTTCTTTCATCGGATTTCGCCATGTCGTCGACATGGCCGGTGAAGTCAGAAACCCGAAGGTCGCGATCCCTGCGGCGCTGGTTCTGTCCATTATTCTCTGCGCAGCGATCTATATTGGTCTGCAGATTGCATTTATCGGCGCGCTTGACCCGGAGATGCTCAAGAGCGGTTGGGCGAGCCTGAACTTCGGCGGCCAGGGTCCGTTGGATGGCGTCATTATGTCAGTGGGCATCGTCTGGTTTCTGAGCGTTCTGAACGTCGGTTCGGTTATTGGACCGTTCGGAAATGGCTTGGTGTCTACCGGTTCAAACGCGCGAATTGCATTGGCGCTGTCACAAAACGGGTTCTTGCCGAAACGCCTGCAGATGTTGTCCTCTTTCGGTGTCCCTTTGTGGGCTCTGGCATTGAACTTTCTGATCGGGATATTGTTCCTGCTCACCGTTCCGTTCACCACCGTCATCGCGTTGAACGGCGCGGCCATCGTAATGTCGTTTGCAGTCGGGCCCATCGCTGTAGTTTGCCTGCGCCAATTGATGCCCGACCACCCCCGCTCCATCCGAATTCCCGCCGTCAAAGTTGTGGCCATTTCCGCATTCGCCATCGCGACGCTCGTCATCTACTGGAGCGGCTGGGATACCGTCTGGAGGCTCGGAATAGCTCTGGTCGTCGGGTTTGTTCTTTTACTGGCCCGGTTTCACAATAGGCTGGATGAAATGGACGTGACCGAGGCACTGTGGCTGGTTCCCTACTTTATCGGGATCGGTCTGATCTCGTTTCTGGGTCAGTTCGGAGAAGGCGCGCAAAATCAAATTCCATTCGGATGGGATATCGTGCTGTGCGTTCTGTTTTCAGCGGTCATATTCGGCCTTGCGGTTCGGTCGGCCCTGTCTCTAAAGAAGTTCCGCACTTACATCGCTGAAGAAGAGGTTCTGGACCCCAAAAAACCCATCATCGGTTTCTGAAAAAGACGGGGAAATCCTTAGCCCTTTTCAATGAATGATGCATGTGAAAGCTCAAAGCGCAATGGCCGCTTTGAGCCCAAAGCGGACTGAAATGTGCTCGCCAAAAATGAAGTGCGGCGATCGACATTCTCTTGAGCGGTCTAACCCATCACTAAATGCATTCACCGCCATCGATAACCAAGGCTTGCCCCGTCATAAAAGCGGACTCATCTGAAGCTAAATAGACGATCCCATGGCCAATCTCTTCAACTGTCGCCCACCGACTCATAGGGATCGCCTGCTCGATGTAGCTTTCCAGTTTGGCACGGCCACCCATCTGCTTTTCGAAGCCTGCATTGAAGGGGGTGTCTACAAATCCTGGACAAAGGGCATTGAAACGGATTGCATGGACAGCGTAGTCGGCTGCCATCTGCCGGACCATCGCAACAGCTGCGTGCTTTGTAGTCGCATAGGCGATCATACCCCGGTCGTATTGAACCCCAGAATTGGAGGCCGTGACGATCACGCTGCCTCCACCTTGTGATTTCATATGGGGGACAGCTGCGCGCGCGGCAATGAAGTGAGCGCGGACATTCAATGTCCAAGAAGCATCCATTCCATCTGGTTCCACTTCTTCCAGCGTTCCTTCGATCTGCAACCCAGCATGAGAGTGCAACACGTCAAGCCGACCGAAGTTTTTTACTGCTTCGTCTATGGCTTTGGTAAGGGCATCGTCATCGGTCACATCAAGCTGTATGGCAGATGCTTGATTCCCCTGCGCAACGATCGCGGCCACAGTGGCTTCAGCAAGTGTTGCATCGCGATCCGTTACCACAACATGCGCACCCTCTTGTGCCATTGCCATTGAACCTGCCCGACCAATTCCTGATCCCGCGCCCGTCACGAGCGCGACTTTACCTGCAAGCCGCATTTCACTTGGCTCCTTTATTTAACTATTGGATTTTGAGGCGCCTCGGCGCAAAAGCAGTTGCGCTGCAACGAGCAACAAGAGCGACGCGCCCATAACCATAGTGCCTATGGCATTGATCTCGGGCGTTACGCCGCGCCGGATGGATGAGAATATGTAGATAGGCAGGGTTGTTTCTGAGCCAGCTACGAAGAACGCCATGATGAAATCATCAAATGAGAAAGTGAAGCTGAGCAGGAAGCCCGCCAAAATTGCCGGTGCTATCAACGGCAGGGTCACCTGCCGAAAGGTGCCCCAGGGCGTCGCAAAGAGGTCAGCCGAAGCTTCCATGAGGGCACGGTCCATACCCGATAGCCTTGCACGTACGATGATTATGACCAGCGCCATTGTGAACATGGTGTGTGCGGCGACAAGCGTGGGCATCCCCATGGAAAGTTGCGGGGGATTTGCTCCATCGGGCCATAGGCTCGCAAGAAGCGGGTTTAGCCAGCCGAATACGGTGACCAGGGCAATGAGTGTCGCGATACCGATGACGATACCTGGTATCATTATCGCAATATAAATCATCGCATCGAACAAAGTTCGGAGCCACCCCTTAACCCCTTGTAAAGCGATGGCCGCCATGGTTCCGAGTGTGGATGCGAGGCAAGCAGTTATGAATGCCGCAAGCAGACTGGTCTCGAGCGCGTCCATAACAAATGGGTTGTTGAGCGCTTTGCCATACCATTGGGTCGAGAACCCCATGAACTGGCTTGCGTGTCGTCCGGCATTGAAGCTGAAAAGCGCGATGATGCCGATTGGAATATAGAGAAAAAGGTAGACGCAAATCGCGTAAAAGCGCATCGGACCCTCACATCAGCGAGACATCTTCGCGCTGGCCACCCAGGCGCGAGATGAATTTCATGTAAATTGAGACGGTGACAAGCATTACGACAACTAGCGTCATTGCGACCGCCGATCCGTACGCCCAGTTTCGAGACTGTAGGAACAGGTCCACCAGCGCATTTCCGACGAAAAACACCTTTCCGCCGCCCAAGATCGCTGGAATCAGAAACTCGCCCATAAGCAAGATGAAGACCAGCATGCAGCCAGTTGCGATACCGGGTACCGACAAAGGAAGTGTCACCTGACGGAACGTACGCCATGGGGTAGAGCCGAGATCAGCTGAGGCTTCAAGAAGGCGTTTATCCAGTTTGTCCAAGCTTACAAAAATTGGGAAAACCATCAAAGGTAGATACCCATAGACAATCCCCACAAGCACAGCGAACGGCGTATTTATCAGGCGGACATCATCGATGCCGATCGACTCCAGTAAAGCGGGCATGCCACGCCCCCCAAGGATGAAAATCCATGCGTATGACCGGATCAGGATCGATGTCCAGAACGGCACGATCACCAGGATCAACAGCGAAGTTCTCCACTTTGGCGAACAACGCACCGCAAGAAAGTAGGCGAGCGGGTAGGCAATTACCAACGCAGCGATAGTCCCCAGAGGTGCAAGGATCAAGGTGTTCTTAAACGCCGTCCATCGCGCAGGAAGGTTGGCATATTGTTCCAAAGTGAACGCTGGAACATAGCCTCCGGCGGCACCCCGTTCGCCAAAGGAAAAGACGAAGACGACCAGTAGTGGAAGGGCAAGCATTACCAAAAGCCATATTCCTGCCGGTGCCAGCAACAGTGCTTTTCTGCCTCGTTCGGTCATATTGTCCTCGTCTTTTCCGATATTGCGGCCTTGCCGCTTAGGCCGACTTGAAGCGGGCGAGCAACTCGGCACGGTTTGGATCGGTTAGCGTAGCCGCCGCGCCAAACTCGAGCGCATTCAGAAGGTCAGCTGCCGGATAAAGGATCGGATCTTCCAGCAATTCCTTCGGCAGCAACGCATTGGTGCGAGCATCAGCCGATGGATAGCCATGAGCGAGGACTTCTCTCGCATTAACTTCCGGGTTCAGCAGGAAGTCGATCAAAGCATAGGCGGCATCCATATGGGGGGCGCCCTTCGGAATAGCGTAGTAGTCGGACCAGAGTTCACCGCCCTCAGCTCCCAGAACGTAGGCGATTTCAGGCATGTCGACATTCATCTGCTTGCCGTCACCTGTCCAGCACATCGTCATCCAGGCGTCACCGTTACGCATCGGCGGCTGATAATCCGACGAGATTGCAAACAGATGCGGTTTAGCATCCAGCAACAATTTCTCGGCATCCGCCAGTTCCTTCTCATCGACCGAGTTGAAGGAGTAGCCGAAGTATTTCAGGGCATTACCGATGGTGGTGAGTTGGTAATCATGCACCATTGTCCGACCTGAGTAACCTTCCATAGTAAGGTCCCAGAACTCTTTCCATGTGGTTGGAGTCGGAGCGCCGTCAAGCTTGCTAGTATTCACTGCAAAGCCGGTCGTGCCCCAGTTTTTCGGCACCGCGTAAAGCTGGCCATCGACAGAGCCGGCATCCGAAAAGCGCTGTTCGAATGAACCTGCGTCGTAGTTTGGTAGTTTGGACGTATCGAGCGGGATAATCAGATCTTCGCCCACATACGTAGTGATCGTGTAATTTGTCGGTACGAAAACGTCCCAACCAGACCCTCCGGCCTGCAGTTTTGCCAACATCTCTTCGTTCGAGCCAAAAACATTGACCTGAACATGAGCGCCAGTGGCTTCCGTGAAGGCTTCGAAGTTCATCTCGTCATGGTAGTTCGGCCACGTGGCGAGGATCACTCGGTCGCCAATGTCTCCGGCAGCAAATGCCGGGCGTGGACGCAACCCAGGCATAGCCGTGCCCAGAACGGCCGTTGCCATCCCAAGACCTGTCACGCCCAAAAAATGTCGCCGTGTGACCGAACCCTTTTGGTACCGGCGAAGCTCTTCCATGAACTTTTGCTTGGAAATAGTCCCATTATCCTTGGCCATTGTGAACCTCTCTGTTGTTGGATTGCGGGATTTGTTAATTTTCCAGGATCAGCAGTGCGCCTTCGCCCCATGAAACAAAGGCCTGCTCTCCTGCATTGAACGTCCCCTCGTTCAATTCCGCTTGCCTTGGCACAAGTACGTGGAAATCACCCAGTGCTTCGTTGCGCGCAAGGTATTCTGTGTGCTCCCCAAGGAAGATCCGATTTTGAATGGTAACTGGCAGAGCAATTTCAGCTGCGGGCAGCGCGCGGGTCAGCGTGATCTGTTCAGGACGGATACTGACGCACACTTCCTGCCCTGCATCTATTGGAATCTCTGGAGTTCCGTGCACCTTTTGGCCACTCGCTAAACGCACAGTGATTTGGTCGGCTACTGCGTCAGTTACAGTTGCATCAAAGAAATTCGAGGTGCCTACAAATCCAGCCACGTAACGGCTGCGGGGCATGTCATAGAGTTCGCGTGGGCTGCCTACCTGCACAATACTGCCACCTTCCATCACACAAATTCGGTCGGACATCGAAAGCGCTTCTTCTTGGTCGTGCGTGACGAGGACAAAAGTTATTCCCAGTTGTCGTTGCAGGTTCTGCAGTTCAAACTGCATTTCTTTTCGAAGCTTTCGATCCAGAGCAGCCATTGGTTCATCGAGCAGTAAAAGCTTGGGCTCGTTTACGATCGCACGCGCCAAAGCGACGCGTTGCTGCTGACCACCAGACATCTCCCAGATGCGACGTGGGCCAAACCCACCAAGACGGACAGTTTCCAGCGCCTGCTTAACCTTTGTCGCGATTGTTTGCTTATCTACGCGTGGTCGTTGTTGGCGCAGGCCGTACGCGATGTTGTCGAAAACGCTCAGGTGAGGAAAAAGAGCGTAGTGCTGAAACACCATGTTGACTGGGCGATGGTGCGCATCCAAGTCGTTGACGACTTCGCCATCGAGCAACACCTGGCCTTCGGTTGGTTTCTCGAAACCTGCCAGCATTCTTAGTGCTGTGGTTTTGCCGCAACCAGATGGGCCCAAGAATGACAGGAACTCTCCTTTCCCAATGGAAAGATTCAGGTCTTTGGCAGCGACCACATTCCCGAAGGTCTTGGTCACTCCTCGGAGTTCCGCAATCGTCTGCATGGTGACGCTCATGTCAAAGCTCATATACTGCCGTTTTCCTTTTGCTTGATTTTTTGGCATTTATTGGCATACCACTCAAACAAGGAAAAAGTAACAATAACTCGAAATAGCTGTATATACCACAATTGGGGTATAGAGGTTCTTTTCGAAAATCTGGAGCGGCGTGTGTACGATTGGATGGAAGAGGCCGGCAGGGTCGTGGAGAAGATCGGAACCCCAGAGTTTCCATGTGCTTTGGCAGATGGCTTACGGCAGGTCGCACCATTCGATTTTACTGTAGTGTTTGGCCATGTCGGAACCGAAGCACCAATAGACCTTCACGACGATTTCCCCAAAAGCAAACGGCGTATTTTTGTTGAGGACTACCAAGCCGGGCCCTACGTACTTGATCCATTTTTTTTGGCCGCGACAAAACCGATAACACCGGGTCTGTACCGCATGCGCGATATCGCACCGGACAGGTTCTATCAGGGCGAATACTATCGCAGCTATTACAAAAGGACTGGGTTAGCCGAGGAGATTGGTTACTTTACCGATATCCCAGGCGCTGGGATGGTTGTGGTCTCGCTCATGCGCGCAGAGAAGCCTTTTTCCGCCAAGGAAATTCGTCATTTGCACGCTCTATGGCCGCTCGTTCGGGCAGCCTGCTGCAAACATTGGAGTGACTTTCCAACGATGGCCCGCGGCGCCGCAGCGAATGGCGTTAGTCGTCGCGTCGATCTAGCATTCCAGGCATTTGGCGATGGCGTCCTGACACCACGAGAACGAGAAGTCGTTGAGTTCACATTGAAGGGCCATTCGGCAGAAGCTGTTGGCACAATTCTCGGCATCTCTCCAGGCACAGTCCGCATCCACAGACGCAACATTTACGCGAAACTTAGGATCAACTCGCAGGGTGAGCTTTTTTCAAAGTTCATTGAAAAGGCACTTTAAAAGGATCCTTGAACACCCACTTTATCCGTTTTGCCGATCTTGCTACCGTGTGATCCGGAAAGCACCGACCATTGGGACGACACCGTCTGATAGCCAAGGAACCTAACGGGAGAGGGTTGGGACGCCCGGGGCCCATGTCGGGCTAAATTAATACCCGAGAACGCTTTCGGGCCATCGCCTTTCAAAACGGATCAGCCGTGTTAAAAGTGGCGTCAAGATACGAAAGGCAAAATTTCATGGACGCACCAGTTATCCAGTTGATTTTTATGCTCATCTTGCTGGTTGTCGTGATCTGGCTTTATATCCTGCCGATCACGATGGCAGGGCGGCGCAACCGGTCCGGTTTGATCTGGTTCCTGATCGGTCTGGTTGGATCACCCCTTTTGGCTATCCTTTTGCTGCTGGCTTTGGGTGATGCACCCGAGCAGCCAACAACCTAATTTTGGGATGATACCATCTGACACGCAAAAGGGCTTAACCGGAGGGTATCTGGACGCCTGTTAGCCATAACGTCCTGCTCAGCATGCAATAAGGGTGCCAATTGAGACACTGTACTTCCGGAAGTAAAGACAACTAATCCTTCTCACTCTCCACAACCGTGTACTGTAAACCCAAGGTTGGCCGATTTGTTTGGAGAACCATAGACCGCTTTGTCCCGCATAGTCGCCATCCTTCACAGACAACGCCCGAAGATATCTTCGGGCGTTGTTTTGTAACATGGTGCCGCTCCTACTATGCGTTCGGCACCATGTTGCATCATTTATTGCAAAGGGCTGGGGGAAATCCCCGCCTTTCGTTTGCTTAATTTGATCAGTGCGTTGTGGCTGCCTGACCAGAGCTTTCGGAAGCCTTCGCGGCAGCTGCCGCTGCTTCTTCGGCGGCCTCATCCCATTCGATGGCCGCAGGCTCACGCACAAGCGCTTCCTTCAGCACTTCGGACACGTGCTTGACGGGAATGATCTTGAGACCTTCCTTCACGTTGTCCGGGATCTCGGCCAGATCTTTTTCGTTCTCTTCCGGGATCAGCACGGTCTTGATACCGCCACGCAGGGCCGCCAGAAGCTTTTCTTTCAAGCCGCCAATCGGCATCGCGTTACCACGCAGAGATACCTCGCCCGTCATGGCGATATCCTTGCGCACCGGAATACCGGTCAGTACCGAAACGATCGAAGTAACCATTGCCAGACCGGCACTTGGGCCATCCTTGGGCGTCGCCCCATCCGGCACATGGACGTGAATGTCCAGCGAGTCGAACTTCGGCGGTTTCACCCCGATCTGGGGCGAGATCGACCGCACATAGGACGAGGCCGCGTCGATGGATTCCTTCATCACATCGCCCAGCTTACCCGTGGTCTTCATCCGGCCTTTACCAGGCAGTTTCAGCGCCTCGATATGCAGCAGATCACCGCCAACGGAAGTCCACGCCAGACCGGTGACAACACCAACCTGATCGTCCTGTTCGGCAAGGCCATAACGGAACTTCGGCACGCCAAGGAACTCATCCAGATTGTCGGGCGTCACAGTGACCTCTTCCGCCTCTTTCTTGATGATCTTGGTCAGCGACTTCCGCGCCACTTTGGCGATCTCACGTTCGAGGTTCCGCACGCCCGCCTCGCGGGTGTAAGTGCGGATGATCTTCTGCAGCGCTTCATCGGTCAGTTCAAATTCCTTGGCCTTCAGACCATGGTTTTTGACTTGCTTGTCGATCAGGTGCTGTTTGGCGATCTCGCTCTTTTCCTCTTCGGTGTAACCAGCCAGCGGGATGATCTCCATCCGGTCCAGCAGAGGCCCAGGCATGTTGTAGCTGTTCGACGTGGTCAGGAACATCACGTTGGACAGGTCATATTCGACCTCAAGGTAGTGGTCCATGAACGTGCTGTTCTGTTCCGGGTCCAACACTTCCAGCATTGCCGAGGCCGGATCACCACGGAAGTCCTGCCCCATCTTGTCGATCTCATCGAGCAGGATAAGAGGGTTCGTGGTTTTCGCCTTTTTCAGCGCCTGAATGATCTTGCCGGGCATCGAACCGATATAGGTCCGACGGTGGCCACGAATCTCGGATTCGTCGCGCACGCCACCCAGCGAGATGCGAATGAACTCGCGCCCCGTTGCTTTTGCCACAGACTTACCAAGCGAGGTCTTACCCACACCCGGAGGGCCAACAAGGCACAAGATGGGGCCTTTCAGCTTTTTCGAACGCTGCTGTACCGCCAGATACTCGACGATCCGCTCCTTGACCTTCTCAAGCCCGTAGTGATCGGCGTCCAGAATGTCCTGCGCACGGCCCAGATCCTTTTTGACGCGGGATTTGGTGCCCCACGGCAAGGCCAGAATCCAGTCGAGATAGTTGCGCACGACGGTGGCCTCAGCCGACATCGGGCTCATATTGCGCAGCTTTTTCAGCTCGCCTTCAGCCTTTTCTCGCGCTTCCTTCGACAGCTTGGTCTCTTCGATCTTGGCTTCCAGTTCGGCGACTTCGTTGCTGCCGTCCTCACCATCGCCAAGCTCCTTCTGAATGGCCTTCATCTGCTCATTCAGATAATATTCGCGCTGCGTCTTCTCCATCTGGGTTTTGACGCGGGTCTTGATCTTTTTCTCGACCTGCAGAACGGACATTTCGCCCTGCATCAGGCCATAGACCTTCTCAAGCCGTTCGCTGACTGAAAGCGTCTCCAGCAGCTCCTGCTTTTGCTCGACCTCGATACCCAAATGACCCGACACAAGGTCGGCCAGTTTGGCGGGCTCGGCAGTCTCACCCACGGCAGTCAGCGCTTCTTCGGGGATGTTCTTGCGCACTTTCGCGTAACGCTCGAACTCATCCGCAACCGTGCGCTGCAGTGCTTCGGTCGTGGTTACGTCACCCGGAATTTCGGTCAGATACTCGGCGCGGGCCTCAAAGAATTCTTCGTTTTCAAGGAATTCCGTAATTTGAACACGGGCCTGACCTTCGACCAGCACCTTCACGGTGCCATCCGGCAATTTCAGCAATTGCAATACATTGGCCAGCACGCCCGACCGGTAGATGCCATCAATTGTGGGGTCATCGTCACTCGGATCAATCTGACTGGACAACAGAATCTGCTTGTCGTCCTGCATCACTTCTTCCAGCGCGCGGACGGATTTTTCCCGACCAACGAAAAGCGGCACGATCATGTGTGGGAACACCACGATATCGCGCAGCGGCAGCACTGGGTATGAGGAGTTCAGGGGCTCTTGCATGCTCTATCCTTATTTTATTGGCAAACCTTCTGCTCGCCCCGCTTTGCGGCAGCATCGGAAGGCTCCTTTAGATTTCCAAAGTGGTGCAGATTGCTCTGGTTTTCAAGCAGTCATACCCCCGCTGCCCAAACAATCATCACATCTTGCCTGGACAACTGATCGGCGCTCAAAATTCCTTTTGCAGAACAAGAACCTTCTGCGCGCCACGTTTCCGGAACCCGTCAGGAAATACATAGGCAAAGCCGATTTCCGGGGTCAGCGCGTTCAAGTCACGCTCGATCTCAGGATCCGAGTGCTCGAAACTCCGGCGGCGCTGAAACCCTTGAAAGAGGTCACCGGTTTTTGTGAAACCCTTGGGTTCGTAGGTGCGTGGTTGCCAATGAAGATCTTCGATAATGTACATCCCACCGGGCTTGAGCAGAGGCCACATCTCCAACAGACCGAACTGCTGGTGATGCGAGGCATGGGATGCGTCATCCAGAATAATATCGAAACCAGGCTCAAGCTTGGCCGCGGCATCTTTGATGTTCTCGCGCTTGTCCATATCGCATTGAACGAAATCAAACCGCGCGTCTTCGAACCACGAGAAATCGGAAACGTCCAACCCCGTCACATGACCCTTGGGGAAATACTCCAGCCACATGGAAACCGACGGAAGAGCCGTCGTCTCTCGATCCGCACTTTGCCCCTTTTCCGGCCCGCCGATCTGCAAGCCCATTTCCAGGAGACGGACGTTTTGATCGCGCATAGGAAAGAACAGCAGATTGTACAGGCGCGTGTAGCCATGCGCATAGCTAACAAAGCCCTTGTCCGAGCCATAGTCTTCCGCCAGTTTCGTCAGATTTTTCATTGATGTTCCCTTGTCGCTTTGAACGGCGAAATGCCTGCGAACTCCGAATTGTCTACCGGTTTCCCACTACCAAGTCGCTGCGAAATCGTTTCGCTGCAAAAACTCTTCGATATCCGCATATCTGTCGATCCCCCTGCGCATTAGACGCACGCGCCGACGCAAAACCACCGGATTGAAATCCTCTGCCCAAACATTTGCGTGCAGAGCTTTTGCCTCATCATCCAGCCCGCGATCCACGAGGAACTCGTGCATGCAACGCGGGTAATGCTCATCAAACAGAAACAGCGGCGCATCCCAAGGTTTCTTGTCACCTGAGAAGTGCATGATCCTTGGATTTAGTGCCGAGGCCAGAACACCATCACCCATGTGACATTGCCAGTTCCAGCTTGGGGGCAATTCAGCCCAATTGCCGGACAGAACAACATTCAACGCCGTCTGGTCCGCCATGGAGGCGGCCTTACCATGCTCAAGCAGAAACTCGACTGCCCGGTTCGCTATGTCCTGGGATACAAACTCGGGCCCGTTGGCAATGAGCATGCCCGCGTTGAAGTAACGTTCGCGCTGATCTGGTTGCAAAAAATGCGCGTCACGAACCCCTTCCTCACTGTTTCTTCCCCAATAAACAGCCTCTCGAACTGCAGCAACTGGACGCCCCGACCAGTCGATTTCCGGCAAATCCGTCAGAGACCCCCACCGAAGAAACATGTCCACGTCACAATAGATCACGCGCTCATATTTTTGGCTGAGTTGCTCGATTGCCCTGACCCGCAAAAGTGTAGCGGGCGTAACATGCCTAAAAGAGCGAAACTTGTTGCTGGGGATAATCTCTTCTTCGTGTTGAACGACCGTGACATCCGCGCCAAGCAGATCCGTGTACTTCTTGGAAACAGGTTCCGACAGATACAAAAAGTAATCCGCGTCGCGACGTGTATCCTTCTGAATTGCGCGAAGCAAAAAGAATACCGCCTGCCAGATCAGGCGAGAGTCTACGCACACAACTACGGCGTTGGAATTCTTCGGCTTTAACTGGATATGTTCCCCATGCCCGGTCGTTCCGCCAGCCTGCATTACACGGCTTTCTGTTCGTTATTGTCCGAGCGGAGCAAAGACACAGTTGTTACAGCGCGTCAATATCGCCTTGCGCACGCTGCGCATGGAACTCGGCCTGCCAGGCGTCGAACGTTCCGACGGCAATGGCGTCGCGCATACCCTGCATGATTTCCTGGAAATAGTGCAGGTTGTGCCAGGTCAGAAGCATGCCCGAAATCATCTCGTTCGAGCGGAACACGTGGTGCAGATACGCTCGGGAATAGTTCGAGCAAGCGGGACAGCTGCACGCCTCATCCAATGAGCGCGGGTCGTCAGCGTGGCGGGCGTTTTTGATATTCACCACACCGTGGCGCGTGAAGACCTGCCCGGTACGCCCCGAGCGCGACGGCAGAACGCAATCCATCATGTCTATGCCGCGGGCAACGGCCCCGACAATATCGTCAGGCTTGCCGACGCCCATCAAATAGCGTGGCTTGTCCACCGGCAACATGTCCGGCGCAAAGTCCAGAACGCCAAACATCGCCTCCTGCCCCTCGCCGACGGCCAGACCGCCGACGGCGTAGCCTTCGAACCCGATCTCTTTCAGCGCTTCGGCAGATTCTTCGCGGAAGTCTTGCTCCAACCCACCCTGCTGAATACCGAACAAGGCATGGCCGGGACGATCCCCGAAGGCGTCGCGCGATCGTTCAGCCCACCGCATCGACAAGCGCATCGAGTCCGCGATGCGGTCCCGGTCGGCTGGCAAGGCCGGGCATTCGTCGAAGCACATCACGATGTCGGATCCCAGAAGGCGCTGAATCTCCATCGATCGTTCGGGCGTAAGCTCGTGCGCCGAACCGTCGATATGAGATTTGAATGTGACGCCCTTTTCCGTCAGTTTCCGCAGCCCGGCGAGCGACATGACCTGAAATCCGCCCGAGTCCGTCAGGATCGGACGCTCCCAATTCATGAACTTGTGCAACCCGCCCAGTCGGTCGATCCGCTCGGCGGTCGGGCGCAGCATGAGGTGATAGGTATTACCCAACAGAATATCGGCCCCGGTCGCGCGCACGCTTTCCGGCATCATTGCTTTGACTGTCGCGGCCGTGCCAACAGGCATGAACGCGGGCGTGCGCACTTCGCCGCGCGGAGTATGGATGACTCCGGTGCGGGCCTTGCCGTCGGTTGCTTTCAAATCGAATGAGAAGCGGTCTGTCATGTATATGCCTCGAGGGGGTCGCGGAACCGGGCAGCAATTGCCCGATCTTTCCGGTATTTTCAAGCCGTCAGGGCAATGACGCAACGCGGTCTGTGAAAAGGCTTACAACTCCTTCTCCGTCCACGTCCCTGCAAACCCGGACTATCGGTCTGGCCGGATCGGGTCGGGTCGCCCCAATTTCAGGCCCATCAACCGCAACCTGAAGCCCCGTTTCGACCATATCGAACATCGGCGCATGCGTGCAGGCAATCACGGCTGTCGAGTCGTGCAGGCCGCACCCTTCCAACCCACCGATATCCTTGTAAAACTTCAGATAGAACTTTGAGATATCGCGCAAAAATGCGCCCATTCCTGCTGAACGTTTCGCCAAAGCCTCGAAATCGGCGGTCTCGTACAAGGTCTTCAGCGTGACATCCAAACCAACCAAAACGGTATCCGGTGGCGACGCGAACACGGCATCTGCAGCCTGCACATCATGATAGATATTGGCTTCGGCGTGTTCGGTGATATTTCCCGGGCAATACACAGCCCCTCCCATGATCACCAAACGCTTGAGATTGGACGCAAAACCAGAATCCAATTGCATGGCATCGGCAATGTTGGTCAGCGGTCCAACCGCGCAAACCACCAGTTCGCCTTTATGCGCCCGCGCCTGGTCAACAAGGAACTCCGCCGCGGTCATAGTGTGATTTGCCCCAACCTGCGGAATCTCGGTGATGTCCCCGAACCCTTCAGTGCCATGCACATGCTCGGACGGCGCATGTGCATCGGCACCCCGCGGATATGGAGCGCCCTCGGCCACAGGTGCGTCCAAACCCAGCTTATGCAGCAAAAAACGCGCGTTGCGGCTGGATTGGTGTACATGCGTGTTGCCGAACACGGTGGTCAGGCCAATCAGCTCGATTTCCGGGGCTGCGGCGGCATATGCAATGGCCATCGCATCGTCGATACCAGGGTCTGTGTCGATAATAAGTTTCATCCCCGCCCGATAGCGCAATCACGACAGGATGCAAAGCGGCCACATTCAGAATTTTCGTGCAACATCCATAACGTCGGCGATTTGCATCCCCCGGCACTCCCGCCATACCAGAGTTGAAATTGGGCGAGTCAATCCCCAAGTGTATACCATAGTACACAAAAATACAGAGGACAGATATGACCGAAGACCAGATCATTGGATTGCTAACGTCAAACATCATTTACCTGCTCGCCGCGGTACTGATTATCACTATTATCTTCAAGGGCATCAAAATCGTGCCGCAATCCGAGAAATACGTGGTCGAACGCTTTGGCCGCCTGCACTCAGTGCTCGGGCCAGGCATCAACTTTATCGTGCCTTTTCTTGATGTTGCACGCCACAAGATATCCATTCTGGAACGTCAGTTGCCAAACGCAACCCAGGACGCCATCACCAAAGACAACGTTCTGGTCCAGATCGATACGTCGGTGTTTTACCGCATTCTTGAACCCGAAAAGACCGTTTACCGAATCCGCGACGTTGATGGCGCGATTGCGACCACCGTTGCCGGTATCGTCCGGGCCGAGATCGGTAAAATGGATCTCGATGAGGTGCAGTCCAACCGCGCGCAACTGATAGAACGCATTCAGGAAAGCGTCGAAACCGCCGTTGATGACTGGGGTATCGAAGTCACCCGCGCCGAGATTCTGGACGTGAACCTTGATCAGGCCACCCGCGACGCAATGTTGCAGCAGTTGAACGCTGAACGTGCCCGCCGCGCACAGGTGACCGAGGCCGAAGGTCAGAAACGTTCAGTTGAATTGCAGGCCGATGCAGAACTCTATGCGGCCGAGCAGTCCGCCAAGGCCCGCCGGATTCAGGCTGAGGCCGAAGCCTATGCGACCGGTGTCGTTGCCAAGGCCATTCAGGACAACGGTATCGAGGCCGCGCAGTATCAAGTAGCATTGAAACAGGTCGAAGCATTGAACGCGCTGGGTAACGGCAACGGAAAGCAAACCATCGTGGTCCCCGCAAATGCGCTTGAAGCCTTTGGCGATGCCTTCAAGATGCTGAAAGGAGGAAGATAATGGCCGATCCCATCTGGCTGACATGGTGGCTCTGGCTGGCCGGGGCGCTGGCCCTGGGTATTCTTGAGATCATTCTGCCGGGGTTCATCTTTCTGGGATTTGCGATAGGCGCTGCGATAACGGGTCTTTTGCTTGTTATCCCCGGTATTGCTCCCAACTTGCCCGTGCTGCTTTTGATCTTCGCAGTCTTGTCGCTGGTTGCCTGGCTGGTTTTGCGGCGCATGTTCGCCCTGCCCCATGGCCAGGTAAAATTCTTCAGACATGATATCAACGACTGAGGCGAATATGGCAGCGCCCATGGGTCACAAAGCCCCACTGGACGCTGCCAAAGGCTTTCCCTATATAATTTCTCAGGTAACAGCCCCGAGGCATGAATGACTCATCCAAGTGAACAGTTTGAAGGCACGCCACTGATTGCGCCTTCGACCATCGAGCATCCCCTGTACGACGCAGTGGTAGAAGCTTGTCGGACTGTGTATGACCCTGAAATCCCGGTTAATATCTACGATTTGGGTCTGATCTACACCATCGACATCAACAAAGAAAACGCGGTGAAGGTGATCATGACCCTGACCGCACCCGGATGCCCGGTTGCCGGTGACATGCCCGGATGGATCGTCGAGGCGATTGAACCGGTCGCAGGCGTCAAAGAAGTTGATGTCGAACTGACATGGGAGCCCCCCTGGGGTATGGAGATGATGTCGGACGAAGCACGTCTCGAGCTCGGCTTCATGTGAGTTTTGGTTCAGGTTCTCAAGATAAAGACTTGAAATATATCTAATAAGGCCGCCTCAGACAGGGCGGCACTTGTTCATTAAAAGGGCCGTGCGTCCTATTCTACGCCGCAGGTCGATTTGATCTCGGCAGCACGTTGATCCAGCTCTTTGACATAATCGCCATTCAACATGCTCAGCCTTTTCTTTTCAGTGCCCGTGGCCAAGCCCAGCAAGGCACCGGCTGGCGTGATCGCAAAGATACTCTCCGCCTGCTGGTCTTCCGCATGTTTCTTTTCGGCTGCAATGGCGCGCAAGTCACCTTCGGCTGTTGAGCAGTTCACTGGATGGCGTTCAGAATCTGCCGCGGCAGATACGAAACTTGCGCTTAACAACAACGCGCCAACCGATTGAATCAGAAAGGTTCTTTTAAAGAAATATCCCATCTCTGCCATATTCATTCACCCTGTGCTCAAATTTCATGATACTGTGGTCAAGCTAAGGCGAACTTTGTTAACGACGCAAGTTCACTTTGGCTTTCAAGTCGATTGGCCATGTAACCGTCGGTAAAAGTTAGGTCAGAAGGTCTGCTATGTCTTGAGCCCGCCGCCCCTCGGCCCTAAATTGGCGGTAACGCAGCGCAACGGAGAACCCCATGTTTGGCATTCCCGGCAAACAGGCCGTGACAATAACGCCCAAAGCGGCCGAACAGATCGCACGCCTGATGGCGTCGGGCGGTCATGCTGGCCTGCGCATCGGCGTCAAAAAGGGCGGCTGCGCTGGCATGGAATATACCATGGACTACGTGGACGAGCCCGACGCGAATGACGAAGTCGTCGAGCAGGACGGCGCTCGAGTCATGATCGCGCCGATGGCGCAGATGTTCCTGTTCGGAACCGAAATCGACTATGAAGTCTCGTTGCTGGAGTCCGGCTTCAAGTTCCGGAACCCGAACGTCGTGGACGCCTGCGGCTGTGGCGAATCCATCAAGTTCGACGACGCCCTTTCCTCGCAAAACTAAGTCGCCTGCAGGTGCACGTAAGTCTCGTTGTAGCGTTGTGTCAGGTGCTGACCTGCGCTGATCGTTTCACCTGACTGTGGCGGGGCGACATTGGTGTCGTAGGATGGATTAAAGAACAACGGCACCGAGATTCGCTCCCGTGCACCTCCGATCACCCGGTGCTGAGTGGCTTTGACCTGACCCGCCGTCCAGAATTCCAGCATCTCACCGAAATTGATGATGAAGGTGCCGGGATCTGCCGAAACCGGTTGCCAGCCGTTGTCGGGCATGCGGACCTCTAACCCTGACGAGCCATCAGTCGCCAGCAAGGTCAGGCAGCCGTAATCCGTGTGCGCTCCGATACCAAAGTCCCGGTCGCCAGCCCATGCTGGGCGCTCGGGATAGAAGTTGCCCCGCAACAGCGCCATTGGCGTATCAAAGGCGCGATCAAAACTGGATTCGTCACGCCCCAGAGCAACCGCAATGGCGCGAAGCACACGCATCGCCACCGCACAGGCCTCACTGTAATACTCACGGATTGTGCGTTGAAAACCCTGCGGGTTTTCCGGCCACAGGTTTGGTGCATAAACACTCAGGCCCTGATCCGCGTAGGCGTTGTTCTTGGCCAGCTCAAAGCCGCAATCGAACACCTCTTTGAAATCCGGATTGGCCGCCGGATCCACCTGTTCGGATTGTGGTGCGCCCCACCCTCGGTTCGAACCGGTCGCAGCCATATCGACAATCCGTTTCTCGGCTACTGGCAGGTGAAAGAAATCGTGGTAGGCCGCAATCACATGGCGCACCTGATCGCCGGTCAGACCGGTGTTCGACACCGTCAAAAATCCGACTTCGCCGACAGCATGCAGCAGTTGTTTCAGCTCAGCCTTATCCCTGTTGTCGAGTTTTTTCAGGTCCAGATCGTCGATCATGCCGCCCTCCAATCTGGCGCGGAACTTGCCGTTGTGGGTAGCTGTTTGCAACCGGAATTGTCACGCTGGACTTGTGGTGCTATCCGGTGAGGAAACAACGACTTATTTTGGGGGTATGCGTTATGCGGCGCAAGTTGGCAGCTGGAAACTGGAAAATGAACGGAACTTCGGCAGCCTTGACTGAGCTTCAGGCGTTAGCACGTTCCTACCCCGCGGCAGCGGTAGATGTGCTGATCTGCCCACCGGCGACTCTGCTGCACCGCGCTGCGGAGACCTTGAAAGAAACAGAGATTACGGTTGGGGGTCAGAACTGCCACGCCGCTGAGTCTGGCGCCCATACCGGCGACATCAGTGCCGAAATGTTGGTGGATGCCGGTGCGAGCAGCGTCATCCTTGGCCATTCCGAACGGCGCGAGGACCACGGCGAGCAGAACGAGGATGTCCGGGCAAAGGCGCGAACTGCGATGGATGCCGGGTTGAAGACGATCATTTGCGTCGGTGAAAGCCTGGAACAGCGTGAGGCGGCCAACACGCTGGACATTATCGGCGGCCAGATGTCCGGCTCGATCCCGGACCAGTCGACCGGTGAGAACCTGATCGTCGCCTATGAACCCATATGGGCCATTGGCACCGGCAAGGTCCCTACCCTAAACGAGATCGGTGAGGTTCACGACTTTATCCGCGCCCGGCTCGAACGGCGGTTCGGCGAAGGTGTCGGCCGCTCGGTCCGATTGCTTTACGGCGGTTCGGTCAAACCGAGCAACGCGGCCGACATTTTCGCGGTATCAAACGTGGACGGAGCACTGGTGGGCGGTGCCAGCCTGAAAGCCAAGGACTTTTCAGGAATCATCGACGCCCTGCAAAAAGCGTAAAGTCAGGCCAGTTTCATCGTTATCAGCCCTGCCACAATCAGGGCCGCCGCGATAAGGCGGGGTGCGGTCAGCGCCTCGCCCAGAAACATCACGCCGACCATGAACGCGCCCACGGCACCGATCCCGGTCCAGATCGTATAGGCAGTTCCCAATGGCAGGTCTCGCATCGCGAGAGCCAGCAAGCCGAACGATCCGATCATTGAGACGCCCATCACAGCCGTGGGCCATAAACGAGAAAAACCAGCTGATTGCTTCATCGCAACCGCCCAAACGATTTCCAGCAAGCCGGCAAACAACAACAAAATCCAAGGCATAGGGACACCTCATATCTGTTCGGGTCGTCCCGAATGATAAACCGATAGGGGGAGGTCGTCCTCGTGTCGGTACATAAAATCTCTTGACCGGTATTCAAGAGGATGCGAGGTGCAAAACACACAACCTCAGGGACAGCCACTCCGCGACAGCGCAGAGACCAATGGCAGCAAGCTGGTGCCCGATCGCACGAGCCAGCCTTCAGAAAAAAAGAACTTACTCAGGTAAGGAACAATAAATGGACAAAACCAACCTGAAAGCGCCCAAAACCTGCGTCATCTGCATGAAATGGGGCGATGCGTTCGGCGCTGACTACGTCAACTTGCTTTACGCTGCGGTCCAGGACCACCTTTCCTTGGATCATGACTTCATCTGCATCACCGACAATTCCGATGGTCTCGACCCTGGCATCAAGGCCCACCCTCTCGAATTTCCGCAGCTTGATCGGGATCTTTGGATTCACGGCAAATGGCCAAAGGTCTTGATGTTCGACAGGCAGATTGTTGCGGGTTACGACGCTGCTCTGTTCCTTGACCTGGATCTGGTCGTCACCGGCAAATTGGATCCGTTGCTGTCGATCATGATGGACAAAGGCGGTCTGTTTCTGATGCCCAAGTTCCGTGGGCTGGTCTGGCGCCTGATCCCTGCAGCCATCTGGGACCGGGTTCCAGGGTTCATGAACAAGGTCACGCGCGGCAACTCATCGGTGGTAGGATTTGTACCGGCCGAACAGTTTCATCTGTACGACGATTTTGACGGCGCCAAACATCTGCCGAAGTACGAGAATGACCAGAACTATATCTCGGCGCTTGCTACGGATCGAAAATGCTATCCAAAGAACTGGTGCATCGGCATTATCCATCTGGTGTATTACTGGCCGTTCGGCCTGATCTTCAAAAAATACAAAAAGCGCCCGGGCCGACCCAAGATCGTTATCTTCAATGGTCGCCCAAACCCGGTTGAACTGATGGATGACAGTATCGGGTATTGGGGGTCACGCCGCCGCCGCGCATATGGCGGGATCGAATGGGTTGCCGATTATCTGAAACGATACGGCACGTAACAAAAAAAGGCCGGGTCTGATCGCAGACCCGGCCTTTATGCTTCTTTTGAGCAGCTAGTTCGTCACGATTTCCGGCCCCATGAAGGTGTTGGGCAGGAAGGTTGAGAGCCATGGAATGTAAGTGACCATGATCAGGAAGACGAACAGTACAGCCAGGAACGGCAGCGCTGCTTTCACAACGCTCATCATCGGCATACCGGCCACGCCCGAGGTCACGAAGAGGTTCAGACCGACCGGAGGTGTGATCATTCCGATCTCCATGTTCACCACCATGATGATACCCAAATGGATCGGGTCGATACCCAGCTCGATCGCAATCGGGAACACCAGCGGCGCCACGATGACCAGCAGGCCCGATGGCTCCATGAACTGACCGCCGATCAACAGGATGACGTTGACCACGATCAGGAACGTCACCGGCCCCAAACCCGCCGACAGCATGGCGCTGGCGATGTGCTGAGGCACCTGCTCGTCTGTCAACACGTGCTTGAGGATCAGCGCGTTGGCGATGACGAACAGCAACGTCACCGTCAGCTTGCCAGCCTCGAACAGCGTGTGCTTGGTGTCGGGATGGAAGAACGCCGTGACGAGCGCATAAGGCTTTTTCAGCAGCGGAAGGTTCGGTGTGCCCTCTTCAGTGCTGAGCGGCCCCATGTCCTTGTAAACAAAGCTGGCGATGAAAAAGGCATAGACGGCAGCAACTGCAGCGGCCTCGGTCGGGGTGAAGATACCGCCATAAATACCGCCCAGAATGATTACGATCAGGAACAAGCCCCACCCGGCTTCGCGCGCTGAGACAAAGATCTCACCCCAGCCTTTCCAGTCACCTTTGGGCAGGTTTTTGACCTTAGCCATGACGTAGATCGTAACCATCAGCATCAGGCCCGCCATTAGGCCGGGAATAACGCCCGCCAGGAACATGCGCCCAACCGAGACCTCGACAGCCGCAGCATAGACCACCATCACGATGGACGGCGGTATCAGGATTCCCAGCGTACCGGCGTTACAAATCACACCGGCCGCGAATTCTTTCGAGTACCCAACCTGACGCATCCCTGCGATCACGATCGAACCGATAGCGACTACGGTGGCCGGAGACGACCCGGAAAGCGCGGCGAATAGCATACAGGCGAACACGCCCGCAATCGCCAGACCGCCCGGCAAGTGCCCCACACAGGCAATCGAGAACCGGATGATACGCCGCGCCACACCGCCTGTCGTCATGAAGGACGACGCGAGGATGAAGAACGGAATCGCCAGCAGGGTAAAATGCCCTTCGAACGCCTCAAACAGCGTGCCCGCAACCGATGCCAGCGAGCTGTCAGAATAGATCAGCAGGAACAGGGTCGAGCTGAGGCCCAGGGCCACCGCGATCGGCACACCGATCAGCAGCAGGCCAATGACCATCGAGAAAAGAAGAATTACGTCCATCAGTCATGCTCTCCTTGCTGAGCACGAACTTCTTCGATCTCGTCCTCGACTTCGTGGCTGGCGACAAGCCGATCGGTTTCACCACGCCAGATTTGTACTGCGACCTGCGAAAAGCGGATCACCAACAACAACATGGAAACGGGCAGCACCAGATACGGCACAACCTTGGGCAGCTTTTCATAGCCCTCGCCGTAGTTGATCAGGTCCTCCAGAAAACGCAGCGGGGCGACCATCGGGATATCATCGACTTCATAAAAGCTCTGGCTGCGCGCACCGGTGTCAAATCCGGTTGGGAACCAGCGGCCGGAGGTCGGTGGCAGGTCGGCGAAGACCGCCCAGTAGTCGTATGACCCTTTCAGCAACAGCAGCGAGAACACCAGGCAACATGCGACCGCGATCAACGCCAGAATACGGCGCGGAGCCGGTGCCAGCATGTTCAGGATCGCATCGACACCCAGATGCGCGTGTTTCTTAACTGCGTATGACGCGCCCAGAAGAACCAGCCAACCAAAGGTGAATACTGTCAGCTCAAGCGCCCACAGGATGTTGGAATTGAATACAAACCGCGCGATCACGTTGGCAAAGGTCACGACCGTCATCAGGCCCAACAGCAACGCAATCATGGTTTCTTCGATATGGTCGACCAGCCCGCCTTGGCCGGGTTTCGAACCAGACATTTTTCTGTCCCCACATTATTGGTGATGAGAGTAAGTGTGGCGGGCCTTATCCCGGCCCGCCTGGCCTGCGCGTCGATTACTCCCCAGTTCCCGGACGCGCGGCCTGGTCCGGGATCAGAACCCGGCGTTGATCGCCTGAGCGGCGTCGATCTTGTCCTGACCCACGTCGCCAGCGAACTTGTCCCAAACAGGCTTCATCGCATCGACCCACGCCTGACGCTGCTCTGGGTTCAGTTCGCGGATGATTCCGCCCGCATTGGTGATCGAAGCTTTGGCCGCTTCGTTCACGGCGAAGGCTTCTTTGTTCCGGGTCTCGGATACTTCGCCCAGAATGGTCAGGAACTGATCACGCACCTCGGGGTCAAGGCTGTCCAGCCAATCAACCGATGTCACGACCAGATAATCGATGATACCGTGGTTGGTCTCGGTGATGCCGTCCTGAACTTCGAAGAACTTCTTGCCGTAGATGTTCGACCAAGTGTTCTCCTGCCCGTCCACAACGCCCTGCTGCAGCGCGCCATACACTTCCGAGAAGGCCATCTTCTGGGGGCTACCACCGATGGCTTCCATCTGAGCAACCAGCACGTCCGAAGACTGAACACGGAATTTCAGGCCATCCGCATCCGTCGGCTCGACCAGCGGCTTGTTGGCGGACATCTGCTTCATGCCGTTGTGCCAGAAAGCCAGCCCCTGCAAGCCGCGGCGCTGCATGCTGTCTTTCATGGCCTGACCGTCAGCCGAGGCCTGGAACGCGTCGACAGCGTCGATGTTCTTGAACATGAACGGCAGGTCAAACAGGCGGAACTGCTTGGTGAATTTCTCGAACTTCGATAGCGAAGGCGCGGCCAGTTGCACGTCGCCCTGCAACATCGCCTCAAGAACCTTGTCATCGTTATAGAGCGTGGAGTTCGGGTAGACCTCCATGCACATCACGCCGTTCATTTCGTCATTGACGCGCTGCTCCAGCAGAGATGCCGCAATGCCTTTGGGGTGCTTATCGGTGTTCGTAACATGCGCGAACTTGACGACGATTTCTCCGTCATCACACGCAGCCATGGCGGCAGTGGCAGATACACTCAGCGCCAGAGCAGTGGCTGCAGTTGTCAGGAATTTCATTTGTCTTTTCCTCCCAGACTTCCATGAAACCTTCAGTTGACGCCGCATCGACGCCACATGGCGGGCAGTGAAGCGAATCAAGGGGCACCGCTCAACTTTTTGTTGTTGATTTAAACGGATCGGAATTTATCCTTTATTATCGATAACTTAAAATCCGCCCCATATCTGGATAGGGCAACACCCGTTCTTCCCGTGCGAAAAACCGCACAACTATCGTCGCGGATGTGCGGTTTTCCGCACAGGCAGCGAATCAGACGACATATGCGCGTGGCGATTCTCCAGCCGCAACTGCAGCCCGCGACAGCGGGCTGCCCGGCCCAACGCCTTGAAACGCATGATAATGCGGCCAAAGGCGGCGGGAGCCTCCCTAGCGACGATAGTCCTCGGGACGAATCTGATAGCGTGCCAGCTTGTCGTAAAAAGTCTTGCGCGGCAGCTTCAGCGCCTTTGCCGCATCCGAAGCTTTGCCGTTGTGCCGCCCCAGCGCCGCAATCAGCAAAGACCGTTCGACCCGCGCCATTTGTTCGCTCAGACCCAGATCCGCCGCCTGCGCGACTTCTTCCGGCATTCCCAGCACGAACCGCATGGCCGCCGACATCAGCGATCTGGCATTGCCCGGCCAATCACTGGCCATCAGCGAGGCAAGATGTTCCGAGGTGATCTCTGGCTCGGCGATGCCGGCCTGCTCGGCCGCCTGCGCGACGTAATGACGGAAGATGACCGGAATATCCTCGGGCCGCTCAGCGAGTGAAGGGATCCGCACGCGCATCACATCCAACCGATAGAACAGGTCCGCGTTGAACCTGCCCTTTTCGGACAGGACGGCCAGATCGGCAGTCGTACCTGCAACGATCCGGGCATCGGTGCCCTGCTCCACCAATTCCAATGCAGCGTATTGCGTAGCCTCCGGCATGGCCGAAACCTCGTCCAGAAACAGGGACCCGCCAGCCGCATCTTCACAGACGCGTGCCAACCCATCGGGCGTCAGGCCAGACGCTGGGCGCTTGACGAAAGGCCCCTGCCCGACGGGTGACATCATATGCACCACCTCAGCCACTTTCGAAATCCCGCTGCCCGGAGGTCCAGTGACCAGAACTTCAGCGCCAGTCGGCGCAACGGACCGCACACGTTCACGCAACGCTTCGGCTTGGGCGGACAAGCCAAACAATAGCCGCGCTGCAGGATCGCCACGCTCAAGTTCCGATTTCAATGCCCGCTGCTCGATCACTTGCGCGCGTGCGTTCAACGCGCTCTGCAAAACGGGCAGCAAATCCGTGGCAGCACACGGTTTTTCCAGAAAGTCGAACGCGCCCTGCCCCATGGCCTGGACGGCCATCGGAATGTCGCCCTCGCCAGTCAGCAGGATGACGGGAAGTTCGGGATCAATCTCGCGCGCGTAATTCAACAGATGAAATCCATCCCGACCGGGCATACGAATGTCCGATACAATGACGCCCGGAAAATCCGCACGGATATGGTCCTTCGCCGCCACAAACGAGCCCGCCGTGACAGGAGTGTAATCCGCCAGTTCCAAGGTCTGGGCCAAAGCCTCGCGAACAGCAGCATCGTCATCGACCAGTAGTACTTTCCGAGTCATGCGACCTCATGCTCCGTGAAGGGCTCAAGTTCGACCGTAAACTGCGCCCCGGTTTCCAGATTGGTGCCCCGGATGTTTCCTCCGAAGCTTTGCACCAGACCATACGAGATCGACAGCCCAAGCCCCATACCTTCGGACGATCCAACAGCTTTGGTCGTATAGAACGGCTCGAACAGCTTTTCCGAGTTTTCGATCCCCGGCCCGATATCGCGCACGGTCACGGCCAGCTTGTTGCCGCTTTCGATTCTGATGCGGACAAGGCGATCATCCTGTCCGCTCATGGCATCGGCTGCGTTGTTGATCAGGTTGACGAACACCTGAACCAAGCGCACTTCGCCACCCCATGCAAAAACCGGGTTTTCCGGAGGCACCCAATCCATGGCAACGCCTTCGGTACGCAACCGTGCTTCGGTCAGTTCAACCGCCGTGTCGATCACCTGAACCAGATTGACCTTGCCCATCGGTTCACTTTCATTTCGGGCAAAGGCGCGCAGGTTCTTGATGATGCGCGCCATCCGCGCCGCCATCGCTGAAATTCGCGACAGGTTTTCTGATGCCTTTTCTTCCCTCCCGCGGGACAGAAAGGCAGCACCATTGTCCGCAAACTGCTGGATTGCCATCAAAGGTTGGTTCAACTCGTGGCTGATACCAGCTGACATTTGGCCCAGGGCGCTCAGCTTGCCTGCCTGAATCAGCTCTTCCTGCGCGTGTTTCAGCGCGGCTTCTGCGTCTTCACGTTCGCGCACCTCACGGCGCAATGCAACGTTTGCGGCCGTCAACGCCTGGGTTCTTTGCGCCACCCGGCTTTCCAAAATCGCGTTGGCCTCTGCCAATGTGCGTCTGCGTTCGGTCGCCAGAAAGAGCAGCGCACCGAAGGCCAAACAGATCGCTGCGACTGTTGCCGCCTGCAACCCCGCCAAACGCCGCGCCGGTGCGACGTCCACCAAAACCTCAGCCGTCATGTCAATCACGGGCAATTCCAGCATCAGATGCAAGGCGCGGCTGGGCAGATAACGCCCCCAGTTCAGTTTCCAAACCTCATGCGGGCCAACCAGAACCGACCCGAACTCTACCTCGCCACCATCCGGAGGTGTCAAGCCAAGTTGCCCGTCATCGCGACGCCAGAACAACAGATCTGATCGGTTCGAGATAAAGACGACGCCGTCCCCATCAATAAAGAACACCGCCTCGGTACTGCCGCGCCAAGTCTGTTCCACGTCCTGCACATCGGCAACAACGATCAGCACGCCCTCGACTTGACCAGCGGGTCCAAAGGCCGGAGCCGCATAGGAATAGGTGCGATCTCCGCTGTTTTCCACAACCCCATGAGCGCTGCCCATCGCGCCCTGCAAGGCACGTCTGAAAGCCGGATGGTCGGCTATGACTGGTCGCGCCACTGGTTGCGCCGAGGCCAGCACCCGCCCCTCTCGATCCAGATACATCATGTTCACGGCCGAGGTCTTGTCAGCCACATCCAGCAATATCGCCCGGGCTGCCTGTTGCTGCGCGGCAGTCTCAAGGGTGCGCAGGGCGGGATGGGTGGCCATCAGAACCGCCAGTTCCTGATATACCTGCATCTGAGTGCTCAGTCGGTCGGCCGCCAACTCAAGATCGGCTTCGGCCTTTTCGCTCAACTGCGACAGCGCCTGCCGATAGCCATAGGACCAGACGCCAGCCGACAACAGACCGACGGCAAACAGAAATCCCAGAATGACCCAAACTCTGTGCATGACATAGGGTCTTGCATTCGGCGCGCCGCATGGCAAGTCTGCGCCGCATGAAGACGGTATTTCAATCTCCGGTCGACCCGGATTTCGTTCAGAACCCCTACCCGTTCTATGATCAGGCCCGCGCATACGGCGACCTTGTCTATTGGGACGACTACGGGAAGGTCGCAGCTGTATCGCAGCGCGCGGTTTCAGCCCTGCTAAAGGACCGCCGGTTTGGACGAGAAGTTCCGGAGGAAATGCGAACACCCGGTCCAGCCCATCTTGCGGCGTGGCTGGCTGTCGAGGCGCATTCGCTTTTGGAAGCCGAACCTCCCAGGCACACCCGCCTTCGCGCTTTGGTCATGCGGGCTTTCACATCACGTGCAATCGCGGCGCTTGAACCTTCGCTTCACGATCTAAGCCACTTCCTGATAGACGAATTTCCAGACGCGCCTTTTGATTTGCTGCCCGCGTTTTGTACACAGGTTCCGGTCATCACGATATGCCGTCTTCTGGGCGTGCCAGAGGAAATGGCCCCTAGCTTGCTGCGCTGGTCGCACGACATGGTAGCGATGTATCAGGCCAGTCGAACGGCTGAGACCGAGACCGCCGCGGCCGCTTCATCTCAGGAATTCACCGATTTTCTGACCGGATACATCGAGCGGCGCCGCAGAGACCCGCAGGACGATCTGATCACCCGATTGATTGTGGCCGAGGAAGATGGTGAGAAACTTTCGCGCGATGAATTGGTGGCCACCTGCATCCTGCTTTTGAATGCCGGTCATGAGGCGACTGTGCATTCATTGGGCAATGGCGTGAAGACCGTTCTGCAACTGGGTATCGGGCCTCAGGCCTTTGCGCCGGATACAATTGACGGCACGATAGAAGAAATTCTGCGTTATGACCCGCCGCTGCACATGTTCACCCGCTTTGCCTACGAGGACGTCGAAGTTTTCGGGCACAGGTTCAAACGCGGTGATGAGGTCGCGTTACTTCTAGGCGCAGCGAACCGAGACCCTTCGGTCTGGACCAACCCGAACAAGTTTGATCCCGCCCGCCCGATCACCACGAACACCAGTTTCGGCGCCGGGCTGCATTTTTGTGTCGGGGCACCACTGGCCCGGATGGAAATGCGCATCGCGCTGTCCGCGTTGTTTGAACGGTGTCCCAATCTGCGACTGAGTGCCGAGCCGGAATACTCGAACACCTATCATTTCCACGGGCTGACCAAGTTGATGGTTCAGGTCTGACCTCAGTTGTCGATCAGCGCGTTCAGCGGAAGCATAGTTGTCGACTTAATCTCTTCCATCGACAGCAAGGCGGTCACGTTGTGCACACGCACCTCAGAGATCAAAGCCTGATAGAACTCGTCATAGGCGCGCGCGTTCTTGACCCGCACCTTTAGGATATAGTCGATGTCCCCGGCCAATCGGTGCGCTTCTTGCACTTCGGGCCTGTCGCGAAGCGCCTTGAGGAACTTATGCTGCCATTCGGCCTCGTGCTCTGAGGTTCGGATGAGAACGAAAAACGTGGCCTCAAATCCCAAGGCTTCGGCGTCCAGCAATACGGTCTGCTGACCGATCACTCCGGCCCCTTTCAGCTTGCGGATCCGATTCCAGACCGGGGTCTTGGAACTGCCAACACGGGCGGCTATTTCGTCCAGTGATTGGCTGGCGTCCCGCTGCAGCTCAATCAGAATTTTCCGATCCGTATCGTCAATGCGCACCGACATTCCAATTTTCCTTTCGTTTCGAAACCAGCGTCCCGATCGGCAAGCCTTACGAAACGTTTGTTCTTATTTATCGCCCCATATGGCGCATCGGCGGGAATATTTCCTATATTGCAACTTAAGTCAAACCACACTCGGGACACGAAATGCAGCATACGCAATCATACGATGGCACAGGGCACGTCGACTTTGTCGGCGCGGGTCCCGGCGATCCTGAATTGCTGACGCTCAAGGCGCTGAAAGCCTTCGAGCGCGCGGACGTTGTGCTGCATGACCGCCTGATCAGCGCTGAAGTACTGGCACTGGCCGGCAAGTCCGCTGAAATGGTAGATGTCGGTAAGGTCGGGTTCGGGCCTTCGTGGAAGCAGGAAGACATTGATGCCCTGCTTGTCGAATACGCCCTGAAAGGGCAGCGCGTCGTACGCTTAAAATCCGGTGACCCGACTGTGTTCGGTCGTCTGGACGAAGAAATCGAAGCGGTTGAGACCGCAGGTATTTCGTGGCAGATCGTTCCTGGCATTACCGCAGCTTCGGCGGCCGTGGCCGGCATCGGTCAAAGCCTGACGAGGCGCGGCCGCAATTCGTCGGTGCGTTTCCTGACTGGCCACGACATGAAGGGTTTTGCCGATCACGATTGGAACGCGCTGGCCCGCGAAGGTTCGGTTGCGGCGATTTACATGGGCAAGAAATCCGCCCGCTTCATTCAGGGCCGCCTGATCATGCACGGCGCAGACCGTCAGACGCCAGTGACGCTGATCGAAAATGCAACGCGCCCCGATCAATGCATCCTGTCCACTACGTTGGATCAGTTGCCCACCGATTTGAACGCCGCCGAAATGGACGGCCCCACCCTGACCTTTTATGGCCTCGCCCCGCGCCAGGCGGCCGCGGCCCTGACCGAATTCAAGAAGGAGCACGCCTGATGGCCCGCGCTTTTACCCCCAAAGTGGTCACCGCCAACGATTTGTTGGAAGGTGACGTTATTTACCTGACCGAAGACGATCGCTGGTCGCGCGAGTTGTCCGAGGCCGAACTGATCACCGACGAAGCGCACGCTCAGGTGCGCCTGCTGGATGCCACACGTCAGGCCAGCAAGATCGTAGGTGCCTATCTGGCCGACGCCGTCGCCGGCGAAAACGGCCCCGAGCCCGCCCATTTCCGGGAAGACTTCCGCCGCACTGGTCCGTCCAACTATGCCCACGGCAAACAGGAAACTTCCCCGCAGCCCCGGGCCTGACCTCTGGCCCTTCTCTCTCCCCTTCTAAAGGCCCCAAGGTTCGGGGCTGCAACTAAGGACAGCTAGACATGTATCGCTACTCCGAGTTTGACAAAGATTTTCTGGCAGAGCGTAACGCGCAATTCCGTGCTCAGGTCGAGCGCCGCATTGACGGCTCGCTGACCGAGGATGAATTCAAACCCCTGCGTCTGATGAACGGCCTGTACCTGCAGCTGCACGCCTACATGCTGCGCGTGGCGATCCCATACGGCACGCTGAACAGCGGGCAGATGCGCCAACTGGCACTGCTGGCCGAGAAGTGGGACAAGGGCTACGGCCATTTCACCACCCGTCAGAACATCCAGTATAACTGGCCCAAGTTGAACGACGTTCCGGACATGCTGGACGCGCTGGCCGAGGTTGGCATGCACGCCATCCAGACCTCGGGCAACACCATCCGCAACGTGACCGCCGACCATTTCGCAGGTGCCGCCGCGGACGAAGTCGCGGACCCGCGACCCTATGCGGAACTGCTGCGCCAGTGGTCCACCGACCACCCGGAATTCCAGTTCATGCCGCGTAAGTTCAAGATCGCGATCACCGGCTCGGAAAACGACCGTGCCGTGATCAAGGCGCATGACATCGGCCTGCAACTGGTTGAACGCGACGGCGTCCTGGGTGCCCGCGTCATCGTTGGTGGTGGTCTGGGCCGTACCCCGATGATCGGCAAGGAGCTGTCCGAGTTCGTCGCCTTTGACGACCTGCTGGCTTACCTCGAAGCCACCGTTTCCGTGTGGAACCAGATCGGTCGACGCGACAACAAGTACAAGGCGCGCATCAAGATCACCGTGCACGAGCATGGCATCGACGCCATCCGTGCCAAGGTGAGCGAGCGCTTCCTGAAGGTCCGCCCGCAGTTCAAAGGCGCCGACATGGCGCTGCTGGATGAGATCAAAGGCCACTTTGCGCCTCCGGCCTTCCGCGAAGGTTCGGTGGCCTCGTTCGAAAGCGCCTACACCAACGATCCAGTCTTCCGCTCGTGGGTCGACACCAACATCGCGCCGCACAAGAATGCGGACCACGCGATCGTGACGATTTCGATCAAGAAGCACGGCCAGACGCCGGGCGATGCGACCGCCGAGCAGATGCGCGCAATGGCCGATCTGGCCGAACAGTTCGCCTATGACGAGCTGCGCATCAGCCACGAGCAGAACGTGATCCTGCCGCATGTCCACAAGTCGGACCTGCCGGCGATCCATGCGAAGCTGAAAGAATACGAACTGGCCACCGCCAATATCGGCCTGATCAGCGACATCATCGCCTGCCCCGGCATGGATTACTGTGCGCTGGCAACAGCCCGTTCGATCCCGGTTGCGCAAGAGATTGCGACCCGCTTCGACGAGCTGAAGCTCGAGCATGATATCGGCCACCTGAAGATCAAGATTTCAGGCTGCATTAACGCATGTGGTCACCACCACGTGGGTCACATCGGCATCCTGGGTCTGGATCGTGCAGGCGTCGAGAATTACCAGATCACGCTGGGTGGTGATGCGACCGAAACCGCGGCCGTTGGCGACCGCACCGGTCCGGGCTTTGCCTATGATGAGATCGTTCCGGCGGTCGAACGCATCGTCGATACCTATCTGGAACAGCGCGACAGCGCCGAGGAGACCTTTTTGCAGACCTATCGCCGCGTAGGCATGGCACCGTTCAAAGCGGCGCTTTACCCCGAGGCGCAGGCTAATGCCGCTTGACCTGATCCAGACGGAGCTGGGCCGGGATCGACGCGAACTGACCGAACAGGTCGACGCGCTGAATGCCCAGTTCCGCCACCACAGCGCCCATGACGTAATGCATGGCGCGCTGGAGGAGATCGAAGAGCTTGCTCTGGTCTCCAGTTTTGGTGCGGAATCGGTCGTGTTGCTGCATATGGCAGCGGTGGTCGACAAGATGACGCCAGTGCTGTTCGTGGACACTCAGATGCTGTTCACCGAAACGCTGGAATACCAGCAAGAGGTGAGCGAGCGTCTGGGCCTAAGAAACATTCACATCATCCGCGCCGAGGATGAGGATGTGGAACGCGATGACCCCTATGGTGCACTGCGCTTGGGCGACACGGATGCGTGCTGTAACCTGCGCAAGACCTTCCCGTTGCAAAAGGCACTGGCGGGATATGACGGCTGGATCACCGGTCGAAAACGGTTCCAGTCGGGCACACGTGCCGCGCTTGAGTTCTTCGAAGTCGAAGACGGCACCGGTCGGATCAAGGTCAACCCGCTGGCCCATTGGGCACCTGAAGACGTGCGCGCGTATATGGACGAAAACAACCTGCCCCGGCACCCGCTGGTGGCCAAAGGTTACCCCTCGATCGGCTGTGCCCCCTGCACCTCGCCGGTCAAAGAAGGCGAAGACCCCCGCGCCGGACGTTGGCGCGATCAGAACAAAGAAGAATGCGGTATTCATTTTGTCGACGGCAAGATGGTCCGCTCCGGAGAGAAAACATGAACGTAATCGTTACCGATGAGGGCTTTGCCCCCGACGACTGGACCGATGGCTTTGTCACGCTTGAGGACGCAGCGAATGACGTTGTTGCGCTGGATGTGGCATCGGACACGGACCCGGATGAACTGTTTGACCGGCTGGGCAGTGCCCAAATGGTGCGCGTGGACTTTCCGTCCTCAGCCGACGGGCGTGGTTTCACCATTGCGCGTGTGCTGCGCCTGAAAGGCTATACCGGTCGTTTGCGCGCCAGGGGCCATGTTCTGGCCGACCAATACGCCATGGCGCGTCGCAGCGGGTTCGACGAGGTCGAGATTGACAACACGCTGGCCGCCCGCCAGCCCGAGGATCAGTGGCTTGCCCGCTCAGACTGGCAGAACCATAACTATCAGGCCCGCCTGCGCGGCTGAATCCGCCAATCGCTAGCTTGTGAAAAGAAAGGGGCATTCAGCCCCTTTTCCTGACTTGGATCAAAGATTAAACGGAGATGTCGGTTTACCCCGCCGACAGTGATAACGATGACAGAGATGAAGCCCGTGACCGAAGCAACCGCCGTAAAGGCCCCCGTCTTGCCGGACGCCCAGACCGTAACAGACGTCAAACACTGGACCGACAGCCTGTTCTCTTTCAAGGTGTCGCGCCCTGCGTCCCTGCGGTTCCGTTCGGGTGAGTTCGTCATGATCGGCCTGCTGGGCGACAACGGCAAGCCGTTGCTGCGCGCCTATTCGATCGCGTCGCCGTCCTGGGACGAAGAGCTGGAGTTCTACTCGATCAAGGTGCAGGACGGCCCTCTGACATCCAAGCTGCAGCACATCAAGCCGGGCGACCAGATCATCCTGCGGCCCAAGCCAGTGGGCACGCTGGTCCACGACGCCCTGCTGCCCGGTAAGCGCCTGTGGTTCTTTGCCACCGGCACCGGTTTCGCTCCGTTCGCGTCGCTACTGCGCGAACCGCAGACCTATGAGGATTATGACGAGGTCATCATCACCCACACCTGCCGTGAAGTGGCCGAGTTGGAATATGGCCGCCAGTTGATCGACAGTATCCGTCAGGACGAGATGCTGGCCGAGTTGATGGGCGAAGGTTTTGCTGACAAGATCCGCTACTACCCGACCACAACGCGGGAAGAGAGCCCCAAAATGGGCCGCATCACCAACCTGTTGAAAGACGGCACCGTGTTTGCCGATCTGGGCATCGAAGGCGGCATCAAACCGGACACCGACCGGGCAATGGTCTGTGGTTCGTTGGCCTTCAACCTCGACATCAAAGAGATTCTGGAAGAGTTCGGTCTGCGCGAAGGCGCAAACTCCGAACCTAAGGAATTTGTCATCGAAAAAGCCTTTGTTGGTTAATCTAGCACACCGGTTCCGGGGCAATTTGCCCCGGAACACCTAAAGACCCCTGACAAAACCCGGATTTTTCACGTCACCCGTTGCTTATGCCGCTTGAAACGGCGTGCAGGCCGGTCTAAATTTCGGGCTCGAAATTCTGCAATCATCAAAGGAATGAACCCATAGCCCGCAGACCTCACAACGCGCCGCCGCAAAGAGATACTGGACCGCGCGTCAATGAAAGAATCCGTGCCCCCGAAATTCGCCTGATCGGCGCTGACGGTGATAACGTCGGGGTGGTTCATCCCGCCAAAGCCATGCAACTTGCGGCCGATGCAGGCCTAGACCTGGTCGAGATTTCGCCGAACGCGAACCCGCCGGTCTGCAAGATCATGGATTTCGGCAAGTTCAAGTACGAACAGCAGAAACGCGAAAGCGAAGCCCGTAAAAAACAAAAAGTCATCGAGGTGAAAGAGGTCAAGTTCCGGCCCAACACCGACACGCATGACTACGACGTCAAAATGAAGAACGTCGTGAAGTTTCTGGAAAAGGGTGACAAGGTCAAAGTTACCCTGCGCTTCCGTGGACGTGAAATGGCGCACCAGAACCTGGGTCGTGAGCTGTTGGAACGTGTAGCCGAAGACATCAAGGAAATCGGCAAGATCGAAAACATGCCGAAGATGGAAGGCCGTCAGATGATCATGATGATCGGCCCGCTTCCGCAGAAATAAGCCCTGCAAATACCTGATTTCGAACCCTGTCAGATACGCTCTGGCAGGGTTTTTTGTGCTCGCTTTGTGTAACTCAGCAAGTTTTCTCGACCGCTAAGCTCCACGACCCAAAGACAGAAACCGACACCATGTCGGAAACCGGCTCCCTGATTTCGACTTTGTCTTGGCGGAAAGGGATAAGACTCATCGCCCAAAGCGCCCGACACTTAACGGGAACGAGCTACGGAGACAGCGATGGGCGAGATGTCATTCTCAGGCGGCGTGTATCAATCGCTACCGTCCAATAGCTATTGCGATGAAACGGTTTTCATTCGAGAGCGCGCCCACATATTTCGTCGCAGTTGGCACCTGATCGGCCACTCGACCGATATCGCCAATTTCGGGGACTACGTCGTCGAAGAAATTGACGGGATATCAATCATCGTAATACGGGGTCAGGACGGTGAAATCCGGGCCTTCTATAATGTCTGCGTGCATCGTGGGCATGAATTACTGCAAGGCAGCGGCTGTACCAAAAAGATGACCTGCCCGTACCATGCCTGGACCTATGACACGACCGGTCAGTTGAGGGCAGCCCCAAACGCTGCATCGTTTCCGGGGTTTGAGAAAGAGAAATACAAACTGCGTTCGGTTCGGGTAGAACTGTTCTTTGGGCTCATTTTGGTGAATCTGGATGACAACGCCCAACCGCTGGCAAGCGTGGCAGAGGGCGCCCTGCCCGAAATCTCGGAATATGCGCCCAACCTGCCCCGCTACAGACGCGCGGACCGGACCGAGCGGCTGGCCCAGGCGAATTGGAAGGTGGTCGCCGAAAACTTCAATGAATGCTATCACTGCGCTGTCGTACACAAAACGTTGACCACAGGTGTCGTCGATCCGGATCAATACCGCACCCGAGGGTTCGAGTACGGAATTCGACACGCAAGCCCTGCCCGTCCGGATTCTCAGAAGTCGTACAGTTATGTTGCAGACCCCGAGGCGCGCACGGACAAATTTCTGACCTGGTGGTTTTTCCCATTGTTCGCCTTACAGGTGTATCCCGGCGGCATCGTGAACACTTACCGCTGGAAACCGTTAAGCGTGAACCGGACCAAAATCGAAGTCGACTGGTGGCTGCCTGAGTCTGAACCAAACGCCGTTGAGCGCGAGATCATTCACCAGCACCGAACCACTACGTTTGCCGAGGACGGCCCAATTGTAGACTCGGTCCAGCGCGGGCTTGAAACCGGTGCAATCGGGACTGGAGCGTTGGTTGTGGACGATGCGTGCTCGTCCCAGTCCGAACATCCGATCATGGCCTTCAATGCCCTGTATCAGAGGGCCATGGACATCCCAGCCCCCTGAATTGCGTCATCTGTCCGATTATGTCGGTACCGACGTTGAGATTGCTTTGCTCAGCTTGCTGACGAGCTCGTCGATCTGCCCGTCCTCGATGATGAATGGGGGCGCCAACAGGATGTGATCCCCAAGCCGTCCATCCCGCGTGCCGGACATGGGATAGCAGATCAGACCTTCGGCCAAGGCGGCCTTCTTGATCTTGCCCGCAACGCCGAGCGCTGGATCAAACGGCGTTTTTGACTCGCGATCAGACACCAATTCCAACCCGCGGAACAGGCCCCTGCCGCGAATATTTCCGACATTCGGGTGCTGGCCAAACTCGGCTTGCAGGGCTGCGTGCAGTTTCTCGCCCATCACTCCAGCGCGCGCGGGCAGGTCGCGCGCAGCCAACTCAGTAACAACGGCCAACGCCGCAGCAGTGGCGACCGGGTGCCCGATATAGGTGTGTCCGTGTTGAAAAAAGCCAGAGCCATCTCGGATTGCGTCGTAGATTTTCCCGGTGCACATCATCGCACCAATTGGTTGATACCCAGCGCCCAGCCCTTTGGCGATACACAGGATATCTGGCGCGACACCGTCATGGTCGCACGCAAACAGGTGTCCCGTCCGACCCATGCCACACATAACTTCATCAAGGATCAACAAGACCCCATACTGGTCGCAAATCTCACGAATCCGTTTGAAGTAACCATCAACCGCCGGCACAGCGCCAAGCGTTGCCCCAACAACCGGTTCGGCCATGAAGGCCATGACTGTTTCGGGGCCTAAACGAAGGATTTCCGCCTCAAGTTCATTGGCCACGCGCTGACCGTAATCAAAACTACTCTCGCCATCGGGCTTTTCGGCGTACTCGAAACACGGCGCGATATGCGTCATCTCGATCAGCATCGGAGCGAATTGGGCACGACGCCATTCGTTGCCCCCTGCGGACAAGGCTCCGAGAGTATTCCCGTGATAGCTCTGCCGCCGCGCAATCACCCGGCGCCGTTCTGGTTGCCCGATTTCCAAATAGTATTGCCGCGCTAGCTTCATGGCAGCCTCGGTCGCCTCGGACCCACCCGAAACGAAATAGACCCGGTCAAGGTCTCCCGGTGCATGTTCAATCAACAGATCGGCCAACGCTTCGGCCGGCTCAGATGTCATAAAGCCGGTGTGCGCAAAGGCGATCTTCTCAACCTGATCCTGCACGGCCTTTATCACGGCCGGATTCGAGTGCCCCAGACATGACACTGCGGCATCACCGCAGTCCAGATAACGCTGTCCTTGTGCATCAATCAGATAACATCCGTCTCCGCCAACCGCGACCGGCAAGTCCGATTTGGTGTGGCGTGGAAAAACGTGACTCATGCGATTACTCCCTTCAAAGCTGCGACAAGCGCCGCAACCGACACGGCGTTGGTGGCCCAATTGTTACCATTGCTGTCGGTCATACTGTTTTCAAACCCGACCCGCAGGTCTCCGCCGCGCGTGGCGGCCAGTTGCAGACAGGCGTGTTCCTGCTTTCCGAACGCGCAAATCATCCAGCGCGACGTGTCCTGCGGAAACTGATCAAGATCTTCCGGCCTCGATTCCTGCCCGGACGTATACCGCCCCAGAACCAACAATCGATCCGTTTGCCCGCTCTGGACAATCCCGCTGGATTGCCATTGAGACAAAAGTCCGGCGTCCTCGGCGTCATAGAGAATGTGCTGAACGCGGGTTCCCTGTTCGGCGCACAAGCCGTAGACCTTGGCGGCAAATTCCGGTGCCCGCGCAACCTCTCGCACCGAGATCGAGGCCCACTGCGGTTGCACCTGCTGCAAGCAAGCCAATTGCGCCGAAACGTCAAAGATACTGGCGGCTTCGGTCGTGATCTGAATGTCCATATCGGGCACAACGCGGCGCAGCTCCGCCATCGTCTCAAGATAACGCCCTGAATCCAGCGAGTGCTGACCTTGCTGGTCTCGAACATGCAAATGGATGCCATGGGCGCCAGCGTCAAAGCAGCTTTGAGCCGTGTCCACGATTTCCTGAAGCGAAACCGGCAGTTTTGCGTGGTCCACGTGCCCTCGACGCGCACCATTCGGCGCTACCAGGATATAGGGTTTGGGCGTCGTTTGAGTTTGTGACGGGATTTCATACATCAGAGCAACCTTTGCAACCTGTACCCCAGTTATCGACCTTTCGTACGTTTTCAATTTGCATTCTATATAACATATGTTTTTCTTCTATCGATGACAGATACGTTGACCCAACTGGCCGATCACCTGCGGCAGACTATAGACGAATTACCACCGGCCTTGCAGGCCGCCGCGAAGTACATTCTCGACCACCCCGGAGATTTTGGGCTGGACCCAATCCGCGGGACAGCAGACAAAATCGGTGTCAGCTCGAATGTGTTGGTACGGCTGGCACACCATATGGGGTTTGATGGTTTCGATGCTTTTCGCGCTCCGTTTCGCGATGCTCTGGTTACCGACAAAGAGGAACACCTGGGGCAAAGTTGGCTGGCCGATATGCGAGGCGGAGACGCATTGGACCATGCACAGGCGAAATACGCCCAGAACGAACAGAACGTCGTCATGCGGTCGTTACGGCTGATGAAACCAGAAAGGGTCAGGCAAGCCTTAAATATCATTACATCTTCAAACAGGTGTTTTGTCACCGCGACGCGCGCAAGCTTTGCCTTGTCCTATTACTTTTCCTATGCCGGGCGAATGGCGCATCCGGGAATTCAGCTTGTGCCGCGCCACATGGGTGCCGCAACAGATGACTTGTTGGACGCCGATCAAGACGATTGCTTGATTGCGATTACTGTCCGCCCTTATTCGGCCGACACGATTCAATCCATGCGCATGGCACGGCGAAGGAACTTACCGATCATCCTTGTCTCGGACAGTGAGGTGATCGCGCCTGGGATCGAGCCAGATGTGGTGTTCCCCGTCAGCACCCGGTCTCTGCACCACTTTTCAAGCTATTCCGGCGCGATGGCGGTACTGGAATGCCTGTTGGGCCACTTGTTCAATGCTGGCGGAGACGCTGCGCGCGACCGTGTGGACAATTACCAAAAAGCCCGAGAAGACACTGGCGCTTACTGGCAGCCATCAAAGCCGCCCAGAATAAGGCGCAAATAAAAAAAGCCCCGGCGGTTGTTCCGGGGCTTTTGTGTTGGTGGCTTACATGCAGGCCTGAATGGCCCGCTTGGTCATGACGCTGACCAAGTGCGCGCGGTATTCTTTACTACCGTGCAGATCACCAATCATGTTCGCTGGGTTGATGTGCAAACCCGTCAACGAGTCAGGCCGAAACTCTTTGTTCAGCGCTTCTTCAGCCTCGGTCCAGCGGAACACGCCGTCTTCGCTGGCTCCGGTCACGGCGACACGGACGCCGTCGGCAAACCGCGCCAGATAGACGCCGACCAGCGCAAAACGCGAGGCCGGTTGCAGGAATTTCTGATAGCTGGCCGCCTGTGGCACCGGGAACCGGACTGAGGTGATGATCTCGCCTTCATCTAATGCGGTCGAGAACATCCCCTCAAAGAAGTCATCCGCTGCGATCTGGCGGGTGTTGGTGATAATCGCCGCGCCCGATCCCAAAGCGCCCGCCGGATAGCAGGCTGCCGGGTCGTTGTTGGCGATCGACCCACCAATGGTTCCGCGATTGCGCACTGCAGGGTCTCCGATCTGACCAGCCAGTGCCGCTAAAGCCGGATAGCTGCTGGCTGCCTCTGCGGCCACGGTCGCATGGCTCGTTGCGCCGCCGATTGACACAGATCCATCATCCTCGATGCAAACGCCCCGCATCTCGGGAATCCCACCAAGCGACACCAGCGTCGACGGCGCCGCCAGCCGTTGCTTCAGGGTCGGGATGAGTGTCTGACCTCCCCCCAGCGCCTGCGCATCCTCGCCTCCCAACGCCGAAACGGCGTCAGCAATGGTCGAGGGTTTCTCATACTCGAAATTGTACATTTCGTCTTCCTTTCCGAAAGGCGCGGATCCGCCCTTCATCTGGCTATAAATATCCCGGGGGTCCGGGGGCTGGCCCCCGGTCCGCCCTCTCAATTTAGCTGTTCATCGCCGCCCAGACGCGCGACGGGCTCATGGGCATGTCGATATGATCAACCGCCTTGCCACCCGAATTCAGCGCATCCAAAACCGCGTTTACCACCGCCGGAGGCGAACCGATCGCCCCAGCCTCGCCACAGCCCTTCACACCCAACGGATTGTGGGTACAGGGAGTCTGACTGGAATGATCGACACCATAGAACGGCACATCATCAGCACGCGGCATCGCGTAATCCATGAAAGACGCACTCAGCAGCTGACCATTCTCGTCATAGGCGCAGTTCTCCAGCAGCGCCTGGCCGATGCCCTGCCCGATACCGCCATGGACCTGACCGTCAACGATCATCGGATTGACGATGTTGCCAAAGTCATCGGCGGCAGTGAAGGCCTCGATGGTGACCTGCCCAGTCTCGGGATCGACCTCGACCTCACAGGCGTAGGCACCTGCCGGGAAGGTGAAGTTCGCCGGGTCGTAAAACGCGGTTTCCTCCAACCCTGGTTCGACTTCCAGCGGATAGTTGTGCGGCACATAGGCGGTCAGGGTCACGTCGCCCCAGGCCACCGATTTGTCCGTGCCCGCTACGCTGAACTGACCATCCTTGAGCTCAATATCCGCCTCGGCGGCCTCCAGCAGGTGGGCCGCGATCCGCTTGGCCTTCTCGATCACCTTCTCGGTCGCCTTGACCATGGCCGAGCCACAAACGGCCAGCGAGCGCGAGCCGTATGTGCCCATGCCAAACGGGATCTTCGAGGTGTCGCCATGCACAATTTCGACCATCGACTCGTCGATACCGATCATGTCCGCCACAACCTGCGGGAAGGCGGTTTCATGCCCCTGACCGTGGCTGTGCGCACCGACCATGACGCTGATCGACCCGGTGGCGTTCACCCGAACGGTCGCCGCATCGTAAAGGCCCGCGCGGGCCCCCAGCATGCCGACGATGTTCGAAGGTGCGATGCCGCAGGCCTCGATATAGCAGTTGACGCCCAGACCGCGCAGCTTGCCGTTGGCTTCGCTTTGCGCACGGCGTGCGGCAAAACCTGCCAAATCAGCCGCAGTCTCAAGCTTGTCCATCGTCCCGTTATAGTCGCCCGTGTCATAGGTCAGCGCCACCGGCGTGTCGTAGGGGAACTGAGTGACAAAGTTCTGACGACGCAGGGCAATCGGATCAACGCCCAGTTCGCGTGCGGCCTTGTCCACGACCCGCTCCAGCTGGAACGTCGCCTCGGGGCGGCCCGCGCCGCGATAAGCATCGACAGGCACCGTGTTGGTGAACATCGCTTTCACGTTCACCTGAATGACCGGCGTCTTGTAGTTGCCTGCCATCAGGGTGCCGTGCAACCAGGTCGGAACCGAGCTGGAGAAGGTCGACAGATACGCGCCCAGATTTGCATAGGTGTTGGTTCGCAGGCCGATGAAGTTGTTGTCCGCATCCAGCGCCAGCTCGATCTTACTGACATGGTCGCGTCCGTGGGCATCGGACATGAACGCCTCGGACCGGCTGGACGTCCACTTCACGGGGCGATTGCAGGCCTTGGCGGCAAAGGTGCAGAACGCCTCTTCGGCATAGTGGAAGATTTTGGTGCCAAAGCCGCCGCCCACATCCGGGGCCACCACGCGCACCTTGTGCTCGGGCAGACCCAGAACAAAGGCGCACATCAGCAAGCGGATCACGTGCGGATTCTGTGAAGTGGTAAACAGCGTGTACTCATCCGTGCCACGCTTGTACTCGCCCACCGCCACACGCGGTTCCATCGGGTTTGCGACCAGGCGGTTGTTCACAAGATCCAGAGTCGTTACGTGGGCTGCGTTGGCAAAGACCTCATCGACCTTGACGTCGTCAGTCTCACCCAGCTGCCAGTCATAGCAAATGTTGTTCTTCAGATCGTCATGAACTAGCGTCGCACCCTCTTGCGCGGCGGCCTTCATGTCGATCACGGCGGGCAGTTCCTCGATATCCACGTCAATGGCCTCGGCCGCGTCGCGGGCCTGCTCAAGGCTGTCGGCCACAACGGCTGCGATCGGGTCGCCAACATGGCGCACCTTGCCTTGTGCCAGAATGGGGTGCGGCGGCTCCTGCATCGGCGCGCCGTGTTTGTCGGTCACTTCCCAGCCGCAGGGCATCCCGCCCACGCCTTCGAAATCCTTGCCGGTGAAGACCTTGACCACGCCCGGCATATCCTCGGCTGCCGACGTGTCCACGGATTTGATCCGGCCATGCGCGATGTCGGACCGCAGGAAATGCACATAAGCCTGGCCATGTACGTTGATGTCGTCGGTGTAATTGCCCGCTCCGGTCAGAAAGCGCACGTCCTCGCGCCGCTTGGAACTGGCTCCGATGCCACTGTCTTTGGGCATTGCTTGTTCTCCTCCCATAAACGGATGCGTGTGCATCCTTTGTCATCCCACGGGCGTCTCCCCTGACGCCCGCAGCGGCATCATTCGGCAGCGATGCTGCCCACGTCCTGACCAGATGCGGCCATGATCGCCTTGACGATGTTGTGGTAGCCGGTGCAGCGGCACAGGTTGCCCTCGAGATACTTTCGGACCTCGGCCTCGGTCGGGCGCGGGTTCTCCTTCAGCAGTGCTGCCGCACTCATCACCATGCCGGGCGTGCAGAAACCGCATTGCAATCCGTGATGATCCTGAAATGCCTGTTGGATCACATTCAGAGAGCCATCCGCATTGGCCTGCCCTTCGATGGTGCCAACGTCGGCCCCATCCGCTTCAAGCGCCAGCATGTTGCAGGATTTGACCGCCTCGCCGTTCACGTGAACCACACACGCACCGCATTGCGCGGTATCGCAGCCAACATGAGTTCCAGTTAAATTGAGATGGTCGCGCAAAAAACCGGACAATAGCGTCCGGCCTTCCACTTCACCGCTCACGGTTTTACCGTTCACGGTCATAGAGACCTTGGTCATAAGATCCTCCCCTATTTTGGCTATTATCGCTAAAGCCGAGTTAAACACGGGAAAATTTGTTTGAGAACAAAAATATCTAGCGCCAATATCCGACGTTCGTAGGGGTCGCCTTTACGATCCAAGGCGCCTAAGCACAAAAACAAATGACCTCAGAGTCAGCCTTTTCGCCCGGATCTTGGTTGTGGCCGCGTCGGGATTTCCTTGAGCAAACCGCCAACCCCCATTTCGGCGATGTCGGCACCGGTCGTCTCGATCCCGCAGGCGACACGCGACAGGACCCAATCCGCCCCGTTCAATGCCGGCGAGCGGGCGCACCCCGGTAAACCGATCACCGGCCGAGCACCATGCGAGCCCAGAAACAGCAGATTACCGGGATCGACCGGCATACCGAACCTGTCCACTTGCCCCCCAGCTGCCCGCACGGCCTCAGGCGCGACATCGAACACATCAGACGTCGCAGAACCGGTCAGGATCATCACGATGTCCCCGTCCGTATCCGAAACCGCATTCGACAGAGGCTCTGGTTTGTGTGGAACGATGCGCACATCGCACAGGTCCATTCCCAATGCCTCGACCCGACCGCGTATTGCGGCGATGCCTTTTTCGTTGGGCGGGCCACCCGGTATATCCGTGACGATCAGCCCCGCGGTTTTGTGGACCGGACGCACCAGAGTTACAGACGATCGGGCAAGGTTGGTTGCGGTCAGGACATCATCCCTTGGAACCGCGTAGGAAATCACCTTGATCGTGGCGACCATCCCGCCCGCGCCCATTTGCTGATATTGCGGCACTGTTGCGACTGTGATCATGGGATTGACGCGGTTGAATTCTCGTAACGCATCCACATTCAGCACGACCACACCCGGCCCATCCGCCAACAGATTTACGCGGCCTGTAAACGGTTGCGTCACCCGTAAACCAGCAGCTTGAGGGTCAGGTGCCAGCGCGGCCGCCAGCATTTCGGCCGCCTCGTCTTCGTGGCAATCCCCGGGCTCCAACTGGGCAACCGTAACAGTGTCGTACCCTGCGACAACAAGCTGATCGCGATGCTCGACCGTCAGAACGAGGCCCTTGCGCAACTTGACATCCTGAACCTTGACGGAATGAGCCAGGATTGCGCCGGTGACATCGGCGACGGGAACGGGGCCGAACTTCATACCTTACCCCGCAACACGGCTGTCATTTGGGCAAGAATGGAGACCGCGATCTCAGATGGGTCGGCCGCACCGATATCCAAACCTATTGGTCCATGAATCTGCGATATCTGCTCATCCGAAAAGCCGGCATCTTTCATACGTGCCACGCGCTTGGCATGCGTTCGCGTGGACCCCAACGCACCGATGTAAAACACCCCGGCCTTAAGCGCAGATTCCAGGGCCGGATCATCCAGTTTGGGATCGTGTGTCAGCAGAACGACGGCAGTTCGTGAGTCCAAGCCCAACTTGGCGACGGCTTCGTCCGGCCAGTCTGTCAGGATGGTTTCACCCGGGAAACGGGCGTTCGAGGCAAAAGCATCGCGCGGGTCGATGATGGCAGGATCATATCCGGCGATCCGCGCCATCGGCACCAGCGCCTGAGCGATATGCACCGCACCAACAATAATCAGTCGTAGCGGGGGGTTATGGACCGCAACAAAAGTCTGACCGTCCTCTTCGAACCCGGACCGGTCCATACGCATTCGATCACGATACGCATTGCGGCGCAAAGCCCGCTGACCGGTCTCAATGTTCACTTCATAAGCGACGGGTTCCCGTCGGGCGCGAGCTTCGACCAGATCTCGCAGCATGGGTTCCGGCAGCACCGATCCAACGGGTTCGACAAGCACACGGATCGTACCGCCACAGGCCAGACCCACGGCGAACGCATCCTCGTCGCTGACACCGAACTCCAGCAGGCGTGCCTCGCCCTCGTCCATAGCCTCAAGCGCTTCGACAATGACCGCACCTTCGACACAGCCGCCGGACACCGACCCTTCGATCCGCCCGTCCCCGGCAATTACCAACTGCGCGCCAACACGGCGCGGCGCGCTGCCCCATGTCTCGACGACCGTGGCAAGAGCCGTCGGTTTGCCCTCACTGTACCAATTCAGGGCCGTCTCTGGGCTGTTGTGGAATCTGTCCATTGCACCCTCCCGGCGTGTTCTGATCCAACATAGGCAGGTTTAGCGCAATGAAAAGTAAGCCTAAAGGCGAATAAGGGGCTGATCGCGCCACGCCCCAGCATTTTGATCCGGTATCGGCGTATACAAGCCCAGAAATGCCGCCGCAGCGCAAATCATTGATTGCACATGTTCCAGATTCTAGCCTACACGCGTGACTGCTGCATTCCAGTATGCGCATATAAATTTTTCACAACGGAGACAAAGAGTTGAAACGCATTATTACACTCGGAATGGCAATTGGCCTGCTGACTTCCACTGTTGCATCCGCCGACACGTTCCTGCGCTATGGCGAAGTTGAAGGCTGGAAAGTCTTCGTCGATCAGGACAAAAAAACCTGCCTGATCGAAGCCGTTGATGACGCGGAGAATGTTGTTCAGATGGGTCTGACCGAGGATCGCGGCGTTGGGTATGTCGGCGTTTTCACGAAAGAGAAAACTGACATCAAACGCGGTGAGAAAGAAGCCGTAGCGATCCTTCTGGGCGACAACATCTATGTCGGCGAAGCGACCGGCATGAAGGGTAATATCACCAAGGGCTACTCCGGAGGCTATGTACTGTCCGATGACCCTCAGTTCGCGGATGACATTGCCAAGCAAAAGGTCATGGTCGTGTTCCCTGAGAAAGAGTTCGCCTTCACCGTCGACCTGACCGGCACCTACAAGGCCATGGAATTGGCGCGTAAGTGCAACGAAGAACAACTGAGCTGACGCTCACTGGGAAAGCGCGATCATCAGCCGCGCTTTCTCACCCACGTCGTCTGGTTTCGAGATGACGTTGGCCAGATCTTCCAGCGACGCAATCGAGTGCCCTGCGCGGAAACTGTCCACATGGGGCAGCATGGTCGCGACGCCCCGAGCCTTTGGCGCAAATCCATCCCAGCGCAGCAACGGGTTCAGCCAGATCAGGCGACGCGCCGACAGGTGCAGTCGCTCCATCTCTTTCCCCAGTGCCTCGGGATCTCCGCGATCCAGTCCGTCCGAGATCAACAACGCCACCGCGCCCTGCCCCATGACACGACGCGACCAGTCGCGGTTGAACGCGTGCAGGCATTCGCCGATCCGCGTCCCGCCCTCCCAATCCTGTGCCTCGGCACCGGCTGCGGCCAAGGCAGCGTCGACATCGCGTTGCTGCAGGTGACGGGTGATATTGGTCAGGCGCGTGCCAAAGGTAAATGCGTGGACCTTGGCCCAACCGGCCCCTTTCGCATTCGAAACCGTGTGGAGAAAGTGCAGCACAATCCGGCTGTACTGGCTCATCGACCCCGAGATATCGCAGAGCACAACAAGATTGGGCCATCGGGGTCTGGGTTTGAGTCTGGCGATGTCACGCAATTCCCCCCCCTGACGCATCGCGGCGCGCAGGGTTCGCGCCCGGTCAATGCGGTGCCCCAGATGGCTTGCCTGACCGCGCCGGGATTCAATGGGTTGGACCGGCAGAGTAAGCCGCGACAACATCCGCTTGGCCTGCGCGATTTCAGCGGTGCTCATTTGTTCAAAGTCCAAACTGCGCAGACGTTCTTCGGAAGACACGGTCTGCGAGGTGTCAATCTCCAGTTCGGTCTCTTCCTCCTGCTCGGCCACTTCAGGCAGATCGCTTTCAACACCGTCCAGCAACGCCTCGGCTGCGCGTTTTTCAGCCGCATCCGCCTTGCGTTCTTCCTGCACGCCACGAATAGCAGGCAGCATCATGGACATCATATGCTCCAGATATCGGGGGTCACGCCAGTACAGGCGAAAGACCTGCGCGAACACAGTGCGATGCTCCGGTCGGTTCACGAAACACGCGTGCAGGGTCCAGTAGAAATCGCGTTTCTCAGTAAACCCCGCAGCCTGTACGGCGCGTATAGCATCGACAACTCGCCCCGTCCCGATGGGCAAACCGGCCTTCCGCAGTGCCCGTGCAAAATGGGTGATGTTCTGCGCCAGCTTGGGATTGTCAGGGATCTCGATCGGGAGTTGTTCAGCCACGTTTTGCTCCCTTCTTCAAAGCCTGGACAATGACGCCCGCCGCTTCTTTTGGGCTCAGCGAGCCGACCGGTATTTCAATCTGACCCTCAAGACGAAGCAAAGAGAGATCACGTCGGTACTTTTTCAAGATATCAGGATCCATTAGCTTACTCTGACCACGCCGTTCGGGATCACAGAGACGCCGCAGATTTTCTTGCTCGCTTATCTGAAGCGTAAACGGCTGGATACGCCCGCCTCGGCGACGGGCGAAATCCAAAGTTGGAGCAATCAGCGCACGATCCGCCGGGCTCTCTTCAAGGGCATCGGTGAAGATCAGCGGCACGCTCGCAGCCAGCGTCATTGCTGCGTCATAGATCGAACTTCTCACGATGCGACGAAGCGCAGCATGTCTTGGATCCGATCGATCAAACAACGCGCTAGCTGGATTCAGCATCAGATGATTGTCGATCAAGCGCCCCCCAAGCATATCGGCCAGCGCCAAACCGATTGTCCGTTTTCCCGAACCCGGCCAACCAACGATGTGAATCGTTAGGGGCTCCTCAGGCATCAGGCTGGTTCCAGAGAAGCTTTGGCCTGATCCAATATGCGTTTCGCCTCGGACCCCTGCAGTTTTTGGATGTCGTCCTGATATTTCAGTATCGCACCCAGAGTGTCCCCGATCACCTCGGGACTGAGGTTGATCACATCCAGCGCAAGCAAGCATTTGGCCCAGTCTATGGTTTCGGCCACGCCGGGCTTTTTGAACAGATCCTCGGTTCGCAATTGCTGAACAAAGGCAACGACCTCGCGGCTAAGCGCTTCGGCGGCGTCGGGCGCGCGGGCGTGCAGGATTTCGATCTCGCGGTCGAAATCGGGATAGTCGACCCAATGGTACAGGCAACGCCGTTTCAACGCATCGTGCACCTCACGTGTACGGTTCGAGGTGACGATCACGATGGGTGGTTCCGGTGCTTTGACTGTCCCCAACTCGGGGATCGTCACCTGAAAATCGCTGAGCGCCTCAAGCAGGAACGCTTCAAACGGTTCATCTGTGCGATCAAGTTCGTCGATCAGCAGAACCGGCGCGCCGTTTTCGTCCGGGCGCATTGCCTGCAGCAAAGGGCGTTCGATCAGATATTCGTCAGAAAACAGTTCAGATTGCAGCGAACCACGATCCGCCCCACCCGAGGCCTCGGCAGTCCGGATCGCAACCATCTGGGCCGGAAAGTTCCATTCGTAAACTGCCGACGAAGCGTCGAGACCCTCGTAACACTGCAACCGGATCAAGCGCCGGTTCAGGCCGGCAGCGAGAGCCTTGGCGATCTCGGTCTTGCCCACTCCTGCCTCGCCTTCCAGAAACAAAGGCCGGCCCAGTTTCAGCGACAGAAACACCACAGTGGCCAGCGCCCGCCCGCAAACATAGCCCTGCCCGCCAAGCATGGATTGGACCGCGTCGATGGAATCTGGCTGTGTCATGTTCTGATCTCTCCCTTGCCACAACAGGTCACGACGACCCGCGCGCGTCAAGACCGTGGTCTTTCCGGGACTTACGACGATCGGACAAGTTGACAAGGGCTGCGACCGGATTGAAGGCCTTTCACCGCCGAGCCCACTGTGCTAGCGGAAGGCCATGACCGATACCCTCACGATCCGCCGCCCCGACGACTGGCATCTGCACCTGCGTGATGGCGCCATGCTGCAGGCCGTCCTACCCGAAACCGCGCGCCACTTTGGCCGCGCGATCATCATGCCGAACCTCGTTCCGCCTGTCGTGCGCGGAGATCAGGCCGCTGCCTATCGCGACCGCATCATGGCCGCCCTGCCTGACGACATGACCTTCGAGCCGCTGATGACGCTGTATCTGACCGAAGATACCGACGCCGAAGATGTCGCGGCAGCGCACGCCAGCGGTCTGGTCAAAGCGGTGAAACTCTATCCCGCCGGAGCAACGACAAACTCCGCCTCTGGCGTTCGTGATTTCGATAAGGTTCGCCCGGTGCTGGAAAAGATGGCCGAGATCGGCCTGCCAATGTGTGTGCATGGTGAAGTGACCGACGCCGAGATCGACATCTTCGACCGCGAAGCCGTGTTCATCGACCGGGTTCTGGACCCGATCCGCAAGGCGACACCGGGCCTGCGCGTGGTGATGGAGCACATCACGACCGCAAACGGCGCCGACTACGTCAAATCCAACGAAACCGATCTGGGTGCAACGATCACCGCGCATCACCTGATCATCAACCGGAACCACATCCTCGTGGGTGGTATCAAGCCGCACTACTACTGTCTGCCGGTTGCCAAGCGCGAAGAGCACCGTTTGGCCCTGCTGGCCGCGGCAACCTCGGGCGATGCGCGCTTTTTCCTGGGCACAGACAGTGCCCCGCATACCAACGCGAACAAGGAAATGGCCTGTGGGTGCGCCGGGTGTTTCACCGCGACCAACACGATGTCACTGGTGGCAGAGATGTTCGACCGCGAGGCTGCTTTGGACAAGCTGGAAGGGTTTGTTTCGCTGAATGGGCCAGCATTCTATCGTCTGCCGGTGAATGAAGGCACCATCACCCTGACCAAAGGCGATCCGGTTGTATATCCGGATAAGATCGAATCTGGCGACGGGCCAGTGACCGTTTTCGATCCGGGTTTCCCGCTACACTGGCGCGTGGTCTAACCCGCCAGTAACGCAGCCAAATCGCGGGCGCGGCCACCGGTGCGAAGCATCGACCAGATCGCGTCCGCATCTTCCGCTCCGATCAGCTTGTTGGCTTTGCCACGCACCCGGTCTTCGCGGTCGGAAAGTGTCATTGGGGCCAGAAGGTCGTGCATTGCCTCACGCCTTGCGCCGTCGCGGCGCAGAAGTGTCAAGTGCGCCTGCGTTTCGGATAATGTGTCATCCGCTTCAACTGTGACACGATCCCGTAAAGAAATCAGACGCGGATCGGCACAGGTCTTTTCCGAGTAGCTATCAGGCAACGCCGTGTCATACCCCAACGCCTGCATCGCAATAACCGTCCGGTAGGAAAACTTGGCACCCAATCCGGTTGTTGGCGACATCTGGTTGCAGACGGTCATCCACCTTGGGTGGGTCTTGATCTTGATCTCGGCCACTTCTGGTTCCGCGATATCCAGATCCCGCGCGGCCTCAAGCGCCGCGTGCAATCCATGGCAACAGCCATGGAACTTGTGACTGACGCTCTCGAACAACCATTCTTCGCCCAAGCCTTGCAGCGAAGCGGCAATGTCGGACTGCCCCTTGTGAGTCGCGCCGAACCCAAAAGGCCCTTCAAGCGCCCCGGGATTCGGATCAAACCCGGCCGCTATCAACAAAGCGGCTTCAACACCCGCCGACGAGGCCAAGCCCGCGTTGTAAGGTTTGCCCATCGTGCCGAACTGCGCCTTGAGCCCGGCGGAACGGGTCGCCGTGAGCCCCAGAACCTTATGCATCCTGCTGGCATCAAATCCCAGAATTCTCCCGGCCGCGACTGCAGCACCGAATGCTCCCGCGGTGGCCGTCTGATGAAATCCCGCCTGGTAGTGATCGCGCCCCAGCCAGAGCCCGATGCGGATGGACGTTTCCATACCGACCAGCGCCGCCTCAAGAAAATCGACCAGAATACGATCGTCCCACTCACTGGCGGCAAGTGCTGCCGGAAGAACGGCAACCGACGGGTGGCCGATATGCGCGAAATGCGTGTCGTCATAATCCAGCGCATGCGACACGGTTCCGTTCACCAGCGCCGCGCCGCGCAAAGGCGCTGCACCACCGCCAAACAGTTGGGCCTGTTCAGCGCCGCCCTCGCCCAGCACCAGTTCACGCAGAGTGCGGGAAACCGGCTCGTCAACGCCAGCCCGGCCAACGGCAACCCAGTCCAGAACAGAAAGCGACGTGACGACCCGCGTCTGCAGATTCGTCGTTACCGGGGCGGCTGCAAAGGCCGCAAGCGATGCAGTGAAATCAGTCATAGGCGCAGTCTAACGCCCGATAATACGGGGTAAAGACTTAGCTGTACAAATCCGTGGCACGGTTTTCGAACGCCTGAACGATCCGGTGCATGGCTTCGTTGAACACCACACCGATGATGCCCTGGAGGATGGCGTTCTTGAATTCGAAATCCACGTGGAAGGAAATGTTGCAGCCACCGTCTGGCGCATCTTCGAACTGCCAGTCGGATTTCATGTATTTGAATGGTCCGTCCAGATATTCGGTGTCGATCTTTTTCTGATCGGCATACAAAGTCACCCGGCTGCCGAAGCGTTCGCGGAACACCTTGAACGAGATCACCAGATCCGCCTCAAGCACCTGCGCCTCGCCAGCCGCATAAGTGCGACGAATACGGGCTGCTGCGCACCAAGGCAGAAACTCGGGATATTTGGCCACATCGGCGACCAGCTCATACATCTGCTGCGCAGTGTAAGGAAGGTGACGTGTTTCCGAATGTGTAGGCATAGCTTCCGGGCATTTTAAGGTGACAATGGCGCGTCATGTCGTATGTTGCGCGCCAAAGATCAAGGGGGCAGCGATGAGCGACCGCGCATATGTGATAGATGAGATGATCTCGGCCAAGGCCATCGCCGCACGGATCGAAGAGTTATGTCGTGAAATTACCGCAGAGTTCGGAGATACGGACAAGCTGGTCGTCGTTGGTCTGCTGCGCGGCAGCTTCGTCTTCATCGCCGACCTGGTGCGCGAGCTGGACCTGCCGATCGAAGTGGATTTTCTTGAGGCGTCTTCCTATGGCGATTCGATGGAAAGCAGCCGGGAAGTCCGCATTCTAAAAGATTTGCGCGGCGCAATTGAAGGACGTGATGTTCTGGTGGTCGAGGATATCGTCGACACGGGCCACACGCTTAACCACGTCACCAAGTTGCTGAGTAGCCGTAAGCCAAGCCGCCTGAAATCCATTGCCCTGTTAGACAAGCCCAGCCGGCGCGAGGTCGATTTCCGGTCGGATTGGGTCGGCTTTGAAATTCCGGACGAATTTGTTGTGGGTTACGGGATCGACTATGCTCAGCGCAACCGGAACCTACCGTTTATCGGCAAGGTTCGATTTGTCGAAGACTGATCGAGGACCACATGAACCCTCGCCACCTGCTGCGCATGTCCCAATGGGCCCGCAATCCGCCATCAGAAAAGCGGGTTAAGCTGGTGTTCGGCATCATTATCCTGTGCCTTGTGATTGGCGGGATCGAATACATGGGTTGGTGGCCGGAATGGGCCAAAGGGGAGTGGACCCGGTTCAGGCCTTAGTGTCGTTCAGAACTCGCGCAATGGCAGACAGGAAAATCCCGGTTCCGACGGGTATCAGTGCGTCCGGGAAGTCATAGTCGGGGTTGTGTAACTGCGGATGATCTACTCCGGCTCCCAGCCAGAACATGGCCGTATTCGCGCCCTTGCCGAATTGCCCGAAATCCTCTGAGAACTTTTGCGGCGAGTGCGTTAACTTGCAGGGAACACCATGTTCGGCACAGGCCATTTCGAGTGTGGCAACCGCCTCACTATGATTGACGCAGGCTTCGAAGACATCGTCATAAGTGATCTCGACACCCAGACCGTTGGCAGATGCGGTTTGCCTCCCCAATGTTTCGGCTTCGGCCATCAGGCTTGTCATCCGCGCATCAGAAACAGTGCGCAAAGTCACCCAAAGCTCGGCCCGCCCCGGTGCGACACCAAACGTCGGCTCGCCTAAACTGGCATGCGTGACGGTTGTCAGCGCAAATTCAGAATCCAGCGCGCCACCTGTACCCAGCCTAGCCAGCTTAGGCATCAGTTCCGACAACGCCCCGACCGGGGACACACCGTCTTGTGGTGCTGCCGCGTGAGATGTCTTACCAGTCAGAACAACCTTCATCCCGCGAGAGGCACAATTTGCAGGGCCTTGGCACAGCTCAACTTCCCCCAGCGCCAATCCCGGCAGATTGTGCAACGAAAATACGTAATCCGGCGCGATTTGCGCGAATTGTGAATCCGCCCGATAGGCCACCGCACCCTGCCCGGTTTCTTCGGCCGGTTGAAAAATCAGAACCACCCGGCCTTTGGCGGGGCGCTGACGCGACAGCTCCTCGGCCACGCCAAGGACCATCGTCATGTGGCCGTCATGACCGCACAGGTGCCCTTTGCCCGCAACCTTCGACACATAAGGCTGGGTGCTGAGTTCCTGAATCGGCAGCCCGTCCAATTCACAACGCACACCGACCGTCGGCCCGGCCTGCCCGCTGTCAAAAATGGCCGCTACGCCATGACCGCCCAGCCCGGTTAGGACCTGGTCCGCACCGTACCCGTGCAACACTTCTGACACTCGGGCAGCGGTCTCACGCTCCTGCCCGGAGATTTCGGGATATTGATGCAGGTCGTGGCGCAGGCGCGTCAGCCGTGCAAGCGTTTCAGGCGTCACCCCTGCTCCAGTTTTTTCTGGCGCGCTTCGCGCAATCGGGCAAAGTCGTCGCCCGCGTGGTAAGACGACCGGGTCAGAGGCGTAGCCGATACCATCAGGAAGCCTTTGCCGAACGCAGCTTTTTCATACGAGGCAAACTCTTCCGGTGTCACAAACCGGTCCACGCCGTGGTGCTTGGGTGTGGGCTGCAGATACTGACCGATGGTCAGGAAATCGATGTCGGCAGCGCGCATGTCATCCATGACCTGCCGGACCTCTTGTTCATTTTCGCCCAGACCGACCATGATTCCCGACTTGGTAAAGATCGATGGGTCCAATTCCTTGACCCGTTGCAGCAAACGCAGTGAGTGGAAATAACGGGCACCCGGACGAACCTCCAAATAAAGGCCCGGAACCGTTTCCAGATTGTGGTTGAACACGTCCGGCTTGGCCTCGACGACGGTCTCAAGCACCGAAGGATCACATTTCAGGAAATCCGGCGTCAAAATTTCGATCGTTGTTTTGGGTGACCGGTGTCGGACGGCCCGAATCGTCTGCGCGAAATGATCGGCACCACCGTCTTTCAGGTCATCGCGGTCAACCGACGTGATCACCACGTGGTTCAGACCCAGCTTTTCGACCGCGTGGGCCACACGACCCGGTTCAAAAACATCCAGATCATCTGGACGGCCAGTCGCGATATTGCAAAAGGTACAGCCGCGCGTACAGATTTCTCCCATGATCATCATGGTAGCGTGGCCCTGGCTCCAGCACTCGCCAACGTTCGGACACCCGGCCTCTTCACAAACCGTGACCAGGTTGTTCTCGCGCATGATCTTGTGCGTGTCGGCATAGCCCTTACCGCCGGGTGCCTTGACGCGAATCCACTTTGGCTTTTTGGGCTGCGCATTGTCCGGGCGATGCGCTTTTTCGGGATGACGTTGTTCGGGGATCTTCAGATCACGCACGGCTGGCTTTCCTGACTTTGGGTCAATTTGCTTTGCCCTAACATAGTATGCCCGCGTGTACTATGCCACCCGGGTATACCCGCCATGCAACGCCGATTTGCGCTCGCAGAATTTCGCCATACTTTTAACGGCTTCATTCGGCTTATTGCTTAAATCCCTGCCACTTGAGACCATATTGCAATTGCGGCATTTCCGTCATTGAAGACAGTTTAGAACTGTTTTAAATCACCCCCAATTCTAATGTGAATCACAGGAGCCCGTAGATGAAAACTGGCGCAAAACTGCCTTCCGTTACCTTCCACACCCGCGTCCGCGACGAAGCTGTCGAAGGACCCAACCCATTCCGTTGGGAAGACAAGACCACTGCGGATTACTTCGCAGGCAAGCGCGTCATCCTGTTTTCGCTGCCCGGTGCATTCACGCCCACATGCTCGACCTACCAACTGCCCGGTTTTGAAAACGGCTATGCCGATTTCACCGCAAAAGGTGTAGACGAGATCTACTGCATGTCTGTGAACGACAGCTTTGTCATGAACAAATGGGCACAGGATCAGAGTCTGAAAAACGTCAAGGTCATCCCTGACGGCTCGGGCGAGTTCACCCGCAAGATGGGCATGCTGGTCGACAAGGATAACCTGGGCTTCGGCATGCGCTCGTGGCGCTATGCGGCCATCGTGAACGACGGTGTGGTTGAGGCGTGGTTCGAAGAGCCCGGTCTGATGGACAACTGCCCCGAAGACCCATACGGCGTGTCGTCCCCGGAAAACCTGATGAAGCATCTGGACGAAGCGAAAGAGCCGGCACTGGCCTGAGTTCTTTATCGCTGAGACATTCAGGGCCCGCCATTGGCGGGCCCTATTTTATTGCCGCGTCTCGCTGACGATGTGCTCACCAACGCGCCGGATGACATCGGCCAGACTGTCAAACCAGTCTTCGCGGCCGGTCGACACACGGCGAACCAAGCCGACAGTACGTGAGGGCTGCGGCGCTCTAAAACGCATGAGTTTAAGTCCCGGCACGGCTTCGGTTTCCGATCTCGCCGCAAGTTCGGGCATCAGCGTCAGACCAAACCCGTCAGCAACCAATCGGGACAATGTTGCCAACGAGGACGCGCCCATATTGATCAAACCGCTGTTTCTGTCCTGACCGCAGACCTCAAGCGCCTGATCCGTCAAACAATGCCCGTCATCCAGCAACATCAATTGCGCGGTCTGCAAATCAATCGGTCGCAAAGCGTCAGGATCGGTCGACACGGTTTGAATCCGCCCTGCACTGCCGGCCAGTAAAAAGCGATCCTCAAACAGAGGGAGCTCAAACAGCTCGCTCCCGCCCGCAGGCAGCGCCATAACAGCCGCGTCAATCTCGCCCGCACGCAGCATCGTTAGCAACCGCTCGGTTCTCGCTTCGCGAATTTGTACGCGCAGCGAGACATCCGCCGTCCGCAGGCCAGCGAGGACGCCGGACAACAGATAAGGGGCGATGGTCGGAATGATTCCGATCGACAACGACCTGTGTCCGCCTGAGTGATCCTTTGCGAATTGATCCAGCCTATCCGCTGCGCCCAACACCTGACGCGCATAGTCCAGCACGTCCCGACCCAGCGGCGTCAGTAGAATGTCGCGTGCTTGACGTTCGAACAGCGGCCCACCCAGAGTTTCCTCCAGCGCCTTGATCTGAACCGACAATGCGGGTTGTGAAACATGACAGACCTGCGCCGCCCGGCCAAAATTGCGCTGATCTGCCACCGCGCTAAAATATTGAAGCTGTCTGAGGGTGTAGTTCATAGGCAATTCCTATCACTACCCCTCGAAACCTCAACCGTGAATTATGGCGGCTCTAACCGATCAGCCGTGTTTTCTCTGCCTGATCTTCATAATGGCGCTTTAGACGTTGCAGAGCGATACGAAGTACGATCTTCCCGGACCGCGCCGACCAGCCCATCCGTTTTTCGGCCATTTCCAGCCCTTCCAGATAGCAACAACACCGCAGCGCCACGTCGCTCAGTCCCGGCCCAAGATCTGACAAGGCTCGTTCGACCCGTGCGCGCGCATCTGACGATCCTTGTCCGGCACTGGCACCATTGCCGAAACTTCCCCGCCCTCCAGCTGTTAGAAAGTGATCCCAATTTTGGGCAACCTGCGGTCCGATCTGAGCCAGTTCAAAATCCTCTCGCAAACGTTCACCTGCGCTGACGAGGGTTTCATCCAGAAAGGATTTGCCATCCCGGTCCCGTCTGCGCGCCAGCGCGATCAGAGGGCTTTCGGCGGCACTGTAGCGAATGCGTTTGGAACGGCTCAACGGCACCGCTTTGCCTTGACCTATTTGCGACTGAAACGGCGCTTGCGCCTCGGCCATGCCGAATTCGTTTCTCGCCCGTGCCTTGTTCTCCGCCTCAGCAATCAACTGGCTCAACGCTGCGCGGCCCGATGACGAAATCCGATAGCGCGAGATGCGCCCCGGATTGTCGCAAGAGATCCAATCCTTCAGCGCCAGGGCCTGGGCGATTTTGCAGTCGACAACGGCTGTTCTGGTTGCACCGCTGTCACCAGAGTCCCGGACAACCACGGCTTTGTCCATCTCTTCAGCCACGGCAAGGACAGCACCCGTTTCGCATAACCTGCGCAAAACCCGAAGTGCCTCGCGATTGAACTCTTCGTCTTTTGCCGCCGCTACGTCCTCATGGGATGCCCCCAGTGTTTCAAAGCCTGCTCGGTCATCTGCTTCTGAAAAGTGGGTTTCCGCAAGCGATTGCAACGCGGCGTCAACCAAAGGATCGTCGCGGCGCATTTCGATACGGCGAATTTGTCGGAGTATGGTTGACGCATGGCACCCCGCAGATCGCGCAATATCGCGGATCGATTGACCGGTTTCGGTATGAGCCAGGTATCGCTGCGCCCCTTCAGGTACCCAAGCCGGAATGGTGAAAGCCATGTTATCTTCCATAGTTTCTTGCCCTCGTCGACAAAACAATCTGTTCCAATCGCCCCCGGTGAATTTGTTAACCAATCCTAACTAGAGTCGCTTTCGTTACTCGTTCGTTAACCAAAAGAGGCAAGCACCAGATTTGATTCAAAATCATAAACACTCATGAAGTCAGAGTTCGGCGAGAGCCCAATCAAGGCAACACCCGTTTAGGTTGTGTGACAAACAGATAAATTCTGTTCAACCAAGGGAACACCGAAATGCAGGACCTGATGACCATGATTACAACGCTCCGCCGCCCACGCCTGCTGGCACGGGCCGCAAAGTTCGGAGCGCAGGACTATGATCGGGACCGGCACCTACAACGCATTCTGGGATACGGATCGCTCCCCGGTACCGGGGCCGCGCTGGTGCGATTGGTGGAAATGGAACGAGAGGTTAACGCGCAAAGGCTGGCTGAGGATGCCGCCTATTCACTGGTCCGCCATCTGGACTTGCTGATTGCGCTATTGGGCGAGGCGCAACTGTTCAAAGCCAGCCGCGCCTCGCAATATCAATGATCAGGTGAAAGCATCCGGCATGGATGCTTTCTTTTCCGCCACGTATTCATTCAGCGCGGCATTGAGTTCGGGGTCGAGTTGCGGTTGCTGGTAGTTGGCCAGCAGATGCTCGACCCGCGCTGTGGCCAACTGTCGAGTGTCACGACCGCCTTCGTCTTCCCAGGTCTCGTACGGTTTATAATCCAGAACCTCGGTCTTCCAGAACGCCTCTTTGAAGTTGGCCTGCGTATGGGCGCAACCCAGGTAGTGGCCGCCGGGGCCAACTTCACGGATTGCATCCATCGCCTGTGCGTTTTCATCGTAGGCCACGCCTTTGGCCAGACCGTGCAGCACACCCAACTGATCGGCATCCATGACGAACTTTTCAAAGTCGGCAACCAGACCGCCTTCCAGCCAGCCGCAGGAGTGCAGCATGAAGTTCACGCCCGACATCAGACCCATATTCAGCGAGTTTGCAGTTTCGTACGCCGCCTGAGCATCAGGTAGTTTCGATCCGCAGAACGACCCGGCCGAGCGGTACGGCAGGTTCAGACGCCGTGCCAGCTGACCTGCGCCATATGTGACCATAGAAGCCTCGGGCGTACCAAAGGTCGGCGCGCCGGAGTTCATGTCGATCGACGACACGAAGGCGCCAAAGATGGCAGGTGCACCCGGACGGATGATCTGGCTGTAGGCCACACCGGCCAGAACTTCGGCCAGAACCTGCGTCAGCGTACCGGCAACCGAAACCGGGGCCATCGCACCGCCAACAATAAAGGGCGAGATAATGCAAGCTTGGTTGTTTTTTGCATAAACTTCCAACGACCCCATCATCACATCGTCGAATGTCATCGGCGAGTTGATGTTGGTCAGCGAGGTCATGACCGTGTTTTCCTGTACGAACTCTTTGCCGAACAGAATCTCGCACATCTCAACCGAATCCTGCGCGCGGCTGGGATCGGTAACCGAGCCCATGAACGGCTTGTCCGACAGGGTCATGTGCGCCATCAGCATGTCCAGGTGACGCTTGTTCACCGGAACGTCCGTCGGCTCGCACACCGTACCGCCCGAGTGGTGCAACCACTTGGACATATACGCCAGTTTCACGAACTTGTTGAAATCGTCCATGGTCGCATAGCGACGGCCACCTTGTGCATCCCGCACGAACGGAGGTCCGTACACCGGGGCCAGGACCAGGTTACGGCCACCAATCACCACCGATTTTTCGGGGTTGCGTGCGTGCTGCGTGAACTCGCTGGGTGCTGTTTTGATCAGCTCGCGGGCCAGACCGCGCGGAATACGGACGCGTTCACCATCAACATCAGCACCGGCATCTTTCCAGCGCTTCAACGCCTCCGGGTTGTCGACAAAGTTAACGCCGACTTCGGCCAGAATGGTTTCCGCGTTGGTCTCGATGATTTCCAACGCTTCTTCGTTAAGAATCTCGAAGTTCGGAATATTCCGTTCGATGTATTTTGCAGTTTCGATGCGAACTGCGGTGCGTTCGGCCCGGCGGGCGGCGCCACCGCCACCTCTTGCCCTGCGCCGGGTGTTTGCCTCTGCCATGAGAAGATCCCGTCAATTGGTTGGTTTGGTCAAATTGTTATAGGAAGCCTCAAACGCAAAGCATCTGGTTTACGGCGCTATAGGGGGAAAAGCGACATCCGTTTGAAACAGAACCGTCAGGCGGCTCAGCCGCTCAGGCAAGTTGCTTTTCCATGACGATTCCGTTGTCCTTAACCTCTGCCTGGCTCCATCCCAAATGGAGATACATGGAAACTGTACTCTGCATTAACCGATGCGTTCGCAGTTTGAGACGGAGGACACCCGCCGCACAGGCCGCCTGCTCGGCCCTGGCAATCAGCTTTCGCGCAAGTCCTGCGCCCTGTGCCTTTGGCGAAACCGCTAGATTGAAGATCATCACCACATCATCGACACGGTCGAAAACGATAAAGCCAACAATTTCCTCACCTGTTTCCGCAACCCATGCCTGATGCGCTGCTATGTCATCGCCGACGCCTTCGGTCACGTCGGGCAGATCGGGAATGTCCCGCATAGCATCCGCATAGGCCGAAGCGATGCAGTCCTTAGCAGCGCCTGCATCAGTGGGGAGTGCCTGGCGCAACATGATTTGAGACATCTGACCCCCTTTCCGTATAATCCTGAAGCACAATTGCACAAATGACGTCATTGCGCTTGCACATGCAAGGCTTGGCACCTAATAGCCAACCATGACCCAGACATCTCATGACCGCCTTCTGATCATCGACTTCGGCAGCCAGGTTACGCAGCTTATTGCCCGCCGCCTGCGAGAGCTGAATGTCTATTGCGAAATCCACCCCTACCAAAATGTCACGATGGACTTCGTGCGCGAAATGGCCCCCAAAGCCGTGATATTCTCGGGTGGCCCGGACAGCGTGACGCGTGAGGGATCGCCTCGCGCTCCGCAAGAGATTTTTGACTATGGCGTTCCGATCCTGGGGATCTGCTATGGCCAGCAGGTGATGATGCACCAGTTGGGCGGCAAGGTCGAAAGCGGGCATGGCACGGCAGAGTTCGGCCGCGCCTATGTCACTCCGAAAGAAAAGCTCGACATTCTGGATGGCTGGTTCACGGATGGTGACGAGCAGGTCTGGATGAGCCACGGTGACCATGTCAGTGAAATCGCACCCGGATTTGATGTCTATGGCACCTCGCCCAACGCGCCCTTCGCAATCACGGCCGACAGCAAGCGCCACTTCTATGCGGTTCAGTTCCACCCCGAGGTGCACCACACCCCCAAGGGTGCAAAACTGTACGAGAATTTCATAAAGCTGGCCGGTTTCCAGGGTGACTGGACCATGGGGGCCTACCGCGACGAGATGATCCGTAAGATTCGCGAGCAGGTTGGTGACAAGAAAGTCATTTGCGGCCTGTCCGGCGGCGTAGACAGTTCGGTCGCGGCGATCCTGATCCACGAAGCGATCGGCGATCAGCTGACCTGTGTGTTTGTGGACCACGGGCTACTGCGCAAGAACGAGGCCGAGGAAGTCGTCGGCATGTTCCGCGACAACTACAACATCCAGCTGATCCATGCGGATGAGAGCGAATTGTTTCTGGGCGAACTGGAAGGTCAGAGCGATCCGGAAACCAAACGCAAAATCATCGGTAAGCTGTTCATCGATGTGTTCCAGAAACATGCCGACACCATCGACGGAGCCGAATTCCTGGCGCAAGGCACGCTGTATCCGGACGTCATTGAATCAGTGTCTTTCTCTGGCGGCCCCTCGGTCACGATCAAGTCGCACCATAATGTCGGTGGCCTGCCTGAAAAGATGGGCCTGAAACTGGTCGAACCGTTGCGTGAGCTGTTCAAGGACGAGGTTCGCGCGCTGGGTCGCGAGTTGGGCCTGCCCCAAAGCTTCATCGGGCGTCACCCCTTCCCCGGACCCGGTCTGGCGATTCGCTGCCCCGGTGAGATCACACGCGAAAAGTTGGACATCCTGCGCGAAGCAGATGCGGTCTACATCGATCAGATCCGCAAGCACGGTTTGTACGATGACATTTGGCAAGCCTTCGTTGCCATTCTGCCGGTGCGCACCGTGGGCGTCATGGGCGACGGGCGTACATATGACTATGCCTGCGCGTTACGTGCCGTAACATCCGTTGATGGCATGACCGCCGACTATTACCCGTTCAGCCACGAATTCCTTGGGGAAACAGCGACGCGGATCATCAACGAGGTCAAGGGCATCAACAGATGCACCTATGACATCACATCCAAACCACCCGGAACCATCGAGTGGGAATGATCGGAAAGCCGGGCACAGCCCGGCTTTTTTTATTTCACCCTGTCCAAAATTCTATATCTATCAAACCGATATCGAAGGGAGTTCGCAGGGATAGGGATGGACACTGCCAAACCACAGATTGGTAAGGCCGCGCTTTGGATGACCGGAGCAATTGCCTCGTTTTCTTCTATGGCCGTCGCTGGACGCGAGCTGAGTGTGACGCACGACACGTTCGAAATCATGTTCTACCGCAGCCTCGTGGGGATTTTCGTGGTCGCTGTGGTCCTGACCGCAACACGGAAATGGTATCAGGTTTCGACCGAACGTCTAAGCCTGCACGGGGTTCGGAACGTCCTGCATTTCACCGGACAGAACCTCTGGTTCTATGCCGTCAGTGTCATCCCGCTTGCGCAGGTTTTTGCGCTTGAATTCACCCAACCGATCTGGGTGATCCTGCTTTCCCCACTGTTGTTGAAAGAACGCCTTACAACAGTGCGAGTCATGTCCGCGCTTATTGGATTTGCTGGTATTTTGCTTGTTGCCCGTCCCGGAGCGGTGCCGCTGAGCGCCGGTGTGCTTACAGCCGCGCTGTCCGCCGTTTTTTTCGCTTTAACAACGATTTCAACAAAGTCCCTGACGCGTTTTGCAAGCATCGGCTGCATCATGTTCTGGCTGACGGTCATGCAAGCCGGGTTGGGACTGATCGCGGCAGGGATCGACGGCCAGATCACCCTACCCTCGGCAAGTACGGCTCCGTTTCTGTTGCTGGTCGGTCTGGCCGGGCTTCTGGCGCATTACTGCATCACCAACGCGCTCGCGATTGCTCCGGCGACCGTCGTGGTGCCCTTTGACTTTGCCCGCCTGCCGACAATCGCGGTGGTCGGCATGGTTCTTTACCATGAACCGCTGGATCACTGGACCTTATTGGGGGCCGCGGTGATCTTTTCCGGCATCTTCCTGAACGTTCAGGCAGAGAATCGTAACAGTTTGGCAACACTCTCGCAGGACACTCAACACAAGTAACGCACGGTCACGTGTTGACGATAAAGTAAACCTTAAGAAAGTATCGAGCACCACAATGCAGGTCAGTCTGCACCACATTTTTACAGGCACTGACCTTCAGGCATCAGAGGGAGGAAATAATGAAGAAAGCGCTATTACAGGCGTGCGCGGTTTGCGTTGGCGCAACGGGTGCTTACGCGGGCGGTCTGGACCGCAGCGGCCAGGGCGTCAACATTTTGTTTGAGGAAGGTTCTGTCGTGCAGTTCCGTTTAGGGTACGCAAACCCTGACGTGAGCGGTCAGCAGAACGGTGTCGACTCCGGAAACATCGCCAAAAGCTTCTGGACCCCACATCTGGCATACAAGCATTCGTTTACCGATCAGCTGGACTTCGCACTTATCTATGACGAACCATATGGTGCCAATGTCGAGTATCCGTCGAACTATCCGCTGTCGCGCAATCCCACGGCCCCGGCCGGTGGCCGCACCGATGTTCTGCGCGCCAAGGCAGATGTAGACGCGATTACGGCCCTGCTTCGCTATAAGTTCGATGGCGGATTTAGCGCGATCGGTGGTATCCGTGCACAGCGGGCCAAGGCGAACGTCGCGGTGCCGGTCGTGGCAGGTTATGAGTTTGAGTCGGGCTCGGAAATCGACTTCGGATACGTCGTAGGTGTCGCCTGGGAACGCCCCGACATCGCAGCGCGCGTGGCACTGACCTACAACTCAAAAATCACGCACGATTTCGACTCGACGGAATCTATCAACCGTGTGCCGCCCATTCCGGCCGCGCTTGTGACCGCGGAAACCGAAACCGAAGTTGTGACGCCCCAGTCGGTCAACCTGGACTTCCAGACCGGTGTGGCACCCAAAACTCTGTTGTTCGGTTCGATCCGCTGGGTCGACTGGCCGCAGACAGTACTGGCTCCGCCGGTCTACACCGCTGCCGCAAGACAGAACCTTGTTGACTATTCAACGGACACGTTCACCTACACTCTGGGTTTGGGCTACAAGTTCACCGAGGAGTTTTCAGGCGCGATCTCTGCCGGTTATGAAACATCCTCGAATGAGCCGGTTTCAAACCTTGGCCCGACCGACGGGTTCTGGAGCCTTGGCGTAGGTGGTACCTACACCTTTGAGCAGGCGCAGATTTCGGGCGGCATTCGCTACACCGATATCGGCGACGCGACTACAACCACGGGCGGCCAGTTCTCGGGTAACTCGGCGTGGAGCGTGGGTCTGCAGCTGACATATTCGCTGAACTGATCCGCACACGAGTGAAGACATTGAAACCCCGCCAAATCGGCGGGGTTTTTTGATTGCGCAAGTTTCGGGTCGATCAATCGCTTGGGGAATGTGAGAACGGGGCATGGAACCACAAAAACACCTGTCCCCAAGAGCTTGGGCCGAACTGTTACTTCTGGGCCTGATCTGGGGTGCCTCGTTTATCTCTATCCGAATCGCGCTGGACACGATCCCGGTAATGACCTCGGTCTTGCATCGAGTCTTCTGGGCGATGCTTGCATTGTGGATCGTTGTCTGGATCAGGAAACTGAAGGTCCCGACAAGTCCGCACATCTGGGGTGCGTTCCTGATTATGGGCCTGCTGAACAATGCGATCCCGTTTTCGCTCATGGCGTGGGGGCAGCTTTACATCGAGACGGGTCTGACCTCGATCCTGAATGCAGCGACAGCAGTGTTCGGCGTCCTGATCGCCGCGATGTTTTTCAAGGATGAGCGCCTGACCCTGGCGCGCGGAATGGGTGTCGGGCTGGGCTTTCTGGGTGTTGCTATTGCAATTGGCCTGCGGAACTTTGCCACGTTCGACCTTCAAAGCGCTGCGCAATTGGCGATTGTCGCGGGTACCGTATCCTACGCCTTTGCCAGCGCCTGGGCGCGAAGCAAACTGTCCGGCCTGTCGCCCATCGTCGCGGCCGCCGGGATGCTGACCGGGTCAACCCTGCTGATATTGCCGGTTACGCTCGTCGTCGACGGCATCCCCACTCTGAACCTGCCGGTGATCACTTGGACGGCAATTGCCTATTATGCCCTGATCGCGACCGCCGGAGCGTATCTGCTGTACTACCGTGTCCTTGCGATGGCCGGCGCAGGAAACCTGATGCTGGTGACGCTTGTCATTCCGCCTGTGGCCATCGTTCTGGGCGCGCTGCTGCGAGACGAAGCCCTGCCCGCTCAGGCGTTTCTGGGCTTTGCAGTGCTGGCAGTGGGACTGTTGATCCTGAACCGGTCCCGCACACGCGATTGACGCCGCCCCCTGCCCGATTTAGCTAGGTCAGAAAAAGGGACAGCGGACGATGATCTACAGCTCGGCAAAAGACTGGCGCGATGCGGCGCGAAAAAAGGTGCTGTTCTTCGGCATGTCAGGGCTGGGAAAGACCTACGTGTCGAACGTGCTGCGCGATTCCGGTGACTGGTTCCATTACTCGATCGATTACCGCATCGGTACGCGCTACATGGGCGAGTACATAATTGACAACGCCAAGGCTCAGGCGATGGAGGTCCCGTTCCTGCGGGATCTGCTGCTATCGGATTCGATCTATATCGGATCGAATATCTCGTTTGAAAACCTGAAGCCGGTTGCGACCTATTTGGGCAAGCCTGGCAATCCGGCATTGGGCGGATTGGAACTGACCGAATACCGTCGCCGGCAAGAGCAGTTCCGGCAAGCGGAAATCCACGCCCTGCTTGACACGGAATACTTCATCGACCGCGCCCAACGTCTGTACCAGTATCCGCATTTCATCTGCGATACCGGCGGTTCGATTTGTGAGTGGGTCGATCCCGATAACCCCGCCGATCACGTCCTGTCAGAGCTGTCCCGGCAGACCCTTATGATCTGGATAAAGGGCGACGAGGATCACACGGCGGAACTGGTCCGCCGTTTCGACAAAGCTCCTAAGCCAATGTCCTACCAGCCCGAGTTTCTGACCAGGGTCTGGGATGAATACCTCGCCCAGCACGACTGCACGGCTCAGGAAGTCGACCCGGATGCCTTTATCCGCTGGACCTATGCACGGGCGCTGGCGCACCGTCAGCCGCGCTATCAGGCCATGGCCGACAATTGGGGTGTCACCATCACCGCCGATGACATGCACAAGGTCCGTGACGCGGGTGATTTCGATGAGTTGATCGAACGCACCCTTGAGACCCGGGCAAACCGGGCTTAATTACCGCCTCTACACTGAAACTCCAAAGGCTTGCACCTGATGCCAATCAAGATTCCCTCCGACCTACCTGCATTTGACGTTCTCACCAACGAGGGCGTCATGGTCATGGCCGAGGATCAGGCGATGCGTCAGGACATCCGGCCCTTGCGGATCGGGTTGCTGAACCTGATGCCCAAGAAGATTCAGACCGAGAACCAGTTCGCGCGTTTGATCGGAGCGACTCCGCTGCAGATCGACCTTTCGCTTATCCGCATGACGGAACATCGCACGAAGAACACCGCCGCCGATCATATGGCCGAGTTCTATCAACCCTTCCAAGAGGTGAAAGATCAGAAGTTCGACGGCCTGATCATCACCGGCGCTCCAATCGAACATTTGGAATTCGATGACGTCACCTATTGGGACGAAATGACCGAAGTCTTTGAGTGGACGCAGACGAATGTCCATTCCACCTTTGGCGTCTGCTGGGGCGGCATGGCGATGATCAACCATTTCCACGGCGTTCGAAAACACATGCTGGACGCCAAGGCCTTCGGGTGCTTTCGTCATCAAAACCTTTCCCCTGCTTCTCCGTTCCTGCGGGGGTTTTCGGACGATTGCGTGATTCCGGTTAGCCGATGGACTGAAATGAAACAGGCCGAGATCGACACCGCCACCGGTCTGACGACCCTGTTGGGCAGCGATGAGGTTGGCCCTTGCCTGGTCGAAGACCCCTCGCATCGTGCGATCTATATCTTCAACCACTTCGAGTATGACAGCGATACGTTGAAGCAGGAATATGACCGCGACATCTCGAACGGTACGCCGATAAACGTACCGATCAATTACTATCCCGAAGACGATCCCTCACGCCCGCCGCAGAACAGATGGCGCAGCCACGCGCATTTGCTCTACGGCAACTGGATCAACGAGATTTACCAGTCCACACCTTTCAATATGGAAGACATTGGCCGTTAAAGCTCTCATAGCTCTCGGCCTCGTCTTTATAGGCCTGGTTCTGCTGACCGCCTGGCGGGCAGCGCAGAAAGAAGCTGAGGCCGAGGCCAGCTTTCCACCCGAAGGCCAGATTGTCATGATCGACGGTATCGCGGTGCATGCGGTTGTCATGGGGGAAGGACCGGATGTGGTGTTACTCCACGGGTCCAGCGGCAACACCCGCGACATGACTTTTGCGCTGGCTCCGATCCTGGCCGAAAACTTTCGGGTGATTACGTTCGACCGACCCGGATTGGGCTATAGCGACAGCTTCAACCCCGATGGCGAGACGCTTGAAGAGCAAGCGTTAATCCTGCAAAAGGCCGCCGCGCAACTCGGTGCCGAAAAACCCATAGTCGCAGGACAAAGCTATGGCGGGTCGGTGTCGCTGGCCTGGGCTGTTACACGGCCCGACAACATATCGGCTTTGGTCCTGATCGCGCCGGCCGCCATCCCATGGGAAACACCCTTGGACGGCTTCAACCAAATCGCATCCACGACTGCGGGTAATGCCCTTGCCCTGCCCCTGATCACAGCGTTCGTCCCTGAGTGGTACGTAGAAAGCGCGCTGGACCGGGTCTTTGCCCCTCAGACTGCGCCTGACGGATATGCCGAACATTTCGGCCCGGGTCTGACCATGCGGCGGGCCTCGATGCATGCCAATGCCAAACAGCGGGCAAACCTGTTGGACGAGGTCCGCGCGCTGCAACCGCGGTATCGCGAGATTTCAGTTCCCACTGAAATCGTTCACGGAACGGCGGATACCACCGTCGGCTTAGACTGGCACTCTGAACGGCTGATCGAACAGATACCAGGCGCGGAACTGATCGAACTTCCGGGTATAGGGCACATGCCGCAGGTTGTAGCCGCACCAGAAGTTGCGCTGGCAATCGATCGTGCCGCGCAACGAGCGGGTTTGCGTTAGGCCTTTAGCTAATCCATAGTAGGATATGGATTTTATGGCGAGGTAACTCATGGCCCGTTCCGAAAAAGGCTCCATCGAAAAGTATTTCCGCAAAGACGCGCCCAACGACGTGCGCACCGCAATCGAAAACGCCAAGAAAGACGACATTCTGAACCCGACATACCCTTACGACGAAAAAATGAAGCGTAAGGATTATGACCAACAAATCGAGCTGCTGCAGATCGAACTGGTCAAGATGCAATCTTGGGTCAAGGAAACAGGCCACCGCGTCGCCATCATTTTCGAAGGTCGGGACGCAGCCGGAAAAGGCGGCACAATCAAGCGTTTTCGTGAAAACCTTAACCCTCGTGGTGCCCGGAACGTTGCGCTGAGCAAGCCGTCGGATATCGAACGCAGCCAATGGTATTTTCAGCGCTACCTATCGCACCTTCCTTCGGCTGGTGAAATCGTGTTCTTTGACCGCAGTTGGTACAATCGCGGCGTTGTCGAGAACGTCTTTGGCTTTTGCGAACCCGAGGAACGCGAGCGGTTCTTCCGGCAAGTTCTGCCGTTGGAGACCGGGCTGGTTAACGATGGGATCAAGTTGTTCAAGTTCTGGCTTAACGTTGGGCGCGCCGAGCAACTCAACCGGTTTCTGGCCCGTGAAACAGATCCGTTAAAGCAATGGAAACTTAGCCCAATCGACGTTGCGGGTCTCGGCAAGTGGGACGAGTATACTCAGTCGATCTCGGAAACCCTTACCCGCAGCCATTCGCAACACTGTCCCTGGACCATCGTCCGCTCTGACGACAAGAAACGCGCCCGACTGGCGGCCATTAGAACTGTGCTGCATGCATTGGATTACGACGAAAAAGACAAGAAGGCGATCGGCAAGAACGATCCCCTAATCTGTGGCGGGCCCGAGATATGGGATTCCTGATGACAAATTCCTGCCTTATGGTTGCTGAGTATTGGACGAATGCCTGCACGTGGATTATGTCTTGGTTCCCCAAGGCTTAAACAAAAAAGGCTCCTGACTAAGGGATGACGAAACGCGGCTATCACCACGGCAATCTCAAACAAGCCCTGATCGAGGCCGCGCTGTCGCTGATCGAAGAAAAGGGTCCGACCGGCTTTACCCTGTCCGAAGCGGCTAAAACCGCCGGGGTGACGCCTGCCGCAGTCTATAGGCATTTTCAGGGCCGCGAGGATCTGATTGCCGAAGCCGCCCGGCAAGGGTTCGAAATGTTCGCGGACCTGATGCAATACGCATACGACAAGGGTCAGCCTTCCGCTCTGGCTGCATTCGAGGCGACGGGTCGCGCTTATCTGGCTTTTGCCCGCAAGCACCCTGGCCACTACATCGCGATGTTCGAAAGCGGGATATCCGTCAATCGCACGCCTGAACTGGCGCTGGCCGCGAACCGGGCCAAAAACGTTTTGGAAAAAGCCGCTTCAGACCTTTCGCAACATATCCCCCCAGAAAAGCGCCCGCCCGCATCGATGTTCAGTGCTCATATCTGGGCCATGAGCCACGGCGTGGTTGAGCTATATGCGCGAAACACGGGTGCCAGTTCGCCTTTTTCACCCGAGGATTTGTTGGAGAGCGGAATCGGCATCTATTTGCGGGGTCTGGGTCTGGTGCCGCAAGACGAATGAACGCCGGCTAGAACATAGGCCGCGACACAGGCGCACTAAGGCCGGATGTGACGTTTATCAAGTTCATCTCACCCATCCCCTTGATATCGACGCGCCCCAGATCCGAGACCTGGAATTCGTCGATCAGCGCATATTTCATCTCTTCCGGGGCAACGATATTCATCGGATTTGCAAAGACTTGCAGGCGCGAAGCAATGTTCACCGCAGGTCCGAACACGTCATAGACGTACTTCTGAATGCCCACGACTGAACCCACAGCCGCCCCCATGCCCAGACCGACCCTTGCCTGCCATTTGTGGGGATGGCTTTCGTTGCGCCGCTCTAAGTAGCGCAGGAATCGAACGGCACAATGTGCCACCGCAGTAGCATGATCCGGCGTTGGATCAGGCATACCTGAGACCGCCAGATACGCGTCGCCGATGGTCTTGATCCGCTCACACCCGAACTGTTCGACGATCCGGTCGAAGGCCGTGAAAATATCATTCAACTCGCTGAGCGTGACCGTCGGATCGGTCTTGGCCGCAAAGTCCGTGAATCCGACAAAATCCAGCATCACTACCGAGACCTGATCGAAAAGCTGCGGCGTGACCACGCCAAAGGTCTTGAACTCTTCATACACGGCGCGCGGCATAAGGTTCAGCAATAACCGTTCTACCCGCTCCTTCTCGCGTTCCAACTCGCGGGTGTTGCGTTCGACCATTGTCGAATAGCTGTCGATCATGCTTTCAAGTTCGCGAATGCGGGTGATGTTCTGGAACTCGACCACCAGAACCTGTTCGGACAGACCGTTGGCCAAAGACACCGCTGCTGCGAATATGAGCGTCCGGCGCTTGGGTTTGACCTGCAACTCGACCGAGTAGCGCAGGCCCGATTGCTTCACGTCCTCAAGTTCCTTTCGATCGAGATCGGGAAAAAAGTCCAACAGGGTTTGCCCGTCGCTCGGCGCCCCGAACCACTCGGCAAACGGGCCGTTGTGAAAAACGAACGTCAAATCAGAGGCGCGCACAACGGCAACACCGACACCTATCGCGCGCAGCAGTTGTTCATTTATGGCCAGAATACTCATGCGGCGTCACGCGCGACTATGATTGCGCGTTTCGATTCAATGGCATCAAGGGCAATCTTTATGTGCGCATCTTCCATCCCGTGCATCGACAGGGCCTCGCTGAACAGCGCGGCCATCTCGTCAAAATCTGCGTGAGAGATATTTAGGTGCCGATGCACCGCTTCAATCCTGTCGTCACTAAAGGACGCGGGCCCACCAACGAGGGATGAAACGAATTTCGTCTGATGATCAATCAAGCGCGGCATGTCTATGTCTTCGAAATGGCCACCGATCTGGTCGGAATCCAATGCCATCTCGTAAAAAGTCATCACGATCCGACTGATCGTTTTGAAGCCGCCATACCTTTCGTAAATTGTCTGACCCACACCAATACCCACGCATTACGCACCACTAACGCCACAAGATTATATCATATTGACAGTTTTGTTAACGCTTATGAGACAATTGAGGTGCTCTGCGGTCCCTGCACTAGCGTTTGCCATAGGTTGACCTCAAACGCTCAGGTCGTTGGCGCAGGGAATGAAGCCAACAAACCCGCCTTGTTCCAGAAGTCGCGTCTGACCGCCCATTCGCCAGTACAACTTGCGTCGCGCGGCCTGTAACTCGCGCCGGATGCGGAACCAGAGCGGGCCTTTATCCAAGCCGCTATTGATCTTTCGGTCCTGCGACCGTTCGCTAATTTTCACCGCCTCGACCGTCTGTTCCTGTTGTTTTGACCAGATCATTTGGACCCCAACTGCAGGAAAACACTGGTACATCCGCCAGTCCGGTCGGGGGATAGAAACAAAATCGTCCAGGTGATCAGAATACTTCTCTGACCAGGTCAAAAGCTTGCAGCAAGCCTTGTGCGAAAGAATGTAGGCGGCCGCGCTTGGAGCCATCTCGAGCATTGGGCGAACGTTTACGCCCGCAATTTGCACCTCGGGCCCAAATCGGAGGGAACGAGGCGAGTAGTCGAGCTTGATCATGTCGTACGCGTCACCTGCGTCCAGCAAGGTCGAGATCACCGAGCCCGCCTGATCGGACATTTCTACGTCGTCTTCGAATACAGCAACCGCCTTCAGATTTCGTTCCACTGCGGTCTGCCAAACGGCACGATGGCTTTCGAAACAGGCGATTTCGCTTTGCTTCAATCCCCAACGACTGCCGGCGCCCGGAACATAGCCATTGCCTTCCAGTGCGTCGGGTTGCTGAGCATCGGTCGCGCTGAACCGTGTGGCTCCGGCCAGTCCCGAATGGGTAAACTGCGTTTCCATAAAGGCCCGACGCGCTGGAACCCGATCCAGGTTGATGTAAAAGGCACCCGTCTCTGGTGGCAATTCGTGACGTTCCACGGCTAGTCCTTTCAAGCGGTTGTGCCAGATACACATCCGCGCAGCAGACAATCAACCCCGTGACTGGCCAATGTCCCTCCACTAACGCCTGTCATGAATTGGACGTCCTGATTGGACTGCACCGGTAAATCGAAACGTGGCAAACGCGCGTCTCCGTCCCGCGGCTTATCCGGCGACCACATGAACCATCCATTGGGGGCACCTCAATCTCCCAAATATCCAAGATTTGCCCCCCAGCGGCGTTGACCTGGTCACCTTCCGTGGGAATGGCAAGAAGGGCTGGTCGCCCCTCTCGCCCAATCGATCAGGCGCTGATCGTGTTATGTTCAGGACCATATGGGAAGCCCGTGATGTTCTCGGCACCGGCTTCCTCGACGACCAGGATGTCATGCTCGCGATAGCCGCCCGCACCGTTCTGGCCTTCAGGAATCCACAGCATCGGTTCGATCGAGACAACCATCCCGGGCTCAAGAACTGTATCGATGTCCTCGCGCAGTTCCAAACCTGCCTCACGGCCATAGTAGTGGCTAAGGATACCAAAGGAGTGCCCGTATCCGAACGACCGGTATTGCAGCAGGCCCTCATCGGCAAAGAACCGGTTGATCTCTTCGCAGATACCTGAGCAGGTCGCACCGGGTTTGATCAGGCTCAGCCCCAGTTCATGCGCGGCAACGTTGGCCTTCCAGATGCGCAGGCTGTCCGCATCAGGCTCGCCCAGGAACAGGGTACGTTCCAGCGCGGTGTAATAGCCCGAGATCATCGGGAACGTGTTCAGAGACAGGATATCACCCTTCTCCAGAGCACGTTTGGCGACGGGGTTGTGCGCACCGTCCGTATTAAGGCCAGATTGGAACCAAACCCATGTGTCGCGATATTCTGCGTCCGGATAGGCGCGCGCGATTTCGGCTTCCATTGCGTCACGGCCGGCCATGGCGATCTCGATCTCGGTCGCACCTTCGCGGATGGCTGCGTGAATGGCCGCGCCGCCCACATCCGCCGTACGCGCGCCGCCCTTGATTAGTTCGATCTCTTCCGAAGATTTCACCATACGTGCGGCCATCGTGTCGGGTGCGATATCCACCAGCTCTGGCCCACCCAGCATGTCCAGCGCAGTGTCACGCATGGCCAGCGTCATGTGATCGCCTTCAATACCGACCCGCTTAGTCGAACCAATCAGGCTCGCCACCGCGCGCCAGTAATTGTTCCGCTTCCAGTCGGTATAGATCACGTTTTCTTCGACCGAGCGACGCCATGGCTGGCCCGCGTCGATATTGGCGGACACGGTCGTACAGGCATCCTGCGTCACCACGCACCCGTACGGGCGGCCAAACGAGCAGTACAGAAAGCCCGAGTAATAGGCGATGTTGTGCATCGACGTCAGCAGCACCGCCGGGATATCGCGGGCCGCCATGGTCGCGCGTAGACTAGTCAGACGCCGGGCGTATTCCGCCTTGCTGAAAGGCAGCGGAGCCTTGTCGCCATTGTGGCATGTGAAGAACTCGGGGCGGCTTTGTAGATCAGTCATGTGGTCTCTCCTCAATGCCGGACTGGCATCGCCCGGCCACAAGCCCCGGCGTTCAGGACAAGCGGCCTCGGGAACCGAGAGCCATGCACCACGCTTTGCGTCACGACGCCATCGTGACCGAAGTGCATGGTGAAATCGCTAAATCAGCTTTCGAGTCGCGTCAAGCGGGGCTGAGACCCCGCAAACGCTCGGACCGGCGGCGCAGCAGTTCGACTGTGGTCAGCAACGCGATCGAGATCACCACAAGGATCGTCGCAACCGCCAGAATTGTCGGGCTGATCTGCTCACGCAAACCGGTGAACATTTGCCACGGCAGCGTTTTCTGACTGGCCGAGCCAACGAACAACACCACGACAACCTCGTCGAAAGACGTGATGAAGGCGAACAGCCCGCCCGAGATTACACCGGGCAGAATTAGCGGCATCTGAATCTTGAAGAACGTCTTGACGGGACCGGCCCCCATGTTTGCAGCAGCCCGCGTCAGCGATTGATCGAATCCGACCAGAGTGGCCGTCACGGTAATGATCACGAAGGGGATACCAAGGACGGCATGTGCAAGGATGACTTTGATATACCCGACAAAGTTTTTATCCATGCCCAGCGTGCCTTCAAGAAAGCGTCCGATGTCGCTGTAAAAGAAGAACATTCCCGTCGCCGAGATAATCAGCGGCACGATCATGGGCGAGATCAGAATCCCCATGATGGCCCGACGCCCTGGCACGTGGCTCTGACTGAGACCGATGGCTGCCAGAGTCCCCAAAGACACGGAGATGATCGTTGCAATCGGAGCGATGATCAGCGAGTTCTTGAAGCTGCGCTGCCATTCATTGTTGGTGAAGAAATCGCGGTAATGCTTCAGCGAATATCCTTCGGGGTCCAACCGCAGCATCTCGGGCGTAAAGGTAAAGAAGTCCTGAGCGTTGAACGACAGCGGCAGAACCACAAGGATTGGCGTGATCAGGAAGACAAAAATAGCGCCGCAAATCACACGGAACAGGTAATGCTCGAACACCTGCGGACCTGTCAGATAAGGCAACAGCTTTTGCCGATAGCGCCCCTCGTAGAGCCAGAAGATGAAAAAGGCAAAGAACCAGCCGACCAGCAGCCCGGCGATCAAACCGGTGATCCCGGCAAAGAAGAACCCGATGGCGGCAAGTCCCAGGACCGTAATCCAGCGCGCGACACGTTCATTGTCGAGCACGGTGATATAGACCCAGGCCAGCGCCGCCATCAGCGCGGCGCCGATCAGGATGCCCAGCAGGACATTGCCCTGCCCGGCGCCGACGAACATGCCGACAAAACCTCCGGCAATGAAGACAGCTGGCAGAACGACCGACAACGGCTTGCGGGATATAGGTGTAAGTGCTGCCATGATCTTTATCCCAACTTCACGTTATCGATGCCCACGATCTTGTCGTAGCACCAGTAGAGCAACAGAACGACCGCCAGCAGGATCGTCCCCAGCGCCGCCGCCAGACCCCAGTTCAGCGAGGACGAGATGTGATAGGCAATCCGGTTCGAGATAAAGACACCTTTGGTGCCGCCCACAATCTCGGGCGTGATGTAGTAGCCGATGGCCAGAATGAACACGAGGATCGACCCTGCCCCTATGCCCGGAATGGATTGCGGGAAGTAGATTCGCCAGAAGGTTGTCCAGTTGGTCGCGCCCATCGACTTGGCCGCGCGCGTGTAGGATGGCGGGATCGTCTGCATCACCGAATACATCGGCAGGATCATGAACGGCAGCAGAATGTGGGTCATCGCAATGATCGTGCCAAATTGGTTGTTGATGATCACAAGTCGCGCATCATCAGCGACCAAACCCAGCCAGACCAGCGTTTCGTTGATCACGCCCTGCTGTTGCAACATGACCTTCCACGCAGACGTTCGCACCAGCAGCGAAGTCCAGAAGGGAAGCAATACCAGGATCATCAGCAGGTTCGACACGCGCATCGGCAACGTCGCCAGCAGATACGAAACCGGATAGGCCAACAGAATGCAGGCGCCAGTAATAATCAGCGACATCATCAGCGTACGACCGAACAGTTTGATTAGGATCTGTTTGTCCTCGGGCTGCGCCTGCGCACCTTCGGGTGTACGACGCATGTCGATGGCGTTCAGGAAGTAACCGTTCGTGATCGGAACAGCATGAGTTTTAATCGTGCGCCAGGTCTCGACATCGCCCCAGCCATCGTGAATCTCGATCAGCTTTTCCTTGAACGGCGCGTCAGCTTCGGGGTCCAAACGCTTGATATTACGCCCTGACTTCCGGAACATCGAGGACATGCCCGTCTGCTCATAGTTTAGGCGTGTACCGAGTCTCGTATGCGTTTTCGCTTCAACGGCCTCGACCATGTCTTTCGTAAACGCAGCGTACAAAGCTTCGTCGGGCAGCTCTCCGCCTTCTGCATCCCAGTTCTGCAGCTCAACCACAGTCAGCGGGAGCGTTTCAGCAACGATGCCGTTCTCGACCGACCGAAACAACATCGACACAATCGGGATGACGAACGAGAGCAATACAAACAACAACAAGGGCGCAATTAGGGCCAGTGCCCTGAGTTTGCGGCGGCGCAAAGATCGCGCCAGAGATTTCTTCAGCGGTGTGCCGTCGGCAGCAAGCATCGGACCGGATTGAGTTGCGTCAGTCATCTGCGTCCCTTGGTCTTTGGTGGGTCGGGGCCATTGGCGGCCCCGACCTTGCGTTTCAAGGCAGGCTTATTGTGCCAGCCATGCCTGGAACTTCGCGTCGATATCGTCGCGGTAATCAGCCCAGAACTCGTAGTTGTACAGGAACGTGTTCTTGGCGTTTTCCGGATCGGTCGGCATGTGCGGTGCCATGTCGATGCCCAGTTCAGCGTGCTGACCAACCAGCGGTGCCGAAGAGGCGCGTGCCGGGCCGTACGAAATGTACTTGGCCTGATCCGCCAAACGCTGCGTGTCGGTCGCGAAGCGCAGGTAATCCAGCGCGCGCTGCTTGCGCTCTTCATCCAGACCTGCGGGAATGATCCAACCGTCAATGTCAAACACCTGCGCGTCCCACAGCATCGCAACCGGTTGGTTCTGCTCTTCGATCACGCTGAACAGACGACCGTTATAGGTCGAGCCCATGATGACCTCACCATCGGCCAGCAGCTGCGGCGTGTCGGCCCCTGCAGACCACCAAACGACGCTGTCCTTGATGGTGTCCAGCTTGGCCAGCGCCTGATCCTGCCCTTCAGGGGTTGCCAACACGTCATAGACGTCATCCTTGGCAACACCGTCACACAGCAGCGCCCATTCCATGTTGTTGATCGGACGTTTCTCCAGAGAACGTTTGCCCGGATAGGTTTCCAGATCGAACACCGCGCAGATTTCGGTCGGAGGGTTGTCGCCTACCAGATCAGTGCGATATCCAAAGGTGGTCGAGTACACGATGCTCGGGATGTAGCAGTCGCTGACAATCAGTTCACCGAAGTCCTCGGAGGCCGGCGAACCATCGGGCGCTGGCTCCAGCATCGTATCATGATCGATTTCCATTGCCAGGCCTTCGTCGCACAAGCGGATCGCGTCCGATGCCACAACGTCCACGACATCCCAGGTGATGTTACCCGCCTCGTTCATCGCACGCAGCTTGGCCACAGCTTCGTTAGAGCTGTCATCGTTCAGGATCGTAACGCCAGTCTTTTCCGAATAGGGCTCGTGATAAGCTTTCAGTTGCGATTTGGAGTATGCGCCGCCCCACGAGACGATCGTCATCTCCTGGGCCATCGCGCCACCGGCAACCGCGGCAAGTGCACTCGCCATCAGAGTGGTTTTGGTAACTTTCATTGTTAACTCCCTGTTGTACCCGTTAATTTTAGCTTTGAAGATCGGATCACGGGGCAACCCGATCATCTAATGTCCCGCGCACCCGGGCGGATCACACGGGGAATTCCTGTATCAGGCGTCCAGCGCCCGGCAATCCTGGGCCAGCCAGCCGATTTCGACTTCCTGCCCCGGTGATAGCCTGACAGCGTCCGGAGCGTTTCGCGTCTTGATGATGAAGTCGTCATTGCCCGCGACCGACAGGCGGAAGCGGAATACATCGCCCATATAGATGAACTCTTTCACCATTGCCTTCAGCGTATGCGCATCCGCGTGCAAGCGATCCTTGTTGAACTCAACCCGTTCGGGCCGGATCGACACTTTGGTCCGCTCACCAGCCGCGTGAACATTGACCGGCTTGGCGTCAATTTCGGATCCATCGTCCAGCGCCACAACACAGGTGTCACCGTCAATCGACTTAACCACACCCTCCAACGTGTTGTTTTCGCCAATAAACTGCGCGACAAAGCTGTTTTCCGGTTCTTCGTACAGCATATCCGGTGGCGCGAGCTGCTGAATGCGCCCGTCATCGAACACCGCCACCCGATCGGACATCGTCAGAGCTTCGGTCTGGTCATGCGTCACGTATACAGTCGTGATACCCAAATCGTGCGCCAGACGCGTGATTTCAAACTGCATATGTTCGCGCAATTGCTTGTCGAGCGCTCCAAGGGGTTCGTCCATCAGAACCAGCTCGGGTTCGAATACCAGTGCGCGGGCTAGCGCGATCCGCTGTTGCTGACCGCCCGACAACTGCGCCGGTCGGCGACTGCCAAAGGCCCCCATCTGAACCATGTCCAGCGCGCGCCGAACTTTCTCTTCCCGCTCGTCCTTGCCGATTTTCCGCACTTCCAATGGGAAGGACAGGTTCTCGGCCACCGTCATGTGCGGGAACAAGGCATAGTTTTGAAAAACCATGCCAATGCCGCGTTTATGCGGAGGGATGTTATTGATTGGACGCCCGTCCAACATGATCTCGCCATGAGTGGCTGTTTCAAATCCTGCCAGCATCATCAGGCAGGTCGTTTTACCCGACCCCGAGGGCCCAAGCATTGTAAGAAACTCTCCCTTCGGCATCGAAAGGTTGAGGTCTTTTACAACGAGGATCTCACCATCATATGATTTTTGGACATGCTGAAACTCGACGAACGCTGCGTCATTTGACATTTACCGATTTGTCTCCCTGTGCGGCCCTTGGTTGCCCGGTTCATCCGGATCTCAAAGACCTGTCCGTTCTATTTAAGGACATGCAGGGCGCAGCACGCAACCAAAATATGTCACTCATGCAACGATTGTGTTTCATGCCGCGTATTATTCAGTCACAATTCAACTTACGCATGTGCCACGCAAGGCTTTGATTGCTGGACAGAACCGGTTTCTGCAACCGTTCCTGCACCTCGGAAAGAACATCAAAAGTTCTTAAATTTGTGCAGCTTATAAAGACAGCCTCAACTGAATTATCCCGACCAAGATTCATTGCCGCGTCGACCACGGACTGCCGGGAAATTCGGGCAACCATGGCCTCTTCCGCCTCGCCGAATGTTCCGAAAACATCCATCGAAATGCCGTTTCGAGCAAAGGCTTCCCGTAAGGGATCGTTCACTTCCTCTATGTAAGGAGACAATAGTGCGAACTTTCTAACACCAAGGTCATGAGCACAGGCAGACGCCGCCCGCAAAGGGTTTGTGACAATCGCGGCATCGCAGGTCTGTTGAACCATTCTTTCAACCTGCTCGGACCCGATGACCGAGCTGGCGGAGGTGCAGCCATACCCCACAACCCGGTAAGGCCTTGTCTTGGGCAGAAGGTCCGCCGCAGCCGGCAGTGCCTTTTCCATTTCCGCCAAAGTGTCGGTCGTGACTTTTTTACCGCTGGGAATTCTGGACACGTAAATCGGGCAGGTCCGGTCCGAAAAATACGCGGAGAATTCGGGCTCCAGCGTTTCGTCGGTCTGCAAAACGATCAACCCCATCGGGGATGCTGTCAGGTCGTCGGCATCAATTGAATAAGTTAAGCGCGTCATAACTCGGGCAACTCCGGACCTGCGCGGGGGCTGATAAAGCGGGGTGCCCCCTCGGTGATGACGATGTTTTCTTCATGAACGAGGATCTTCCCGCCCACAGCGATCCCCGGTTCGAGGGTCAGAACCATACCGGGTTCCAGCACCGTGTGATCAGTTGGTATCAATGACGGCCATTCCGTCAGTGACATGCCCAGACCATGCCCCAGTCGCCCTGCCCCGGTATCGGCATCGTGGCGCGAAAGGACCGCGTTCATTGCATGAAACAGATCGGCGGCAGTCGCACCCGGGCGGGCGATATCAAATGCGGCGTCCGAAGCCTCGATCAGTGCTGAGTGTGCGCTCCGGACGTACGCACTGGCCGGACCGATCGACCAGTTGCGGTCGTAATCGCTGAAATACCCGTCCCAGACCAAACCGGTGTCCAGCATCAGAACGTCACCTTGCTGTAGCTGCGTATCGGCTGCCGGGGAAATCACATCGGTGTAACCACCCTGTTCCGCACCGCCGGCAAGGTAAGGCACCCAGTCCGCGCCTTCCTCAAGACACAACATCTGGAACCGGCGGAATACTGTATCCAGCGCGACACCCTCACCAGCAATTTCGGGAACGCGATGAAATGCGCGCCCAGCAATGGAACAGGCCGTTTCGATTTTGGTGATTTCAGCTGGAGATTTGACCATGCGAAGGGTTCGTAATATCCCTTCATCACCGCACAGATCGCGCTTACCGATCGCCTCCTGCAAACGCCGAAAATCCGCCAATGGCATCCGGACATGTGTTTCATGTCCGTCGGGCAAACCGATTTTGCCGTGCGTTGGAGCAACCTCGCGCAGGGCATCGGCCAATAGGCTGACGCCATCGTCCGTCAAATCCGGAGCCGCCCAGGTCCGGATGTCGTCGATCCAGGTTTCTGCCATAAGCGCGGCCCCGATCGACGGGATCACGGCGATTGGCTTGCCGCTGGCGGGTACGATCAGGTACCAAGGGCGTGTCGGACTTTCCCAGAAACGGGTCAGGTAACCAGTGAAATATCGGATTTCGGGTTCCGTGGTCAGTAACAACGCCGACAGACCAACGTCGCGCATCATGCTCTGTGCCCGTTCCGTTCGCATGGTGAATTCTAAAGCGTCGAACCCCCTCATTCAGCGACCTCGGAGAGAATGCACAAAACCCGCGCCTCCGGGTCAATTCGCAAAGCGGCGCGCACATCGGCGTTCATGACGGCAGCGACGCCTGCCCCTCCGGACGCCGTTGTGGCAATGCCCGCATTCGCCATGACCGGTAGTGCGCTCGCGACTTCATCATCGCTCAGCGTCAGGAAACGGTCCGCGTCTCGCGCCAGGCCGTTCAATGCGATCAGCGATGGTTCCTTGCAGTCCAGACGCCCCATGATGCTGTCGGGACCATCCGCGAAGACGCAAGCGCCGGCTTCAATACTTGCCTGCAGCGCGGGAGCTGCATCGGGTTCAACCACGATGATCTGAGGCTCATCCCCCCAAACCGTGCGCGCATAAGCAGCAAACGCTCCGGCCATACCGCCAACGCCGGCCTGCAGCATGATATGTGTTGGAGTTTCCGGACATTGCTCGGCAGCTTCAGCGGCCATCTTCAGATAACCCTCCATCAGCGTGTGCGGCAGTTCATAGTACCCCTCCCACGAACTGTCTGACAGCAAGATCCATCCGTTATCCTGCGCGGCCTGGCTGGCGGCATCCATACTTGCGGCGTAGTCCGCGCCGCTGCGCACAACCTCAGCACCTTGCGCCCGAAGGCGGTCAGCAAAACTCTCCGGTACGGTTTCCGCAATATAAACAACGGCTTTTGCGCCGAACTTCTTTGCACCCGCCGCGACGCTCAAGCCATGGTTGCCTGCACTTGCGGTCACGTATGTACGGCCGGACAGAGTGGTGTCATCCGGTATCTTAGCCAGATCTGCAGCGTGTCTGGCAATGACATACGCCGCCCCCAACGCCTTGAAAGACCCCAGATTCATCCGACCACGTTCGTCCTTGATCCAAAGGTCCGCGATCTCGGCCAGCCCGTCGACCCGAACCAAAGGGGTTTCGTCCGCTGACAAACAACGCGCAATCAACTCTGAGGCGCGCGCGACATTGGTCGAAGGAAACGGAGCGCTGTCGATCAGCTTTTCACCGCCGCGATAGGGGTTGGATGAGATTTTCAAATTGGTGTCTTCCCTGTGATGCCCATTGACGTGAACGTATTCGTCAAGTTCTGTCAACAGAACTCGCCCCAGACAGGAGCCCACAATGCCTCATGCTGATCCGGCCTTCGGCCGTGCCGAGTACGACCGGAGATTGGCCAAGACGCGCGCTGCCATGTCTGCCGCAGGACTGGACGCGATGTTTGTCGAGGATCCATCGAACATCGCCTGGCTGACCGGATATGAAGGCTGGTCATTCTACGTGCACCAGGGGGTTCTGATTCTACACAACGCCGACCCGATCTGGTGGGGGAGGAATCAGGATGCCAACGGCGCGCGCAGAACGGTTTGGATGCTGGACGATCGCATCCATGGCTATGCGGACGAGTATGTGCAATCGACGGTTCGCCACCCGATGCAGGACCTTGCAACACTGATTGCAGAATTAGGTTTGGCAAAAGGCCGCATCGGCGTTGAACTGGACAATTACTATTATTCGGCCAAGGCGCATCTGACACTGCTGGCGGAACTCCCCGAGGCGGAGTTGATCGATGCAAACGCGTTGGTGAATTGGCAGCGCGCAGTGAAATCTGACGAAGAAATCGCTCTGATGCGTAAGGCCGCTCGGATTTCCGAGCATGTGATCGACGGTGTTCTGGATCGCATAGAACCGGGCATGCGCAAGAATGACCTCGTCGCGCAAATCTACCATGACGCAATCACCGGGGTTGGTGATGATTGGGGCGATTACGCGGCCATCGTTCCCCTGCTCCCGTCCGGTGCTGACGCTGCTGCCCCACACCTGACGTGGGATGGCGCGCCGTTCAAATCAGGTGAATGCACGTTCTTCGAGCTATCTGGCTGCTATCGCCGGTATCACACACCGTTCTGCCGGTCCGTGTTTTTGGGTGATCCGCCCGATCATCTACGTCGGGCCGAAGCTGCGTTGGTCGAAGGGCTCGAGGCCGGTCTGGACGCCGCCCGCGCCGGCAATCAGGCGCGCGATATTGCGTCGGCGCTGGCTGCTCCTCTTGAACGGGCCGGGATCGAACGGGGTGCGCGGTGCGGCTATCCGGTTGGCCTCAGTTATCCGCCGGACTGGGGTGAACGCACGATTTCCCTACGCCCCGAAGATGAAACTGTTCTGGAGCCCGGCATGACATTTCACTTCATGCCCGGCCTCTGGATGGACGATTGGGGCCTTGAAATCACCGAGTCGATCCTGATCACTGAAACCGGGCCTGCCGAGTGTTTCTGCAACCGGCCCAGAAAGCTGTTCGTAAAGCCATGAGTGTACAAAGGTCCAAAGAAATACTCACTGACCTGATCGCCTTTGAAACGGTGTCGGCGGACTCGAATCTGGACATGATCAGTTATCTGACCCAACGGCTGGAAGCGCTGGGTGCGCGCTGCATCGAAACCCGTGACGTGACTGGCGCAAAGGCCAACGTGTTTGCCACGTTAGGACCGGACATGCCGGGCGGCATCCTTTTGTCGGGCCATACGGATGTGGTTCCCGTGGCCGATCAGGACTGGACCTCTGATCCGTTTCAGATGGCCGAGCGTGACGGCAAGCTCTACGGCCGGGGTACTTGCGACATGAAGGGGTTTATCGCAGCCGCACTGGCCTTTGGCGAAACTTTGGATGCCGGCAAACTGACCCAACCGTTGCACTTTGCCTTTACCTATGACGAAGAAGTCGGCTGCCTTGGCGCGCAAACCCTCATCAACGATCTGTCCGAGCGTGGCATTGTCCCAGACATCGCCATCATCGGCGAACCGACCGAAATGCGGGTGATCGAGGGGCACAAGGGCTGCTTTGAATACACGACGCGGTTCACAGGTTTGGAGGGTCACAGCTCGGCCCCCGATGACGGCGTGAATGCTGCGGAATACGCCGCGCGCTATATCGGAAAACTGCTGGAGCTGCGCCATATCCTCAAGTCGCGAGCGCCAACCGAAAGCCGGTTCGAGCCGCCCTGGACTACAGTCAACATCGGAAAAATCTCTGGCGGTGTTGCGCACAATGTCATCGCCAGCAAGGCAGAGGTCGCGTGGGAGATGCGCCCCGTGCAGGCCAGCGATGCGGACCTCGTCAAAAGTACGCTCGCCGACTACGTCGAGCATTCTCTGTTGCCCGCGATGCAGGCGGTTCACAGCGAATCGAGCATCACGCAAGAAGCCGTCGCCGAGGTCGAAGGCCTTGAACCCATGGAGGAAAACGCGGCCCGTGATCTGGTTGCAGAACTGACGGGCGCAAATGGAACCGGTGTTGTCGCCTTTGCGACCGAAGCCGGGCTTTTCCAGAAACTGGGCGTGCACGCGATCGTGTGCGGACCGGGCTCAATCGTACAGGCGCACAAGGCGGACGAATTTCTGGAAATCGAACAGTTGGACCTGTGCTGCCGAATGCTGAACCGGCTGGGACGCCGCCTGATGGGCTAGGTGCTTCCGTGCGAACGGTCGTACTTTGACCGATCCGGTTGCACATGAGCGGCGCGTGCGTCTGCGCCCGGGTCATAAACCTCCATCAACAGCGGATAGCATGCTGCCGCGTCCGAGGAATGCTCCGACGAACAATCCCCGCCGGGACACGCCGATAGCCCGACAATCAGGTCGATTTCGGCATAGAACTCAAGGTAATCTCCGGGCCGAACCGGGCTAGCCTTCATGAAATACTGGCCGGTGTCACGCGTGAACCCGGTGCACATGAACACGTTCAGAACATCATGCACCAGCATTTCCGCTTCGTGCAACGGCAAGTCGCAGTGACTTGCCAATGCGCGTGTCAGGTTCGAATGGCAGCAGTAGTGATAATCATCCCCCGAGAGCAGACGTCCGGTATACGGATCACACCGTGTCCCGATCACGTCATGGACTGAGCCGCCATAGGCATCAAACCCATACCAGTCCAACGTATCTGCAACGATAGTCGCCATGGGCCGCATGTTCGGGAAACTCGACCACATTCGGTCACCGGTCGACAAGTGCGTGCCATGCAATGCGCGGGTTTTGCCAGAGTAAAACCGCTCAGTCAGGTCATGTTTGTTCCACATGTTCAGGTCGCCGACCTGCGGGCCATCCACCGAAACCACTCGGACAAAAGCACCAGCCGGAACCTCGATACACACCGCATCGCGGGGCGCCGCGGTGGCTTCCGCAGTCTTGGTCGCGCCCTCGCGAAGCACTTGCAAAGCGGCCAGATCGGCCTGCTTCAGTGTGTCTGGCGGATAGCAGATAACCGGCGTGATCGCTTTGCGTTCCGACGCATCTTGCGGCGGCGGGAAGATTGGTTTTGCAAGTTTCATAAGCGCCTCCCTTCCCGGCCTAAAGCCCTGCTTTTGCGAATCTCTAGCGCATTACGAAAGGGTTCGCCATCGGCTCATGCGCCGTGCTGATCCAGGTCGTCTTGGTTCAGGTGTAATCCAGTATCGCCTCGCCCCCAGCCCCGCGACTATATCCGGAATGATTGAACCCGCCAAACGGTGCGATCAGAGAGATCGCGCGAGAGGTGCTCACCCAGCAGATTTCGGCTCTGATCCGTTGGGACACACGATGCGCTCGTGTCAGGTTTTGAGTGAATACCCCGACCCCCAGCCCGTATGGCTTGATGTTGGCCGGAGTGATGGCCTCTTATTCGGTGTCGAATGGCAGTAACGACATCACCGGCCCGAACAATTCGATTTTCAGCGTTTCTGTCCGGGACGACGTACGTCGACCAGAGTTGGAATCATGTAGCTATTGGGACGATCAGCAATTTCTCCGACAAATTGAAATACGGCAGCCTGCCCCTGTCCCTGCGCCTTGCTCAGGGTATCTTCGATCTTTCGAGCCTGCGCCACGTCCTCATCGTCTTTTCCGACAAAGGTTTGATGCAGCAGCATGATCTTTGGACGAGGTCCAGGGCAGATGTCCCACGCCTCATTGAACAACCCATAAGGGTTTCGATCTCTTCCATGCCCAGCCACAGCGGCGTGACCTGGATATTGAACCCATTATGAACACCGAACTCATGGTTGTTTGGGTCACGTGCGGCGATCCAGATCGGCGGACCACCATCCTGACGAGGTTTAGTGGCCGAAGTCGCAGAGGGGAAAGCACAAAACTCACCTTCGCGGGCTTCAACGACATAGCGGATCATTATGTGGCAGATACCCGCGCTTGAGTTGCTGCAAAGCGCTGCCTCGCCTTATCTGACAGAAGAACGCGCGGAACGTCACTGTGGCGCCTCAACCAGTGTCATTGAATGCGTGATCTCTCCGGCCTTGCCTCACCTTCAGGTTCAGCACCTAGAGATGTCAGTTCTTTCGTCAGTACGACCTGGCCAGATGAGCACTTTGAGCTTCGGGCAGATGTCTAAATTCGGTTCAGGTCAGAAAAAACAGATCGGGCTGAATGCCGGCTAGGTTGAGCGTATGCCCGAGGTCTCCGCGCCCGCCACCGAGGGGTATTTTCTTGCCTCGCAAGGCGCGACACCCGAGGAAGGCGCATTCTTTTCATGGGTTTTGCAATAGATCCCAGAAACTGTGCAGGAAAGGGTCTGATTCAGACATACCGATGTCGCATCTGAGGATATCGCACTGCACCAAAATAGTGAATTCTGGCAAAAAAGGTCCGATTCATGCGATATTCCGGCTTCCGAGTCATCAAAGAGGCGCTTACCGGCCACAAGGGGTGGAAACCGGTCTGGCGCGACCCTGAACCCAAGGCCCACTACGACATCATCGTCATTGGCGGTGGAGGTCATGGGTTAGCAACTGCCCACTACCTTTCCAGGGTCTACGGCCAGCGCAACGTTGCCGTTGTCGAAAAAGGCTGGATCGGCGGCGGCAATGTCGGGCGGAACACCACCATCGTTCGCTCGAACTACATGCTGGACGGGAACGAGCCGTTCTACGAATTCTCCATGAAGCTGTGGGAAGGGTTGGAACAAGACCTGAACTACAACGCCATGATGAGTCAGCGCGGGATCATCAATCTGTTCCATACGGACGGTCAACGCGACGCCTACACCCGGCGCGGTAACGCGATGATCCTCAACGGTGCAGATGCCGAGCTGTTGGATGCCGATCAAGTTCGCAAGGAACATCCCTATCTGAACTTTGACGACGCCCGTTTTCCAATCAAAGGCGGTTTGGTTCAACGACGCGCAGGAACCGCACGCCACGACGCGGTCGCGTGGGGCTTTGCCCGATCCGCGGACAGCCACGGCGTCGACATCATCCAGAATTGCGAAGTCACTGGCCTGCGGATCGAAAATGGAAAATGCTTGGGCGTTGAAACGTCGAAAGGCTTTATCGGTGCCAACAAAGTCGGCTGTGCTGTTGCGGGCAACTCTGGCCGGGTGATGGGCATGGCGGGAATGCGTCTGCCCATTGAAAGCCACGTTCTGCAGGCGTTTGTGTCCGAAGGTCTGAAACCTGTCTTGCCCAGCGTCATCACCTTTGGCGCCGGTCATTTCTATGTCAGCCAATCCGACAAGGGTGGTCTGGTCTTTGGGGGCGATATCGACGGCTACAACACGTATGCCCAACGAGGGAACCTGCCCGTGGTTGAAGACGTGTGCGAAGGCGGCGTTGCCCTGATGCCGATGATCGGCCGCGCGCGCCTGCTGCGCATGTGGGGCGGTGTCATGGACATGTCGATGGACGGCTCGCCGATCATCGACCGCACCCCGGTCGAAGGCCTCTATTTCAATGGCGGTTGGTGCTATGGCGGGTTCAAGGCAACCCCGGCCTCGGGCCATTGCTTTGCCCATTTGCTGGCAAAAGATGAACCGCATCCAGTTGCCACCGCCTATCGTCTCGACCGGTTCCGCACGGGCCGGATGATCGACGAAAAAGGCGTGGGCAACCAGCCCAACCTGCACTGAGGGGAGCACAAAAATGATTATCAACCATCCCCTTCTGGGCCCGCGCGACGCCTCGGAGTTCACCTATCTGGGTGACGCGTCACTGATCGACCGCCCGGACTGGCAGGACGAAAACGCGGCTGAGGCTTTTTATGACTATGGCTATCTGCGCGACAATCCCGCAGGCAAGCATCAGGAGTTGTGGTTTCACGAGGCGGGCGACCGGTCCTGGCTGGTCGTGACCCGCGACACCACCACACACGAGATATCCAAGGTAGAACTGGCCCGCGACGTGGCCCGCGCGCGGGGGCGATCCAAATGACGCAAAACAACCGATTGAACGGCGGCCAGATCGACCGCAACACCACAGTGAACTTCCGGTTTGATAACCGCAGCTATACCGCACATCCCGGCGATACGCTGGCCTCGGCCCTACTGGCCAATAACGTGCGGCTGATCGGACGCTCGTTCAAGTACCACCGCCCGCGTGGGCTTCTGACTGCGGGCTCCGAAGAGCCCAACGGCATCGTGGAACTGCGCACCGGTGCCCGCAAAGAACCCAACACCCGCGCCACGACGATTGAGATGTTTGACGGGCTGGAGGCGCATTCGCAGAATCGTTGGCCCAGCCTGAAATTCGACGCCATGGCGGTGAACGACCTGTTCTCGAATTTCCTGTCCGCCGGATTCTACTACAAGACCTTCATGTGGCCCGCTGCCTTTTGGGAAAAGGTCTACGAGCCGATCATCCGTCGCGCTGCGGGCCTTGGTTCATTGTCGATGGAGGCTGATCCTGACGAGTATAACAAAGGCTTCCGCCATTGTGACCTGCTGATCATCGGTGCCGGACCATCGGGGTTGATGGCGGCTCTTACAGCCGGTCGTGCCGGTGCGGATGTCATTCTGGCAGACGAGGACTTCAAATTTGGCGGGCGCTTGAACAGCGAGACATTCTCGGTTGGCGATCAAAGCGCCCCCGACTGGGCCGCACAAGCCGTGGCGGAGCTATCCGCCATGCCGAATGTTCGCTTGATGACCAGAACAACCGTCATCGGCGCATTCGATCACGGCATCTATGGTGCCGTTGAACGGACCGGAGACCACTTGGCCACCCTGCCCGCAGGAAAGCCACGCCAAATCCTGTGGCGCATCTATACCAAGAAGGCGTTGCTCTGCGCTGGCGCAACCGAACGGCCCATTGCGTTCGAGAACAACGACCGTCCCGGCATCATGATGGCAAGCGCGCTGCGGACCTATTCCAACCGGTTTGCGGTGACGGCCTCTCAGCGTGTGGCGATCTTTACCAACAACGACGACGGTCACCGCACGGCCGCCGATCTGCATGCCAAGGGCGTTCACATCAGCGCCGTTATCGATGTGCGCAAGGATGCCCCGACCAGCTATGACTACGAGGTCCTGAGTGGCGCGCAAGTCATTGATACCAAGGGGCGTCTTGGGTTGACCTTTGTCGAAGTTGCCCTGCCCGACGGCTCGATCCGTACGCTGGATTGCGGCGCGCTGGGCGTTTCCGGGGGGTGGAACCCGAACGTTCACCTGACCTGCCATCAACGAGGACGACCGGTTTGGAATGAGGATCTGGACGCGTTTGCACCGGGGTCAAATCTGCCAGTGGGCATGTCCGTCGCGGGCGCTGCGAATGGGGTGATGTCGACCCATGGCGCATTGCAGTCCGGTGTAAGCGGTGCAGTTGAGGCTCTGGAGCTGTCCAATGCTCTGCCCGACCTGCCCGCAGCCGAAGACGCCCCGGTCTCGCAAAAGCCGTTCTGGTATGTCGAAGGCTGCAAGCGCGCATGGCTGGATCAGCAGAACGACGTGACTGTCAAAGACGTCAAACTCAGCTATCAGGAAGGTTTCCGGTCGGTTGAACACCTGAAACGCTATACCACGCTGGGCATGGCGACCGATCAGGGCAAAACCTCGAACATCTCAGCTCTGGCGATCATGGCCGAGGTGGCCGGGAAATCCATTCCCGAGACCGGCACCACCATCTTCCGCCCGCCCTACACTCCCGTCCCGATTGCCACCTTTGCCGGCCGGATGAAGGGACAGGAGTTCCATCCCACACGTCTGACGCCTTCGCATTACTGGGCCAAGGAACGTGGAGCCGTTTTTGTCGAAGTCGGCAATTGGTTGCGCGCGCAGTGGTTCCCCCTGCCCGGCGAAACCCATTGGCGCGAGTCCGTTGATCGCGAAGTCCGTCAGACCCGCGCGTCCGTCGGTGTTTGCGACTGTACGACACTGGGCAAAATCGACGTTCAGGGCACGGATGCGGCGGCCTTTCTCAACCGGGTTTACGCCAACGGTTTCGCAAAGCTCGCCATCGGTAAAACCCGCTATGGACTGATGCTGCGTGAAGACGGCATGGTGATGGATGATGGTACGGCGGCACGTCTGGCCGAGGACCATTTTGTTGTCACGACCACCACGGCAAATGCTGTAAGTGTCTATCGTCACATGGAATTCGTGCGCCAATGTCTGTTCCCGGACATGGACGTGCAGCTGATCTCGACCACCGAGGCCTGGGCGCAATACGCTGTCGCGGGTCCCAACTCGCGCAAGTTGCTGCAAAAAATCGTCGATCCGGAGTTCGATATCTCGAACGAGGCGTTTCCGTTTATGGCCTGTGGTAACATCACCGTCTGCGGCGGGTTGCGCGCGCGGCTGTTCCGGATCTCGTTCTCGGGAGAGTTGGCATTCGAAATCGCGGTGCCCTCACGCTATGGCGATGCCATGATGCGGCGTTTGATGGCCGAAGGTGAAGAGTTTGACGTTGTCCCCTATGGCACCGAAGCGCTGGGCGTTATGCGGATCGAAAAAGGTCACGCAGCCGGTAACGAGCTGAATGGTACAACGACTGCGTTGAACCTTGGCATGGGCAAGATGGTGTCAAAGAAAAAAGACAGCATCGGCTCGACCCTGTCAGAGCGTGAGGCGTTGAACGAACCGGACGTTCTGAAACTGGTCGGGATCAAACCGGTATCACCGGAAGAGAAGATCACTGCCGGCGGCCATCTGATGAACACCGACGGACCGGTCGATGCGGCACATGATCAGGGATATGTCACCTCGGCTGCGTATTCGCCCATTCTGAACAGTAACATCGGGCTGGGGCTGCTGAAGAACGGCTCTGATCGTCTGGGCGAGAAGATGCGCCTAGTTTCCCCTCTGACCGACCTGACTATCGACGTCGAAATCGTGTCGGCCCATTTCGTTGATCCCGAAGGAGAGCGTCTGCGTGCCTGATCTAATTGCAATAACCGCATTGGGCGGAACTGAACCCCGCGTCGACGCTGTTGGCGGTGTCATTTGTACGGAATACCCGGGCGTCGCCCTCGCCTCGGTCGCGGCCCGCCTGGGACAGGAAGCCGCTGCCCGAACGGCCCTTTCTGATCTGATCAAAGTACCTACGCCTGATGTTGGTCGGCTTGCCGGTGAAACAGTGAAAGCCTTCTGGGCAAGCCCGGATCAATGGATGATCGAAGCACCGTTCGAAACGCACGAAAACATCGCGGATCAGGTGAAGGCCGCTGTGGGCGACACCGCGTCCGTGACAGAGCAAACGGATGGGTGGACCCGGTTTGACCTGAGTGGCGACAAGATTTCCGCCGTGTTGGAATTGATGTGCATGCTTGATCTGCGCAAGATCGACACGGGCAGCGCATCAAGGTGTTCGATCCACCACATCGGCTGCTTTGTCCTTTGCCGCTCACCTGAGTTGTTCAGCATCTACGGCCCGCGATCATCAGCCGGGTCGCTGCACCACGCGATCGTCACGGCCATGCGGTCAGCGCTTTAGGTCAACACTCAGACCGACGGCAGCGGCGCATTATCCTCGACCCGGAACCGGTTGATTCGACGGCGATCTTCGCTGGGGCTCAACCCGAAGGCCGAGCGGTAATGCGTCACCAAAGGTGCAACGGACCCGTAACCGATCGCAGCTGCAATCTCTGCGATCGGGTCCTTGGTATAAACCACCATCTGCCGCGCCGCCTTCATGCGCATGGCGCGATAGTAGTGGCTGGGGCTCTGGCCTGTGGCCTGTTTGAACGCCCGCTCGACCTGTCGCGGTGTCACGCCTATCTGCAGAGCAACATCCGCAATCGAGATCGGCTCGCTCATTTGCCCGGCAAACAGCTCGACACAACGCGCGACCAGCGGCGGAAGGCTGTCACCAGTGTCCGGCGCGGTGGCAGCAGGTACCTGCTGACGGACCCCCGCTCCACGCATCATCGGATGCTGGAACCAACACGCGACTTCGTGGGCCACGTCACCACCCAGCCGCTCCTCGATCAGGTGCAGGGCCAGATCGAACCCGGCTGCTGCACCAGCCGCAGTGTAACGGGTGGCCGCTTTGACGATCACCTCGCTGCGGGCATCAATCTCGGGGAACTCGGCCAGGAATGCCGCCTCGTAACACCAATGCACCGAAACCGGGTGGCCATTCATCAACCCGGAGCGAACCAACGGAAATACGCCGCCGCTGATCCCGCCCAAAACGGTGCCGTGTCGCCCAAGGTTGCGCAATGCACCATTGCCGACATTTGCATTATCGAAGCCCGAAGTCGGGCTGCTAAGCAGGAACAGAATGTCCGCGTTTCTGCATTCGGCAAGAGGCCGTTCGGCCTCGAACCGGACTCCAGCGCTGGATCGGACCTTTTGCCCGTGCTCGGACACCAATGACCAGCAGAACGCCTCCTGCCCCGCGATCTCATTGGCCGCCCGCAAGGGTTCGATCACCGAAGTGAGGCAAGCCATGGGAAATCCGTCAAACAGCAAAAAGACGATTTCGATTCTGTTTTCCTTACGCATAGGGCTGTCCTAGCAGGATTTCCGCGCCAGCCCTATGCGAAGTTCATGCCCAACGGACCAACCCGATTATTGCTGAGGTCGCGTAAAACCCTTGCAGCAAGAGGAACGTCCAGCGGCGATCGATAACCGCCCAAGCGGCAAACAGCGCCGAGGACAACAGCAGTAAGGTAAAGCCCAACAATTCGGCCCCTATGTTCGAGGCGATCAGCAAGGCGTAGGCCATCGCCAAAACCGATCCGGTGATCTCGAACACGGTTGTCAGGTTACGTCGGTTGGGGGATTCAATTCGGTTGGTCATACCTCAACCCTTTCGCTTTAGAAAATCGACCAGCAACGCCGAGATCCGCTCGGGTTGATCCTCCATCGCGAAGTGGCCGCAGTCTTCCAACACGTGCAGTTCCGATCCGGGGATCGCTGCGTGCAGCTTGTGCGCCCAGTCCACTACTTGCCACGCATCGTCAGCGCCCCAAATCAACTGAACCGGCAGCGCGCCAAGTTCGCCGTAGCGCGGGGCAACATCATTGGTGTGATCCGGGGCGTAATGCCGGACCTGATGTTGAAACAGACTGCCCTGCCCAATCGGGCCACTAATGAAATCGAGGTAAGTTTCCAAAGACGTGTCCGCCAGCCGCTGCTTGTTCTGAACCGCCGAATACAACCAGTCCCGAAAATGCGCGCGATGATCGGCGTCCGAAGCCTTGATCAGCGACTCAAGCCCGGCCTGCATCTGCTGGTGCGTCCGTTCAGACGGCCAGCTGTCAAAACTGACGACATCGATCATGGTCAGGGACCGCACGCGCTGCGGCGATTGAAGCGCGAAACGCTGCGCCACACCGCCGCCGATGTCATGAGCGATAATGTGCAGATCATCCACGCCCCACAGGTCCAGCACCCCCTCAAGGATCGGTACCTGACCTGTCACCGACGTATCGACCTCCGGGTCCGAAGGTCGTTCGGACAGTCCATAGCCCAACAAATCGAACACAAGGACCCTATAACCCGCTGCCGTCAGTTCGGGCACGACGTTGCGCCAGATGAAGGACGAGGACGGCGTACCATGGATCAGAACGACGGGGTCTCCGTCACCGAAGGTTCCATTTGCAATGCGCGTGCCGTTGATCAGCGCGTGGTCTTTTACGAGGTGTTCCATGTCCAAGCTCCGCAATTTTGACTTTTCCTGTCAGTAGCCCAGCGTTACAATGTGACACAAATGAATGATTGGCATGTTCTGATCTTGATTTGTCATGGAGAAAAATATGGCCGAACGGTTGGAAATTGATGCGTTGCGTGCCCTTCTGGCCATCGCAAGCCATGGCGGAGTGACCCGCGCTGCCGAACATCTTGCACTGTCACAGTCGGCCGTGAGCCACAAAATCAGGCGGTTGGAACAAGCTTTAGACTGCGATCTGCTAGCGCGCCGTGCGGGAGCCCCGTTGTTTACTGATGCAGGCTTGCGCCTGTGCGACTACGCCCGCCGGATATGCGAACTGCACGACGAGGCGCTTGCTGGGTTGGGCAAGAAACCCATGGCAGGAGCCATTCGCCTCGGCATGACCGAGGACACTACCACCAGCGGCATCGCCCGCATTTTGGGTCGTTTCACCCGGTTATACCCAGACGTTCAGGTCCGCACGCGCACCAGCCAAAGCCTGAATGTCCAAAAGTGGCTGAAAGCCGGTGAACTTGATGTGGCCGTGATGCAGATCTTTCTTCGAGACGTCCTGCCGGACGATCTGATCTTGTTCGAGGACTCGCTGCATTGGGTCAAATCGCCGGATTTTCAGATGAAGCTGTCAGCGCCCGTTCCATTTCTTTCCTTCGACAGCCAATGCTTCTATCGGAAGTGGGGATTTGGCTTGCAGGGGCACAGGTTCGACAACGTTTTGGAATGCCCCAGCGCCGCCGGCATCCAATCCGCGGTGCGCTCAGGCTTGGGGGTCGCTTTGCTGAACGGGATACATGTCACGCCGGACATGGAGATGATCGACGGAGTCTTCCCTGCCCCTCCGACTATCGCATATGTCGCACGCATGCATGTCAAACGTCGAAACCCCGCCGCAATGGCGTTGATCCGCGAAGTCGGTCGAGAGGTCAACAGCACCAACCCCCTAAAGGCCGCCAGCTGAACCTGGCGGCTTGTGCGCCTTCAACCCAAAGCGAATTCCTTGGCCATGCGCGCCCGACGGCGCTGGATCGACTGACGGAAAGCCCAATCGGAAAATAGGGTGAGTGGTATCAAAACCCTTTCACCTACACCATCTATGACAACCAGCTTCCCGCTCCGCTCTTCCGCGCGAACGATATTGTCAAAGCTCAGGTCGCCAACAATGATCCGACCTCGTTCCAGGTCATCCATCAGTTCCAGAAACTCACTGTGCAGCTGCTTGCTCTTTTCCGGGTCGTTGAGCGCCGCCACACGTTCGGACTCAAGCGTCGGAGCCAGATCGCCATCAGGACCGGTCAGTTTTTCCACGATCAGCGCCGGGCCCAACGATGTGGCTGCGTATCCCATAAAATGCGCCAGCCGTTCAATTTCGGGACATTTGCGGTTTAACGCGGCCAGATACTCATTCGCTTCGCGGTTCCACTGGCGCAGATTGCCATATCGCCTTTCCGCAAAGCGCGGAACGGCATGATGGCGAACCGGCTCATCCACCCTGACCTTCAACAGCGCACAATCAATGGCCGGATGCTGGAAAATCCGGTAATTGCGGCTTGCGCGCAAAGGCTGAAAATCGCTCAGGTCGATCATGTCGTTTTTCTTCATGTGGTCAGACACTTGCCCCAGAAACAGCATTAGGTTTCAAATTGATAGATTTAATTTATCTTATTTGTTTTGGTAAACAACCTGCCGAGCGGAAAAATGAGCCCAGGACAAATTCAATAGGCGCATGTGCTCCTAATTGTGCGGCGAATTATGGCCGAAGTGCCAAGCCAATCGTCAATAAGTCCCGAGGCGGCGGATCCGGACTGCCGGATCTGCTAAAGTCCGAAAGATCCGCCCTTTTGATCATGTCTCGTCAATACCCCGATCACGTTCCTGCAATGCGCGAATACGCATTCGCTGGGCCGCGTGAATATGGGCGCGCATTGCCTGCTCTGCGGCAGCACCGTCCCGGGATTTCAAGGCTTCCATAACGGCGCGATGTTCGTCCACGGCTGCCTCGGCACGGTCGCTATCCAACAATTGAGACGGCCCCAGAATCAACAGCGCTTTTTGCAGCGACAGCATGGATTTGGAAAGGAAACGGTTCTTGGCCGCATCTAGCAATGTGGCGTGAAACACCCGGTTTATCCGCGCGGCCTCGGGGCCGGTGCCCGCTTCGGCCAGACGATCGTTCAGCGCGTTCAGCTCATCCAGCTCAACATCTGATGCCGCACGTGCCGCCAGTCTGGCCGCAGTGCCTTCGAGCACCGCGCGCATCTCATAAAGTTCCATGACTTCGGCATAACCAAGGCTGCGGACCGTCGCGCCCAGCCTGGGGATATGCGTCACCAACCCGTCGGCTTCAAGTTGCCGGATAGCCTCGCGCACCGGCGTTCGACTGACGCCAAGCCGTTCGGAAAGTTCGATTTCCCGCAGCCTGTCACCTGGCATCAATGTGCCTTCACGGACTTCATCCAGCAATCGCTGATAGGCCGAATTGCCCTGTGGACCGGGCTGCGTCGTCTCATCTTGAGTTTTCATCGTTCTCAATATTGCAAATCTCCTCGTCTTGTATACAATTGGATACACACGCGAGTCAACGGAAATGGAAGCCGTCTTTGTCCTCCCGAAACCCCATTCGAACTGCCCTGAGGCGGAAGTCGCTGACATTCGCGCTGGCCATTTTGGGAACGGCAATTTTCTGGGCGTTGAGCCTGCCCTTGCCGTTTCTGTTCGGCCCAATGTCTGCGTGTCTGATCGCGGCACTTTCGCATGCGCCGTTGCAGGGATTTGGACAGATCTCAATCGCTGCCAGAACCATCCTTGGCGTCGCTGTCGGTGCTTCGATCACACCAAGTCTGTTTGCCGAGCTGCCCAAGATGGCGGCGTCAATCATGCTGATCCCCTTCTTTATCATTCTGATTGCATTGGTCGGCGTACCGTTCTTCCGCAAAGTCTGGGGGTTTGACGACAAGACGGCGTTTTATGCGGCCATGCCGGGCGGATTGCAGGACATGATCATCTTTGGCACCGAGGCAGGCGCCAATCCACGTACACTATCCCTGATCCACGGAACACGGGTTCTGATCATCGTGACGCTGGCGCCCTTGTTCCTGACGGTGTTTTACGACGCCGAATTGACCAACCCGGTTGGTGAACCTGCCTCTGCCCTGCCCCTGCATGAGCTGCTGCTGATGGTTGTCGCGGCCATTGTAGGTTGGAAAGGCGGAGAGAAAATCGGGCTTTTCGGTGCCTCGATCCTTGGACCAATGATCTTGACGGCCGCGCTGTCGCTCGGAGATTTCATTCATACCCGACCTCCGCGGGAAGCGATCCTGTTGGCGCAGTTCTTCATCGGGTGCGAAATCGGCGTCAAATTTGTCGGCGTCACGTGGCCGGAACTCAGGCGTGTTGTCGCGGCGGGCGTGGCTTATGTTGTCGTTTTGGCCGTATTGGCCGCTGGATTTACGGCGGTGGTCACCACCCTCGGATTCGGGCGGCCGGTCGAAGCCTTTCTGGCGTTCGCGCCGGGCGGTCAGGCTGAAATGACGGTTTTGGCCATCGTGTCAGGTGCCGATCTGGGATTCGTTATCACCCACCATCTGACGCGCATCGTTCTGGTGATCATTGGCGCGCCAATCGTGGCCAATCTACTTCTGCGCTGGTCCAAGTCACGGGAATAGTCGTCCGCTCCACGATCATTCACGCAACAGCGCTGCTACCAAAAGCCAGCAGGCAGAAAACTAGAAAATTCTGGTGTGGGTGGCGGAGAGACAGGGATTCGAACCCTGGAGACGGTTTCCCGCCTACACACTTTCCAGGCGTGCGCCTTCGACCACTCGGCCACCTCTCCGTGCCGGCGATATTTGGACTATCGCCGGGGGATTTGCAAGGCCCGATTAGAGTGAAAATTCACCCCCAATCAAAAGCCTCGCAAACGGGGTCAGACCTCGTCACCGTCACCATCAGCCAAATCAGCCTCGGTCATCTCGACCGGCTCTGATGATGGATTCGCAGATGGCGAATCGTCGGTGCCCTTGCCGGGTTGGGTTTTGCTCGATTGTAGTGTCTCAGGATTGCGCAACCAGACATCGCGTTGGGCAAACGGGATCTCGATCCCTTCTTCGACAAAGCGGCGGTTGATCTCGTGGTTCATGTCGGACTTCACCGACAGAACCCAATTCACGTCCCGCAGAATGGCGCGAATTTCAAAGTCCAGCGAATCTGCACCGAAGCCTTGGAACACGACGCTGGGTGCCGGATTCGCCAGAACCATCGGGTGTGCATTTGCTATCTCGCCCAGGATTTTCTCCACCATCCGGGTATCGGTGCCATAGGCCACGCCCACTGGGACAATGACTCGCCCAATCGTGTTTCCGCGCGTGTAATTGGTGACCACACCGCTGATCAGGTCCGAGTTGGGAACGATCACGTCGGTTCGGTCAAACGTCTCGATCCGTGTGGACCGGACGGAGATATCACGGACATAGCCCATCATCCCGTTCACATCGATCCAGTCGCCCTTCGAGATCGGGCGCTCGACCAGAAGAATGATGCCGGACACGAAATTCGACACGATGGTCTGCAGACCAAAGCCGATACCAACCGACAAGGCACCTGCGACGATCGCCAGTGACGACAGGTTGAAACCGGCAATCGTGATTGCCACCAAAGCCGCGATGAAAATACCGACATACCCGGTACCTGCCACAATCGCGTTCTGTCCGCCCGGATCAATGCTGGTCTTCGGAAGCAGCGAATTTCGCAATCCGCTTTGCAACATCCGCGTCAGGCCGTAGCCGACAGCGAAAATGGCAAGGAAAGTAAAGAAATTGGTGGGCGAGATCGTCACACCGCCGATGTCAAAACCCTGCAGCAGGCGCGACCAGACCTCTTGCAGATCGGTTTTTCGCGCCCCCCAGTACAGGGCGAGGATCGGCATGGCCAGAATAGCCATGGCGAAACCGATGAGCACCGAAAACAGTGAGTCCTTCGCCTTATCGCCCTGCCCGCTGAGCCATCCGTAAACGGATGTCAGGAAGCGTTGGACAATTACCAACGCCGCAATCAGGACCAGCGACCTAACGGCGGGGAAAACAATGGCTTCGGCTGCGTTCGTATAGCCCAGAATCGCCAGGATCGGGCTGGCGATACCAAGGAAGAACAAGGCCCGGCGAATGAACTCGACCAGTTGGCTGAACCCGGCGGCGCGCGCCGTTGCGGATGGTTCGTCCGCGTCGACCGGGATATCCACACTTCTGACCCGGCGAACACGCAACAAAAGCAGCGCGGTGGCGATAATGACCGGAAAGGCGACGACGGCACGCGTTGCGTCCGAGATATTCTCGATCTGTTCGAACAGATTCACCAGTTCATGCAGGATCAGGAAGGCTGCCAACAAGTCGAGGTAAACACGCAGTTCAGTTACTTTCTGCCGGGACAGCTTTTGGAATCCCTGTGCCTCTTGCAGCACATAAACCTGCCGGCCGATCCAGTCGTAATAGAGAATAATCGCGGCCCAGTACGGAACGTTCTCCATAAGCAGCGTACCACGCAGCCCCAGAACTCCGGTCAGAACGATGGCTTCGACCAGCAACCAGACCCCCAGCCAGGGCAACAGAATACGCAGCAAAGAGGTCAGGAACGACCAGACACCGCTTCCCTGCCCGCCCAAGCCCCGCAGGTATTCGCCGGCGGCTTCCGACCAACGCTTGCCAAAAAACAGCAAAATGCCTGCAACGACGACCAGAAACAGAATACCCAAACCGCGGTCGCGCAACCGCTCATGCACTACGTCGGTTTTCAGATTTCGGTGCGCCTCGTTAAACAGAGACCGCGCGGCTTCGTTTACGTCCACCCAGGCCGGACCCCAATGGATCGGGTTCAATGGGGATGGACCACGCTCTAACAACTCTTTTGTCTGGCGATCACGAAGCAGCTGATCGATCTCGAAAATCAGGCCATTGGCTCGGCTGAATGCCTCTTCCGATATAATTCTCGGGACAGCCAGGCTATTGAGCTGCTCATCCAGGTGTTTGCGAAGAGTGGCAATATCCTCGGGCTCGGTCGCGTCGCCTTCCGGTTCGGGTCCAAGCGCCTTGATCTGGTTTTCCAGCGTCTGGATACGTTCGGTGTTCAAGCCGCGCGCTTTGTTGAAATCTTCCCTGTAATCATTGATTTCAGCCCGCAAGTTCTCGAGCGATGCATTCGAGGCGCGATTGGCCTCGATAACCGTCTCGGCCCGGTTCGCCGTTTTAACCCACCCTTGGTAGTACTCGCTTTGTCGGTCAGTAAGCTGGGCAGCCACAGGGCCGCCCAGTATGGCAAAACATACTGCGATCAGAGTTACGAACAGGCGAGCCTGCCGCAGCATCATACGTCCTCGAACACGCCGGGAATGCTTCGCGGGGCCTCGGTCATCCAGTCGGGAACCGGCAGTTCTTTTTCCCGCAGGAACTCGGGGTTGAACAGCTTGGACTGATAGCGGGTGCCGTAGTCGCACAGGATGGTCACAATGGTGTGGCCCGGCCCCAGATCCTTGGCCAGACGCACCGCGCCCGCCATGTTGATCGCCGTCGAACCGCCCATGACCAGACCTTCTTCGCGCAGCAGGTCGAAGATGTAAGGAAGCGCCTCGTTGTCCGTCATCTGGTAGGCGAAATCCGGTTTGAACCCTTCCAGATTTTTGGTGATGCGCACCTGACCGATACCTTCCGCGATCGAGCCGCCCTCCATCGCGATCTCTCCGGTGGTGTAGTACGAGTACAGCCCCGCCCCCATCGGATCGACCAGACCAATCTTGACACCCTTGGGCTGCAATGCATCGGCCACACCAGCCAGCGTTCCGCCCGAACCAACGGCACAAACGAAACCGTCAACCTTTCCATCGGTCTGTTCCCAGATTTCGGGACCGGTGGTTTCAACATGCGCCTGACGGTTGGCAACGTTATCGAACTGGTTTGCCCAAATCGCGCCATTGGGTTCGGTCTGTGCCAGTTCCTCGGCCAGACGACGCGAGTAATGCACAAAGTTGTTGGGGTTGCGATAAGGCGCGGCCGGTACCTGTACCAGCTGGGCGCCAGCCAACCGCAGCATGTCCTTTTTCTCTTCGGACTGCGTTTCCGGAATGACGATGACGGTCTTGAATCCCATGGATGCACCGACCAGTGCCAGACCGATGCCAGTGTTGCCTGCCGTACCCTCGACAATGGTGCCGCCTGGTTTCAGGTCTCCACGCGCAATCGCATCGCGAATGATGTAGAGCGCGGCACGATCCTTGACCGATTGGCCCGGGTTCATGAATTCGGCCTTGCCGAGAATTTCGCACCCGGTCTCTTCACTGATGCGACGCAGCCGGATCAACGGTGTTTTTCCTACTGCGTCGGCAAGGTCTCGTGCAATGCGCATGGCGCCCTCATTTCATTACGGATCAACGCAGATTTACCTTTGCCGTGCGGCAACCACAAGCGGCGAAAGTCATCCACGCAGACGGTCGCGATGGCGCGCAAGCCAATGAGCCAGCGCCAAAAGCGGCAAATCCTTGAACCCGTGACTGTCCACCTGGTCTATGAAGCTTTCAAATGGCAGAATTTGCGTTCGAATATCCTCACCCTCGGTCGCCAGCCCGCCATCTTCGATAGTTTTGGTCAGATCGGCCAAACCGACATAGAGATACACATACTCGGTCGATGACCCGCTGGAGGTGTAGGCTCCACCGGCATCTTCCAGCCGGTCCAATATGATCTGGGCCTCTTCCTCGGCCTCTCGCAGCGCAGCTTGTTCCGGTGTTTCACCGGGATCGATCATTCCGGCGACAGGTTCCCACATCCAGGGTTCGGGGTCGTCGGCCAGAAAGATCGGCGTTCTGAACTGCTCGACCAAAAGCACGGTGTCCCGCACCGGGTCGTAGGGCAAAACAATCACGGCGCTGCCTTGCATCAAGCCACTTCGGTTCAGGGTTTTTCCCATCGACCCGTCGTGCTGACGATGCTGCAGCGCGATCTCTTCCATGCCAAAGTAGTCAATGTACGCGTGCGTATGGCTGTGGACGATGACATCCTTGGCTACATCCCTTGGATCACCCGTGGAACGCTTGCGCGCAGCCAGTTTGGCCCACGCGCGCGTTCGGATCGACGGAAAGCTGCGCGCAATCCTGTCGGCATCGACCCTGCCGTAATACGCCATGACTTCTTGCGCGGCGAGAACAGTCAACTCTCCCCATTCGTCCGCCCAATCCTGCAAAGACCACGGTTGATCCGGGGTCCAAAGACCGGGTTCGGGGTAAAACACGCTGGCTTGAGCCTTTGAGCGATCGGGCAAATCCACCGACTGAGGGCTGAGGTCGTAATCAAATCCGCCCTCATAAAAGATTAACCGCTTACGGTCCTCGTCGCTCAACCCCTTGACCAATAGACCCTGGGCGACTCCGCCATCTTCCCGCAAGATCATCGGAAACACCTGATCCTGCACGCCATAGACAGCGTGGTCGCTCAAAGATGCCTGGGATATGTCAAGTTGGGACGAGGCGCGCCCCAAAACAAGCTCGAGCAACGGCATATGCCGGAGCGTGCCGTAGAAAAACAGATCGGACACAGATAGAGACTTTCGGTTTTTGAATTACTGGATCAACGCCAGCGACGGCTGGCTTCTTCGGTAGCAAGGCCCGCAATCAGAGCACCGATCGCCAGCGTCCACAAGATCTCAGGCGCCAGCAATTGTTGGCCATATTCGATCCCGATCTGAAAAATGGCGATCAGCGCCTCGAACGGGCCGTCAAACCGATGCCGCATGGCCAGTCGGAACATTTCATAGACGCCCTGAACAAACAGGCCCCAGAACACCAGCGCCGCGATTCCTGTGAGCCCGTTGTTGACTGCAGCGGTCCAGCCCCGTCCGGCACGCTTGCCCATGATCCACCACCCGCAGACCAGGCCCAGGACCATGTTGACGTAAGTGAATGACCCGTAGGCCTTACCCTCTTCACCGTTCTCGATGACCATGCCCGAAACCAAAAACGCCACGACCAAAAGGCATACAGCGGCAATTAGACGTGCGGCACTGGGCATTAGGTGGGTCCGTTCCTTAACTCGGTTTCGCTATAGTGATCTGTGTCACATCGCAATTACCGGTGTCAAAGGCTGCGCCGCAGGCGGTCAAATAATAATTCCACATGCGGCGAAAACGCTCATCAAAACCCATTTCCGAAATTTCGTCCCACTTGTCGTTGAAAGTTTCATACCAGCGACGCAGTGTCAGATCGTAACTTTTGCCGAATTCCTTGGATTTCACGACCTTCAGGCCGGCTTTTGCCACCTGTTCCTTCAAAATGGACGGGGCCGGGAGCATCCCGCCGGGAAAGATGTATTTCTGAATGAAATCAATACCATTACGGTACACATCCCACCTATGATCCGCCACTGTGATGATCTGCAGGGTCGCTTTTGCGCCGGGTTTCAGGCGTTCGCGCACGGTTTCGAAGTACACCGGCCAATATTTCTGACCAACGGCCTCGAACATCTCGATAGATGCAATACCATCATAGAGTCCGCGCTCATCCCGATAGTCCTGCAACTTGAGCTCGACCATGTCGGAAAGTCCAGCCTTTTCCATACGTTGCCTGGCAAACTTCAATTGTTCCTGACTGATCGTCAGACCTGTGACCCGCAGGCCACGCTCTTTCGCGGCGTATTCGGCAAAGCCACCCCACCCGCAGCCGATTTCCAGGATATGATCACCCGGTTTTGCACCCATTTCGTCAACAAGACTTGCGTATTTGGCAGTCTGTGCGTTCTCCAGGCTTTCCTGCCCCGTCTCGAACAGAGCGCTGGAGTAGGTCATCGTATCGTCCAGCCATAACCCATAGAATTCATTTCCCAGATCATAGTGGTACGAGATGTTCTTTTTGGCTTGGGTCCGGTTGTTGCTATGCAGCCAGAACCGCAGACGTTCATACATCTGGACCAGAACTTTGCCGGTAAAGTCGTCATAAACGGTTTCACTACCCAAATGCACAAGATCCATGAAGGATCGCAGGTCGGGTGTACTCCAGTCGCCTTCCAAATAAGCATCCGAAAAGCCCAGTTCGCCTTCCCGGATTAGACGTGAGAAAACATCCGGGTTATGAATCTCAACGCTCGCAACAGGTCCCGGTTTCGCGCCTTCAGATCGAAACACCCGACCGTCCGGTAACGTGATATCCAGCCGTCCGGTCTCCATCCGGTTCAGCATCTTGAAGACTTGAGCAAAGTATCTGGGCAGCTCGTTCTGCCCGTCCGTCGTCGTCAATATCATCCGCTCTCCCCTATGCGGCCGCGCAAATAGGCTAGGACGAGTTTGTGTTTCTGGCAAGTTTTCAATTCCTTACTGGTTTTTTTGGCCTTCATACGCCGCCAAGGCTCGCGCTCTTCCGGTAGCCAAAGCGACGACCGGTTGCGGATACGGATGGGTTGGATTGAGGTTCCAAGACTCCGGAACCGCATCAAAATAAGCCAACGCCGTCGAGGGAGGATCGGACTGACCCTCGGCAATCCACTGCCTGACATAGGTTGACTGCGGGTCGAATTTTTCCTGCTGCGTCTGTGGGTTGAAGATGCGGAAGAATGGCGATGCGTCAGGCCCGGACCCCGCAACCCATTGCCATCCCATGGCATTTGCCGCCGGGTCCCAATCCGTCAAGCAATCCGCAAACCAGTCCATTCCGATTTTCCAGTGGGTCATCAGATGCTTGGTCAGGTAACTCGCCACGATCATCCGAGCCCTGTTGTGCATCCGTCCGGTCACATACATCTGGCGTAAACCGGCATCGACTGCAGGCACACCGGTTCTGGCCTGCCTCCATGCCGCCACCTCGGGAAGATCGGCATCCGTGTTCCACGGAAAGGTATCCCATTCCGGCTTCCAGTTTCCGCTTAACAGACGGGGATTGTGAAACAAAAGGTGATAGGCGAACTCGCGCCAGACCAGTTGACGCAAATAGGGTTCGACTGCACGAACGCCGGTCATCCCCGCCCTCTGAATAGCATGCCAGACGCTGCGGGGACCGATTTCGCCCAGAGACAAATATTCTGAAAGGTTAGAGGTTCCGTCCAAATCCAGACGATCCCGGTTGTCAGCATATGGGGTGATGCGATCCAAGAACAGATGCAAGGCCTCAAACGCTGCCGACTCTCCGGGGCGAACATAAGGCGCGACGACCAGTGCTCCACGCTTCATCTGCGCTCCCAAATGCCAGTCGACAAGGTTGTCTGACGTAGGCCACCGCGCGGGTGGAGGCACATGGGTCGCGGTGTTTTTTGGTGCGGGAACGTCGCGGTTTTGCACAGCCCTCCACATCGGTGTGAACACGCGGAAAGGCTGGCCAGACTTTGTCGCCACACTCCAAGGTTCGAACAAAAGATGACCAGCAAACGACCTGGCCGAAACGCCTTGTTCCTTCAGAACCGATTTAATCTTCGTATCCCGCGCGATCGCGTCAGGATCATAGGCGCGCGACCAAAAAACGAGATCCGCCCCGGTTTCGGAAATCAACTCTTGCAGGACAGCCCGCGCATCTCCGCGCCTTAGGATCAGGCGGCTGCCAACTTGCTCGAGCGAGCGGACAAAGGTCTCAAGGCCCAGTCCCAGCCGCCATTTCGGAGCTGCCCCAAGAGCCTCCACAGTGTCATCCAGAATGAACACTGGTATGATGGGACGACCCGTTTCAATAGCTGCAGTTAGCGCCGGATGGTCCGACAGGCGCAAATCCCGTCGGAACCACATGATGATCGGTGACCGCTCGTTTTCCATGTTCGCCCTGCTGTTTTCTTCGGTTACGAAGCAGAGCGGAAACTGGATCACAAAACGTCGTCAAGTGCGTTCAAAAGCTGATCAATTTCCTGTTGAGAGGTATAGTGCGTAAAGCTAACCCGCAGAACGCCCTCATCCAAATCTACCCCCATCGCCTGCAGTGGGCGTACAGCGTAAAAGTCACCGCCACCTGCCATAATGCCGTGCCCGACCAGATCCGCGGCAACGGATTCGGCATTACGGTTCAGCGCCAATGCAACTGTCGGCGCACGGCGATTGGCATCGGACGTCCCGATCAGGCGCGCAGCATTGCGATCTTTGACAGCATCAAGAACCGGTTGCAGCAGAGCGACCTCTTGCGCACGCATCAAGTCGTGCACAAAGGCGCCGCGTTCGGTTGCGCTGGATTCGGGCCCGTTGTGATGAGTGCTCAGCAGATCGACGTAATCTGCCATGCCAGCGCTGGCTGCGATCTGGGCGTGGTCTGGACCGGCCGGGGTGAACCGTTTGTACAAAACGTCCCCGTTGAAATAGTGCGCCTGGTTCGGCAGCATTTCACCCAGGGTACGGCGGATCACCATGCAGCCCTGATGCGGACCGTATGTCTTGTAGGCCGAGAACAGGTAGATATCTGGCCCAAGATCGCCCACATTCGGGAACCCGTGCGGAGCATAAGATACGCCGTCCACACACACAAATGCACCGGCGGCATGGGCGATCGCGGTGATTTCGGTGACCGGGTTGATCTCTCCGATTACGTTGGAGCAATGGGGAAAGCACACCAGACGCACGCTTTCGTCCAGCATGTTCTCCAGATCCATCGGGTTTAGCGACCCCGTTTCCGGATCAATCTGCCACTCGCGGATTTCAATGCCTTCATCAGCCAGACGCCGCCACGGGCCAGAGTTCGCCTCGTGATCCTGATTGGTGACAATGATGGCCTCGCCGGGCTTCATCCATTGGCGAAAAGCCTGTGCCAGAACATACGTGTTTTGCGTAGTTGAAGGCCCAAAACTCAGTTCGTCGGTGTCGACACCAAGAATGGCAGCCATCCGGGCGCGGGCCTCGTCCATTTCCTCACCGGCCAGGCGGCTTGCTACGTAGGGGCCATAGGGCTGAACTTTGCGCTGTGTATAGTACCGCGTCAGACGGTCGAGCACCGGCTTGCAAGTGTATGACCCGCCTGCATTCTCGAAGAATGCTTGCCCCTGCAGGTTGGGTTCCGAAAATGCCGGAAACTGCGCCCGAACAAAATCAATATCAAGGGATGTCATCCCGCCTCACTCCTTGGTCGTTGTCCACGTCTTGATTGTCGGTCCGCACATGATCCCGGACCGCTCCGAAAACATGGCAGGTCTTCCAGCCAAGCCGCAGCCCAGTCACGAGTCCTTGGTCCGGCGGCAGCCACAGGGACAGTTATCCTCCCGCTCCTGCGACGGGCTCAGATAACCTGACGATTACGACCCGGTCAAGCTCTGCCGCTGATGCCGGATTCTGTCATCAGCCTTTGGCACTCTAGCCACATTCAAACGACCGTGAGGAACGAACATGAGCTTCAAACCCAAGGACTTTCTTGTATGGGGAGAATTACCTGTGCGGGATATGCAACGGGCCATCGCCTTTTACTCTACAGTTACCGGAGCGACACTGGAATTGGAGCAGGATGCGCCAAACCCCATGGCGGTGTTCAAGCCCGCCGATCCCGCGACCGGAGTTGCCCTGCATCTTTACCCCGGCAAAACTGCCGAAAATGGGAAGGGACCGACATTGCACCTGGCCGCTGATGGCGCCTTAGAAGACGTTATGAAACGAGTCGAAGATGCAGGAGGGAAAGTCGTGTCCGAGCCGATTCAAATACCAGCCGGTCGGTTCTTTTATGCGACAGACCCCGATGGCAACTCCGTTGGTTTCTTTGAAGGCACTTAAGAAAATAGGCCGGGCAGCTTGGCCCGGCCTTATTCAGGATCAAGAGACAGTCGTTAGCCTTGTACCTTGGTATAAGTCCCCTCGCCCGCCAGAATTCCGCGGAACCCGCCGGGCTCATCTAGTCCGAACACGATCAGAGGCAGGTTGTTGTCGCGCGCCAGCGCAATGGCCGAAGCATCCATGACCCGCAGCCGTTTGGCCAGCACATCGTCATAGGTGACCGTGTCATAGCGCACCGCATCCGCGTGCTCTTTGGGGTCTTTGTCATAGACCCCGTCCACGCCATTCTTACCCATGAAGATCGCCTGACAGGCCATTTCGTTCGCGCGCAACGTCGCAGCAGTGTCGGTAGTGAAATATGGGTTGCCGGTGCCGGCGGCAAAGATGCAGACCCGTTTCTTTTCCAGGTGGCGCACAGCGCGGCGGCGGATATAGGGCTCGCAGACTTCGTCCATACGGATGGCCGAGATAACCCGTGTGAACACGCCGATCTCTTCCAGCGCGGACTGCATCCCCAGCGCGTTCATCACCGTGGCCAGCATGCCCATATAGTCGGCCGTCGTCCGCTCCATCCCCTGCGCCGAACCGCTGAGACCGCGGAAGATGTTCCCGCCCCCGATCACCATGCAGATCTCGACGCCCAGATCGTGCACCGATTTGACCTCTTGCGCGATACGCTGAACGGTTGGCGGATGCAGGCCAAACCCCTGATCGCCCATAAGCGCTTCGCCCGAGATCTTCAGCATCACGCGGTCATACTTTGTCTTGGGGGTTTCTTCGGTTACGGCGGCGGTCGGGGAAAGGCTCATGTTGCGCTCCGGGCTGGCACGGGTTTATTTTCCGGCGCAAAATGAAGCAAAACCGCCGCAGGTTCAATGCGGTTGGTAAGGAATGAGGCGGCGCTTAATGACCGATCCCGCAGAAACGCAGATTTTGGACCGCCTGCCCCCAATTCCCAACGACGCGCCCTTGCTGATTGCCGGGCCGACGGCGTCCGGAAAGTCAGCGCTCGCCCTGCTGATCGCCGAGCGGTTCGGCGGCGTGATCGTGAACGCCGATGCAAGCCAGGTCTACAATTGCTGGCGTGTGGTTTCTGCCCGGCCGTCGGCCGAGGAAGAAGCCCGCGTACCGCATCTGCTGTACGGCCATATCCCCTATGACCAGACCTATTCCACCGGCCACTGGCTGCGCGAGGTGAAACCGCTGCTGCAAGGCGGTACGCGCCCGATCATCGTTGGCGGCACGGGGCTCTACTTTTCCGCGCTGACCGAAGGGATGGCCGACATACCTGCCACACCACCCGAAATCCGGGCCGAAGCCGACACGCTGACACTGGAAACCCTGATCGAAGGGATTGATGCCCGGACGCTGGCCCGGATCGATACCCAGAACCGCGCGCGGGTTCAGCGTGCGTGGGAAGTGCAACAGGCCTCGGGCCGTAGTCTCAGCGACTGGCAAGAAGAAACCCCGCCGCCAGTATTGGATGTTAAGAATACTGTTCCCATCGTGTTTGACGTAGACAAACAATGGCTTCTGGAACGGATAACGCGCCGATTTGATCAGATGCTGGAAACAGGTGCGTTGCAAGAAGTGGAAAGGATGCGCGAGCAGTACGATCCAACCCTGCCCGCATTCAAGGCCATCGGCGTACCCGAACTTATGGCCTATCTGAATGGCACCATGACACTGGAAGAGGCCCGTGATCGGGCAACGATTTCAACGCGGCAATTCGCAAAGCGACAGCGCACCTGGTTCCGTGCGCGTATGAAATCCTGGAATCGGATTGATTTATCAAATTGATACATCAAAAAGCTGAGGTGAAAAAACAGCAGTCAGGCGCGTAGGAACAAAGCAGCGAATCCTCTTTGCTTTAAGGGGTGAACAAAGTGGTCTCCCCAAGCTTGGCTGAGCCGAGCATGGTAAACTCTGGTCACCAATGTCGTTTTTGTACCGCGAATGACGATTTCGAACATTGACCTAACCCGATTTCTGGTGCGGAATGTCGGTATGGGGATGTTCAGAATCCGAAATAAGAAAAACCATGAACCTGCCAACCGGAGCATGCCGGCCTGAGCGGTTCCAAGCTACATCCAAAAAATTACCGTATCACAGGGAGTAATGTTAATGAAAAACCAAACAACGACCGGAGCACCGATTCACTGGGCGGCTGAAATGCATGCTCAGGAATATCGGGACGGTAAACTGAACCGACGCGAATTCCTGACCCGCGCCACCGGGCTTGGCGTCACCGCAGCAGCAGCCTATGGCATGATCGGCCTGACCGCGCCGGTACACGCAGCAGGCGAAGACGCCAAGAAAGAAGGCGGCACTTTGCGCGTTCAGCAGGAAGTACGCGCACTGAAGGATCCACGCACCTATGACTGGTCGCAGATCGCGAACGTCACCCGCGGCACGCTGGAGTACCTGGTCGAGTACAACTCGGACGGTACCTTCCGCGGCATGTTGCTGGAAGGCTGGGAAGTAAACGACGACGCGACCGAGTACACTCTGAAAGTCCGCCCGGGCGTCAAGTGGAATAACGGTGACGACTTCACTGCGGATGACGTGGCCCGCAACATCGGGCGCTGGTGTGACAAAAGCTCGGAAACCAACTCGATGGCCGGTCGCTTTGCGACACTGATCGATCCGGAATCCGGTCAGGCAATCGACGGCGCAATCGAGATTGTCGATGCCAACACCGTCAAGCTGAACCTGCCAGCCTCTGACATCTCGCTGATTGCGGGCATGGCGGACTATCCGGCGGCCATCGTTCACAGCTCGTTCAGCGAAACGGACCTTCTCAACAACGTTGGGACAGGACCATACCTGGTTCAGGACCTCGAAGTTGGTGTTAAGGCCACTCTTGTTCGCAACGAAAACCACACATGGTGGGGTGAAGAGGTGTTTGGTCGCCCGGCGTTGGACAGCATCGTCTACATTGACTACGGAACCGACCCGTCCGCATGGCTGGCGGCGCTGGAATCCGACGAAGTGGACATGCTGTATGAATCGGTTGGTGAGTTTATCGACGTGATGGACAGCCTCGGGTACATCAAATCCGAAGTTGTGACCATGAACACCATCGTCATCCGTCCGAACCAGCTGGCCGAGATCGACGGCAAGAAGCCTTACGAAGACAAACGTGTACGTCAGGCCCTGCAAATGGCCGTTGATAACTCGATCTGCCTGGAACTGGGCTATGGTGGTCGTGGTTCGCCTGCGGAGAACCACCACGTTGGTCCGATCCACCCGGATTACTTCGAACTGCCACCGCAGAAGGTCGACCCGGAAGGCGCACGCGCGCTGATGGAAGAAGCCGGAATGATCGATTTCGAGCACGAACTGATCTCGATCGACGACGACTGGCGCCGGAACACCACCGACGCGGTTGCAGCTCAACTGCGCGACGCAGGTATCAAGGTCAAGCGGACCGTTCTGCCGGGCAACACCTTCTGGAACGACTGGGCGAAGTATCCGTACAGCTCGACCAACTGGAACCACCGTCCTCTGGGTGTTCAGATCTGGGCTCTGGCCTATCGTTCTGGCGAAGCCTGGAACGAGTTCGGTTGGGCGAACCCTGAGTTCGACGCCCTGCTGACCGAAGCTCTGGCCATCGCGGATGCGGACAAGCGCCGTGAAGTGGTCGCCAAGGGCGAAGCGATGATCCAGGAAGAAGGCGTGACCATTCAGCCCTACTGGCGTTCGCTGTATCGCCACATGAAGGACGGTCTTGTCGGCACCGACATGCACGTGTCCTTCGAGCACCACCACTACAAGTGGGGCTGGGCAGCCTAAAACCTGCCGGACGATAAACGGGGGCGCCTGATCCGGGCGCCCCTTTCCAGCCGCAGACAGGCCGACACGGGGTCGGATGTCCGAGGCCAGCAAATGGTCCAATGATCTGCGGAACACCCGAACAACAGGGGCCATCATGGGACTATTCATCCTTCGACGGTTCGGCGTCATGCTACTGACAGCATTGTGCCTGACTTTCGTGGTCTTTTTTCTGACCAACCTCTACCCGAACCTGGAAAAGCTTGCGAAAACGCAGGGCAACCAGCGTATGTCCGACGAGCAGGTCGAAACCTGGCTGGAAAACCGCGGTTACCTGCAGCCCACGCTCGTAAAATACGGCCAATGGCTGGGCGTCATGCCGGGCTTTACCAAAACGCTGGAAGACGGCACGTTCGTGGGCACCTGCACACGACCGGGATCGACCGAAGAAACCACCCCAAGATTTTGTGGCGTTCTTCAAGGCGACTGGGGATACTCAACCGTTTTCAAGGATGAAGTCGGCAGTATCGTTAGCAAGCGCCTTGGCAATACCGGTTATCTGATGTTCTGGGTTCTGGTCCTGATGGTGCCATCCGCGCTGCTGGTCGGCGTGCTGGCCGGGATGCGCGAAGGGTCAGCCCTAGATCGGTCCCTGTCCACCTTCTCGATCATCACTACGGCGACACCGGAATATGTTTCGGGCGTTATTTTCATCGCGATCTTTACCTCGTCCACCGTTGGCCTGAAGTGGTTCAAGGGCACGGCAACACAAGCGATGGACAACCCGACATTCGAAAACTTCTTCCTGCCGGTTCTGACCATTGCGCTTTATGGCATGGGCTATATTGCCCGGATGACCCGCGCTTCGATGACCGAAGTGATGACGGCACAATACATCCGGACCGCAAGGCTAAAGGGTGTGTCTTTCGGCAACATCGTTTTGAAACACGCGCTCCGTAACGCGCTGATCGCGCCCTTCACCGTCATCATGCTGCAGTTCCCGTGGCTGCTGAACGGCGTGGTGATCGTTGAAACCCTGTTCAACTACAAGGGCTTCGGCTGGGCACTGGTTCAGGCGGCGGGCAACAACGACATCCAGCTTCTGCTGGCGATTTCGGTCGTGTCGGTCTTTGTGGTGCTGGTGACGCAGCTGATATCCGATATCGGTTATGTCTACCTCAACCCGCGCATCCGTATTTCGTAAGGGAGGATAGATCATGGAACCTCTTAGCTGGACCGGCTCTATCGCCTTTCTGAACCCTATCCTTCTGATCGCATTGGCGGCGCTGCTTGTTTCGATCGTCATCTGGATTATCGGCAGCATCATTCTGCCGGAAACACCGATGACCGTGAATGTCGACGGCACCATCAGCTCGGGCAGTGGTCTGCGCGGACTGACGCAATCGGCCTTGAGATACAGCTTTTTCGCCTGTGTCGCGCTTTCGCTTGCGTATATTCTGCTTGGTATCTTCATGGGCACCGGGGCCGGGATTATCGGAGCAATCTCGCAGCAGTTTCTGCCTGTGTGGCTGTCGTTGATCATCCTGTTCGCAATGTCGATCGCCTTCAAACGGCGCCTTGGCCTTTATGGCAAGCTGTTTGACAGCCCAATCGGCATGATCGGCTTTGGCTTGGTTATGTTCTGGGTCTTCACCGGCATCTTCGGCGCACTGGATCTGATCGTTACGCACGACCCGCTCGTGCAAGTGTCTGGCATGAAGAACAAGGTGCCCGGAACGCCCCTGCCAAGCCCGGAAGAAGGCGAGTATACCTGGTACTTGCTGGGTGGCGATAACCTTGCCCGCGACGTCTTTAGCCGCATGGTCAAGGGCGCCTGGATCGTTGTTCAGATCGCACCGCTGGCGACCATGTTCGCGTTCATGGTTGGGATCACTCTGGGTCTGCCAGCAGGGTACTACGGCGGGCGTCTGGACACGTTCTTGTCGTTCCTGGCAAACCTGATCCTGGCCTTCCCGGTTATCCTGTTGTTCTACCTGCTGGTGACGCCGGAAATCGTGGCAACGGGCGTGCCGAACTATATGGCGGCCGTGTTGTTCGTGTTCCCGATCCTGTTCATTGGCGTTCTGCTGAACTCGCGGTACTACACTCGCCCGAACTTCCGCACGCCGCTGTTAATCGGCGTTCTGGGCATCGCGCTGTGGCTGTACTTGTCACTGATTTCGACCGGCGGATACATCATCAACACTGATGACTACCGCATCTGGGGTCTGCCTACTTATCTGGATCTGTTCGATATTCCGGGCGGTATTCTTGTCGTGTTCGTGTCAGTTGTCTTTGTGAACTCGCCCACCGTGTTCCGTATCGTGCGGGGCCTTGCGATGGACATCAAGACGCGCGACTACGTGGCGGCGGCACAGACCCGTGGTGAAGGTCCGTGGTACATCATGCTGTGGGAAATCCTGCCCAACGCGCGTGGTCCGCTGATCGTCGATTTCTGCCTGCGCATCGGCTATACCACCATCCTGCTGGGAACCCTGGGTTTCTTTGGACTGGGTCTGCCACCGGAAAGCCCGGACTGGGGTTCGACGATCAACGAAGGGCGCAAGCTGCTGTCGATCTACCTGCATCCCGCTCTGCCGCCTGCGCTGGCGCTGCTGTCACTGGTTCTTGGTCTGAACCTGCTGGCCGATGGTCTTCGTGAGGAAAGTCTTAAGGACTGATGTGATCGAGGCCGGGGGCCCCGCCCCCGGACCCCCGAGGTATTTTTAGCCAGATGAAGGGGACCCCCTGACTCTCGCGAGGAGAAACACAGATGAACAAACTGGCGGATTATGACGGGCCAATTCTGGAGATCGACAAGCTGTCGATTTCATTCTTCACCCGTTTGCGGGAAATTCCCGCCGTGATGGATTTCTCGGTCAGCGTCCAACCCGGTGAAGCCGTGGGGCTGGTCGGAGAATCCGGCTGCGGCAAGTCCACGGTTGCGCTTGGGGTCATGCAGGATCTCGGCAAGAACGGCCGCGTCGTTGGAGGCACCATCAAGTTCAAAGGGCGCGATCTGTCCGAGATGAGCGCGGACGAGTTGCGCGACATCCGCGGCAATGAGATCGCGATGATCTATCAGGAACCGATGGCGTCGTTGAACCCGGCAATGAAGATCGGCAAGCAACTGATGGAAGTGCCGATGATCCACGAAGGTGTCGGGGCTGAAGAAGCTTATGCCCGTGCACTGGAAGTGGTGACAGACGTGCGCCTGCCCGACCCTGAGCGGATGCTGAACTCGTTCCCGCACCAGCTGTCGGGTGGTCAACAGCAGCGTATCGTGATCGCGATGGCGCTAATGTCGAAACCCTCACTTCTGATCCTGGACGAACCAACAACCGCGCTGGACGTGACGGTTGAGGCCGCCGTGGTCGAATTGGTCAAGGATCTGGGCAAGAAATACGGCACCTCAATGCTGTTCATCTCGCACAACCTCGGGCTGGTGCTTGAGACCTGCGACCGCTTGTGCGTGATGTATTCAGGTGAGGCGGTCGAGCGCGGTTCCATCCATGATGTGTTCGATGAGATGCAGCACCCTTATACGCAGGCACTTTTCCGGTCGATCCCCCTGCCCGGCGCGGACAAGAACTCGCGCCCGCTGGTGGCCATTCCAGGCAATTTCCCACTTCCGCATGAGCGTCCGCCGGGCTGCAACTTTGGACCACGCTGCGACTATTTCGAAGAAGGTCGCTGCGACGCGCAGAACATCCTGATGGAGGCTGTGCCGGGCAATGACCGTCACCATACACGGTGCCTGAAATTCAAGGAAATCGACTGGAATGCTCCGATCACGGTGGGCGACCAGAAGGAAAAAGGCGAGATTGGTCGAACCGTTCTGAAAATGGACAACCTCAAGAAATACTATGAGGTCGCAGCCAACGCCCTGTTCGGCGGTGGCGAAAAGAAGGTTGTGAAAGCCAACGAAACCCTCAGTTTCGAAGCCCACGAATCTGAAACGCTTGCCATCGTGGGCGAATCCGGATGCGGCAAGTCCACCTTTGCCAAGGTTTTGATGGGGCTTGAAACGGCCACGGACGGCCAAATCCTGCTGGACAACCGCAACATCGAAGACGTGCCCATCGAAGAGCGCGACGCCAAGACGGTGGGTGAAGTTCAGATGGTGTTTCAGAACCCATTCGACACACTAAATCCGTCCATGACGGTCGGTCGCCAAATCATCCGTGCACTGGAAATCTTCGGCGTTGGCAATTCCGAGGCTGAGCGCAAAAAGCGTATGCTGGAGCTGCTGGACCTGGTGAAACTGCCCCGTGCCTTTGCCGACCGGATGCCACGTCAGCTATCGGGCGGCCAGAAACAGCGTGTCGGTATTGCCCGTGCCTTTGCCGGGGATGCCCGGATCGTGGTCGCGGACGAGCCGGTCTCGGCGCTGGACGTGTCCGTTCAGGCCGCTGTCACCGACCTGCTGATGGAGATTCAGCGCGAGCACAAGACGACCCTTCTGTTCATCAGTCATGACCTGTCCATCGTGCGCTATCTCAGTGACCGGGTCATGGTGATGTATTTGGGGCATGTGGTCGAACTGGGCACGACCGATCAGGTATTCTCGCCGCCCTATCACCCGTATACCGAAGCCTTGCTGAGCGCCGTACCCATCGCGGACACGTCGATTGAAAAGCAGCATATCGTATTGGAGGGCGACATTCCTTCGGCCATGAACCCGCCACCCGGCTGCCCGTTCCAGACGCGCTGTCGCTGGAAGTCCGAAGTACCGGGCGGGCTGTGCGAGAAGGACGTGCCACCGGTCAAGCATCTGGCGGAGGGTCATCAGGTGAAGTGTCACCTCGCCGACGACATATTGGCCCGAATGGAGCCTGTCATCAAAATCGCTGCGGAGTAACCGCCACAGACAATTCCACGGCGTCGGCACAAAGTCGGCGCCGTGTCCTATTTCTGCAGGACACATCCGATGCGCTGGAAGGCCGCGTCTTACGGCATTGTGTATTAAAGGTGAGTATTCGATCACACCTCTCGGCGACAGCCGTGCGCGGGCTATTCTGGGTCTGCACTTGTCCGGGACGTTCTGCGCAAGCATAACTGCCCCGTTTATCCCATTCTAAATCGTGCCGGAACTGGGGCATCCGCCATGGCAATTCAGCGTGTACAGCACCTTGGGGATATTGCTGACTGTCAGGTTCAACCAGAGCTTCGCCGAGCGAGTGGATAATGGGCATCGGTTTGCGCCGCTAGTGAGTCTGTCCATCGCGGGTTAGGTTATACCCGCCGACGCAAGGTCTGAGGCGGCAATAACAACTGGCAAAGATGAAGCAGATACAGACAGGATTCTATGGTTGGCGGTTTCCGCCTGCCTGCTTTTTCAACCTCGCACGTGCTGTGCAGCAATGCCCTGTCCCTATTCTACGTCCGTGAGGTCGGCCTGCCAGGATTTGTGCCGGGGCTGTCGTTTTCGATCAAAACAGCCGCCAAGATTGTTGTCATTCTGACGACTCCGGCTCCGTGGCGTTTCCTTTCACCTTTGACCTGGTTGATCCACTCTCGTTGGCCGCGGCTTAGCGCGTTTCTTGTGTTGTCACAGGTCTCGAGCTTGGCCGGGATGATCGCTGGCGCCGCGCTTGAAGGTATTTATTACGGTCTTTTTGCCGGGGTCAGTCTGACCTTTGTTCAGAACCTGGCCACTGGGCGTATGGCGCGGGCCAATACGCTATACGTCAACAGCTTGTTCATCGGAGCGTTGGTCGCCGGTCCATCGGTCGGGGTCATCGCCCACTTCACCTGCTTTCAGACCGTAATTCTTGCGGCTTGCGCACCGATGGTTCCTGCTTTGATTGTATTGGTCGTGACGACTCGAACGCAGACGCCCGCGCAGTTTCGTTCTTCTGAATAACGGAAGCCGGTTAGCCGCCCCAGATCACTTTCACATAGTTCTGGGTTTCCTTATACGGCGGCACGCCGCCGTGCTTTTCCACGGCCTTCGGTCCAGCGTTGTACGCAGCCAACGCCAAACGCCAGGATTTGAACTTGCGGTACTGCCAGGACAAGTACCGAGCCCCACCCTCGAGGTTCTGTTTGGGATCGTGGGGGTTCACACCCAACAGGCGCGCTGTACCTGGCATAAGCTGAGCCAGACCCAATGCACCCTTGTGCGAAACCGCGTGCGGATTCCATCCACTCTCTTGCTGAACCAGTCTCAGGAACAGTTCTTCCGGGACACTGTGCTTTCGGGCTGCCTGCCGCGCCAGCGCCAAATATTGCCCGCGATATTTACCGTTATACCGCTTGCTGAACTTCGGCTGAGCGGTCTTTGGTTTCAGACGGTCGGAGTCGCGGTATTGGGTCGCGGCACGGGTATCCAGTATCTTTGATTGCTTCAGGAAAATGTCCTTACGGCTTTTGGTGGACAGAGTGTCAGCCGTAGCCGGGACCGAAACCAGCGCAAGGCACAGAACAAAAAAACAACCAACTAGAAATCGCATTAATGCCAATCCCGCTCGTCCTCGAACCAATCCAGTATAAATATTTCAGGAAAAAATGAAAGCTTGGTAAACAGGAACAGGGGGATTTCTTACCGACTGTTGCACTCATCAACTGTGTTTTAACCATGACGCAGGCCGTATAGGGTCGCATAGATACATCGCGCCAGATTCGGGCGCATTCGAGTTAGATAAGAACGGGGAAATACATGGCAGGTTCAGTCAACAAGGTCATTCTGGTCGGGAATCTCGGCCGCGATCCCGAAGTCCGGTCGTTCCAGAACGGCGGCAAGGTTTGCAACCTGCGCATCGCTACCTCTGAGACCTGGAAAGATCGCAACACCGGTGAACGTCGTGAGCGTACGGAATGGCACTCGGTGGCGATTTTCTCAGAGCCATTGGCGCGGATTGCTGAACAATACCTGCGTAAAGGCAGCAAAGTTTACATCGAAGGCCAGCTTGAAACCCGCAAATGGCAGGATCAATCCGGTCAGGATCGGTATTCGACCGAGGTCGTCCTGCGCCCCTATCGCGGTGAATTGACCCTGCTGGACAGCCGCGGTGAAGGCGGTGGCGGCGGCGGTTATGGTGGCGGCCAAGCGGGCGGCTATGGCGGCGGTCAGGCCGGCGGTGGCTATGGCGACCCCTATGGCGGACCGTCCAGCGCCCCTGCCCCTGCATCCGGCGGAATCGACGACGACGAGATTCCGTTCTAAAGCAAACGGAGACACGACATGACATGGTCCTTCTCACTCGGCCGCCTACTCGGGTCGGAACTGAAGGTCCATGTCACCTTTTTCCTGCTGTTGGCCTGGGTCGGGTTTGCCGCCTACTCGAATGGCGGGGTGTCGGCCGCCGTCGAAAACCTGATCTTCGTTCTGGCCCTATTTGCCTGTGTTGTCGCGCATGAATTCGGCCACGCGCTGATGGCCCGGCGCTATGGCATCAAAACCCCGGACATCACTTTACTACCCATCGGTGGGTTGGCTCGACTGGAACGGATGCCTGAGAAGCCCATGCAAGAGGTTTGGGTAGCGCTGGCCGGGCCTGCTGTGAACGTGGTGATCTGGATCGTGCTGGTTGCTTTGGGTGCCGGAATGCCACTGGAGTCATTGGCCCGGATCGACTCGGCCAATGCGGGGCTGTTGAACCGGTTGGCCTATGTGAATCTGCTGCTCGCCGTATTTAACATGATCCCCGCGTTCCCGATGGATGGCGGTCGCGTGTTTCGCGCGTTGCTGTGCCTAAAGATGGACCGCGTCACAGCTACGCGGGTCGCCGCGCTAGCCGGGCAAGCTGTTGCCGTCGCATTTGGATTTCTCGGACTGAGTACGGGCAACCCGCTGCTGGTCCTGATTGCTGTGTTTGTCTTCGTCGCGGCCAATGCGGAAAGTCAGGATGTCGCAATGCGCTCGGTCGCCCGGCGGGTCCTTGCGCGTGACGCGATGATCACCGAATTCCACGCCCTGACCCCAGCTGACACCCTTGCCACGGCGGCTCAGGCCGTCATCCATACCACACAGCACGAGTTCCCAGTGCTGGAGTCGGATGGAACCCTGCTGGGTTTTGTCGCGCGGGGCACGCTCTTCGCCGCCCTGGCACAGGAAACGCCTCGGTCTGATCTGGCGACTTCAATCATGGAAACCGATATTCCACATGTAGAACTAACCAGCGGTTTGGAAACCGTTCTGGAAAAGCTGCACAAAGGCGCCCCGGCCGTTGCCGTCTGTACGCAGGCTGGTCATATGGTGGGCTACATCACCCGCGAAAACATCGGTGAGTTGATGGTGATCCGCGGGCGCTGATCAGGCCGTCGCCAGAGCATCCTCAAGCACCGACAACACCGCGTCGCGCGGAACGTCAGAGGTGACAAACGCCTGCCCGATCCCTCGCGCCAGGATAAAGCGCAGCTGACCGTCAATGACCTTTTTGTCCTGCGCCATCAAATCGACCAGCGCCTCGGCATCCGGCAAATCTCCGGGAATGTCGGCCAGATCGGTTTTCATCCCCATCGCGCGCAGATGCGACCTTACGCGGCTTGGGTCTTCCTGCGAACACAAGCCCAGACGCGACGACAGCTCGAACGCCAGCGCACAGCCAATGGCAACGCCTTCGCCATGGAGCAGACGGTCAGAATACCCGGTAGCAGCCTCGAGCGCGTGACAGAAAGTATGACCAAGGTTCAACAGTGCGCGGTCGCCTTGCTCGGTCTCGTCCCTCGCCACGATATCCGCTTTCATCTGCACCGAACGCGTGACCGCCCGTACCCGCGCATCCATTTCACCGCCCGAGACGTCAGGGCCGTTGACCTCAAGCCATTCAAAGAACTCGGCATCGCCCAGCAGGCCGTATTTTACCACTTCGCCATAACCTGACAGGAAATCTCGCTGGGTCATCGTGCCCAGCACCGAAGTATCGGCCAGAACCAGCGAAGGCTGATGAAAGGCACCAATCAGGTTTTTGCCCTGCGGCGCGTTGATCCCGGTCTTGCCTCCGACGGAACTGTCCACTTGCGCCAGCAAAGATGTCGGGATTTGTACAAACCGGACGCCGCGCCTTAGAACGGCAGCGGCAAAGCCCGCCAGATCGCCAATGACCCCGCCCCCGAAGGCGACAACCACGTCGCGACGTTCAACCTTTTCCGCCAACAGCCACTCGACTGCACGTTCGAAATGCGGCCAGCTTTTGGTGGCTTCGCCAGCGGGCAAGGCAAGCGACGTCATCTGGATCCCTGCTGCAGCCAGGCCATCGCGCAGTGCTTCAAGGTGCAGCTTCGCCACGTTCTCGTCCGTCAGAACGGCGACCTTGGGGCGATGCAGCAACGGTGCGATCAGCGAACCCGATTGGGCCAGCAGGTCGGGGCCGATTTCTACGTCATAGGACCGTTCGCCCAGCTCTACATGTACAGTTTGGTGCATCTATTTCCGTTCCAATACGTCGGGGCGTGTCAGCAAGGCGTTCACTACCCGCTCCACCATATTCTCGATCGAGGTTTCGCCATCGGACTCAGCCGTCAGATCTGCCTGCGCATAAACCGGCACGCGGGAGTCGTACAAGGTGCGCAGAGTCGCATAGGGGTCGGCCGTGCGCAGCAGAGGCCGCGTATCTTTGTGTTTGACCCTGTTCCAAAGAACGTTCAGGTCAGCCCGCAACCAGACCGACACGCCGCGTTCGGTGATCATCTGGCGGTTCTGCTCGGCCAGAAAGGCACCTCCGCCGGTGGACAGGATACCTTTTTCCTCATCCAGCAGCCGCCCTATAACCTGACTTTCCTTGGTTCGAAAGAAGGCCTCGCCATCACGCTCGAAGATTTCTGGGATTGTCATGTTGGCAGCCGATTCGATCTCGGCATCGCTATCGAGGAAAGGAACCCCAAGCCGCGCGGCCAATGCACGGCCCACGGCTGTCTTTCCAGCCCCCATCATGCCCACAAGAACAACCGTTTTGTGCAGTGCAAAGCCCGCTTCGGTGTCCCCGGAGTGGGTGTTATGCTTAATTTCGCTCATTTCACTGTGAATGACGTGATCTTAGGAAAAATGCCAGCTATAACTATGGCAAAAGACAAAATTGGGGCAGCGTTGAGCAATGGGCCGTCTGATCAAGTTCCTGATATATCTTGTGTGCCTGTGTTTTATCGGGTTGGTGGGGTACGCCTATCTTGGCCCCATTTTTGGCGTGGACTTCTCGGCGCCGCAAGGCGAAATCCGAGAGCCGGTAATTCTGAATGTTGAATAGAGCCGCAGTGGCTGCACTGTTGCTGGCCGGATCGGCACAAGCGCAGCAGGCACCTCTCTCTGTCATCGAATGGTTGAGTGACCCGCCCGAGAATTTACCGGGCACGGTCCTTCTGGAACCGCCGGTGACACAGACAGGTATCCAGCCAGATATCGAAGTCACGCCGCTTGAAGCCATATCGCAACCGCTGGGCCTTGTGTCCTCATCCGTAACCGGTCTGCCGGTAAACCTGTGGCAGAACAGCGATGCGGATCGACTGGCCGAGCTGATCGCCCATGTGCCGGTCAAATATAACCCTGCAATGCAGCGCCTGCTTTTCACCCTGATCCTGACCGAAGGGCGCGCGCCTGCCGGCTCGGACGCCGAAGAAACCCTACTGCTGGCCCGCATCGACCGTTTGATGCAGCTCGGGGCGGCCGACCCGGCGCAATCATTGGTTCAGATGGCAGGGCCGACAAACACTCGCGCACGGTTTCAGCGCTGGTTTGACGCCACCTTGCTGACCGGGGACGAGGATCGCAGCTGCACAGCTCTGATCGCCGCCCCGCATCTGTCGCAGGACTACGGCGCCCAGATATTCTGCAAAGCCCGTCGCGGAGACTGGCCCTCAGCCGCCCTGACATTGGAAGCGGCGCACGCGCTGCAAATTCTGTCGCCCGAAGAGCTGGACGTACTGGACCGCTTTCTCAGCCCCGAGCTTTTCGAGGACGCCGCATATCTGCCGCAGCCCGACGATCCGGACCCTCTGAGCTTTCGCTTGTTCGAAGCGATAGGCGAACGTCTGCCTTCCACGCCCCTGCCCCGCGCCTTTGCGAATGCAGATCTACGTGATGTGGCCGGGTGGAAAGCTCAGATCGAAGCAGCGGAACGGTTGACCCGGATCGGCGCGCTGACACCTAATCAATTGCTGGGACTTTACACCGAACGGTCCCCGGCAGCGTCCGGTGCGGTTTGGGACCGGGTCTCGGCCGTTCAACGGTTTGAGGCTGCTCTGGATTCGGGAAATGTTGAGAAGATCGCTGCAGCCTTGCAAACAGTCTGGGCGCAGATGCGTTCGGTCGGATTGGAAGTGCCCTTCGCCGAGCTTTTTGCCGCGCGCCTGTCGCAGGTAACGCTGAAAGACCCAGCGGTCGAGCAATTGCGCTGGCGTATCCTTCTGCTTTCTGAGCTTTACGAAACAGCAGCTTTGTCCGTTCCTGACGACGCCGAAGAAAATCAGTTCCTGGCAGCGCTGGCACAGGGTGACCCGGGTCGCGCCAAGTCGCCTTCACCTTTGGCAGACGCCGTCGCGCAGGGGTTTGCCTGGGCCGCTCCGGTTCCATCGAATATCGAGGCGATGCTGGACAACGATCAGCTGGGCGAGGCGATTTTGGAAACCATGGACAAGTTTGCACATGGATCGCGTGGTAACCTTGTTGATCTGACAGCGGCAATCGCAACGCTGCGGCGCGTGGGGCTTGAAGATACCGCCCGCCGCGCGGCGTTGAGCCTGCTGATATTGCAGGACAGCTGACCATGGCAGCCCCGGCGACCCAGGAATTGTGGATTTCCACGTTTTTGCAGGCGCAAGCCGCCGAGTTGGGTGCTGCGACCAACACTCTGTTGGCTTATGGGCGCGATCTTAAGGAATTTTCTGGCTGGCTGGATCGTCGCAAATCGAACTTTCCCAGCGCCGAAAGGGAACAGATCGAGCAATACCTGATCGATTGCGACGCACAGGGCCTGTCCCGCTCAACCCGTGCCCGGCGCTTGTCTGCGATCAAACAACTATATCGCTTCGCGTTCGAGGAAGGCTGGCGCGAAACGAACCCGGCCATTCAGATCAAGGGTCCCGGACGGCAAAAGCGTTTGCCCAAGACACTGGACGTTCTCGAAGTCGACCGGTTGCTGGAAGCCGCCCGACGGACCGGCCGTGCCGAAGCTGACCGGGTGCGCAACACCTGCCTGATGGAAGTTCTGTACGCCACCGGCATGCGCGTGACCGAGCTGGTTTCATTGCCCGTGTCCTCGGCCAGGGGCGATCCGCGCATGCTGCTTGTGCTAGGCAAAGGCGGCAAGGAACGGATGGTTCCCCTGTCTCCTTCGGCGCGCGACGCCTTGGCAGCGTGGCTGGTAATCCGAGATGAAACCGAGGATCAACGCGCGGCAAACGGAGGGCAGCGCTCAAAATTCCTGTTTCCATCTCGCGGCAAATCCGGGCATCTGACGCGGCACAGGTTTTTCCTGCTGGTCAAGGAACTGGCAGTGCAAGGTGGCGTTTCGCCCGAAAAGGTCACTCCGCACACGTTGCGCCACGCCTTTGCGACGCATCTGTTGGCGAATGGCGCTGATCTGAGGTCGATCCAGACCCTGCTGGGCCATGCGGATGTCGCGACCACTGAAATTTATACCCATGTTCTGGACGAACGCCTGTCCGAGCTGGTGTTGCAGCATCACCCGCTGGCCAAAGACAGCACCGAGGACAATGGCTAACCCCTTGAACCGATGGGCCTGCACCCCCATAACGGTTGCAGTTACACGAACAACCAAGGACCGATGGAACCCACTTCTTCTCTAATCGACGGCGCATTCTGGTTTACCACAGGCGCCATTCTGCTTTTACTTGTCCTGTCGGGCTTTTTCTCGGGTTCTGAAACAGCATTGACCGCGTCTTCGCGCGGGAAGCTGCGTGCGCAGGCTGACAAGGGCTCGCGCGGGGCACAAAAAGCGCTGGATATCACCGATGACAACGAACGGCTGATCGGGTCGGTTCTGCTGGGCAACAACCTGGTCAACATTCTTGCCGCCTCGCTGGCGACTGCACTTTTCACACGGCTGTTCGGTGAAAGCGGCGTCGCGCTGGCAACGCTGGTGATGACACTGCTGGTTCTGGTTTTTGCCGAGGTTTTGCCCAAGACCTATGCCATCACCAACGCGGAAAAGGCCGCCGCCGCTGTGGCACCGATTATCAGCGTTGTGGTCACCGTCTTCTCCCCCATGGTTGCAGCGGTCCGTTTGCTGGTGCGCGGCGTCCTAAGGGTGTTCGGCGTCCAGATCGACCCGGACAGCAACATTCTGGCGGTGCGCGAAGAAATCGCCGGCGCATTGCAGCTTGGCCATTCCGAAGGCGTTGTCGAAAAAGAAGACCGTGACCGAATTCTGGGCGCGTTGGACCTTGGCGACCGTGCGGTCGAAGAAATCATGCTTCACCGCTCGGACATCGAGATGATCGACGCGGACGCACCGCCCGAGGCGATCCTTCAGCAATGTCTGAAAAGCCGACACACCCGCCTGCCGGTATTCCGGAATGAGCAGGAGAACATTGTCGGTGTCGTCCACGCGAAAGACTTGTTCCGGGCGATGTATGCCCACGCCGGAGGCAGTGAAAGCGATGCAAATCGCCTGCAGGAATTCGACATCCTCAAAGTTGCCAACGACCCTTATTTCGTACCCGAAACGACCACTCTGGACGACCAGATGCGAGAGTTCCTGCGGATGCACAGCCACTTTGCGCTGGTCGTCGACGAGTATGGGTCGCTGCGCGGATTGATCACGCTAGAGGATATTCTCGAGGAAATCGTAGGCGAAATTGCCGATGAATTCGACATCGAAGAAGACGTGCCCGTAACACGCACCGACGACGGGCAGTTCCTGGTCGAAGGGTCCATGACAATCCGCGACGCTAACCGCGCAATGGATTGGTCCCTGCCCGACGAAGAGGCCAACACGGTTGCCGGGCTGGTCATCCACGAGGCGCAGATGATCCCCATCGTGGGTCAGGTCTTTTCGTTCCACGGCTTCCGCTTTGAAGTCACCGAACGTCAGGGCAACCGGATCACCGGACTGAAAATCCGCCCTCTCTGACGACTTTCAACGCGTTCAAAGAAAAACCGGCGCTCAATCCTGAGCGCCGGTTTCCCGTTTCAGATCAGGCGAACCAAGTCCGGCTGGCTACGTAGCCGTCCATGAGGTCGCCGTTGGCATGCGCGCCCCATCCGACCACCTTGTCCGAGTAGCCATCAATGAACTGATTGAACATCGGGTTGATCAGGCCACCTTCTTCCCAGACGATCCGGGCCATCTGAGTATAGATCTCTTTGCGCTTGGTTTCGTCCAGCTCCGCCCGCGCCTTAAGCAGCAGAGCGTCGAACTCTTCGTTCTTGAAGCGGGTGTCGTTCCAGTCTGCGGTCGAGAGATACCCAACCGACCACATCTGGTCCTGCACCGGACGACCGCCCCAGTAGGACGCACAGAACGGTTTCTTGTTCCAAACCTCCGACCAGTAGCCATCCGCCGGTTCACGCTGAATTTCCAGCGGAATACCCGCCTCTTGCGCCGACAGCTGGAACAGCTGTGCTGCGTCGATCGCACCCGCGAACGCCGCGTCCGATACGTGCAGCACAATGGGCGAACCGTCGTGACCGGAGGCCTTGTAATGCTCAGCCGCCTTTGCCGGATCGAATTGGCGCTGCTCCATCGTTTTGTCAAAAAGCGGATAGCCTTCATTGATCGGAATGTCGTTGCCAATCGAACCAAAGCCGCGCAGCACCTTATCGACCAGCTCTTCGCGGTTGATTGCGTATTTCAGCGCCAGACGCAGGTCCTTGTTGTCGAACGGCGCGGTGTCGCAATGCATGACAAAGATGTAGTGCCCACGTCCCGAAGTGGCGTTAATTGTTACGCCGGGTGCGCGGCCAAACAGTTTTGCGGTGCGCGGCGGCACGATGTTGATCGCGTGAACCTGGCCTGCCTGCAAAGCAGCCGAACGAGCGGTGTCGTCGTTCAGAACCAGGATCTCGTGGCTGTCGTAATGACCAACACTGTCATCCCAGTGGTTGGCGAATTTCTCAAATCCGTAGCGCACGCCGGGTTCATCCGCGATGACCTTGTAGGCGCCGGTCGAAATCCCCTCGCCCGGGTTATCAATGCCACCGCCCGGCTGCATGATCAGGTGATAGTCCGACATCAGATACGGGAGGTCCGCGTTCGGTGTGGTCAGGGTGATCACCACGTTATTGCCGTCGACACGAACGTCTTCCACACCGCGCATGATGCCCAAAGCGCCGGACTGCGACTCTTCATTAGAATGCCGCGCCAGAGTTAGTTGAACATCCTCAGGGGTCAGGGTTTTGCCATTGTGGAATTCGACACCCTTGCGGATGGCAAAGATCCAAACCTTGCCGTCCTCTGACGATTCCCAGCTTTCTGCGATGCTTGGCGCAAGGCCACCGTCAGCAGTCAGCACGGTCAGCGTGTTGCCATAGGCGCGCAACGCCTTGGCCGTGACATGCGATGCAGACAGCGCCGGGTCCAGAGAATTGGTGCTTTCACCACCTTTCAGCCCCAGAACAAAGTGGCCGCCCTTTTTGGGCGTGTCCGCCAGGCCGGCTTCGGACCAGATCATGCTGGCTGCCGTTGCGCTCAGACCTAGCGCACCAGCCTTTGCCATGAATTCGCGACGGCTCAGCGTTTCGGGGTTGAGGTTGAACTTCTTCATTGGACTGTCCTTGCAGAGTGGTTGACCTGACGTTCGATCGACAGGCCAGTAGTTCGATTCTGTAAACGTCTTGTGACCAGATTTAGCAGGAATGCAAAGCGCTTGGATTGCCCTCCGCGACACTTTCTGTCGCTAGAGCTATTGCATTGGCGGTCTTCCTATTCAGACTGGCGGCGTAATCAGCAGGAGACGTTTATGAAACTCACAACCCAAGTCGCAGTCATTGGCGGAGGCGTCGTTGGATGTTCCGTTCTTTATCACCTGACCAAGCTGGGTTGGTCGGATGTGATGCTGCTGGAACGGTCCGAGCTGACCAGCGGATCGACTTGGCATGCGGCTGGCGGGTTTCACACATTGAACGGCGACACCAACATGGCGGCGCTGCAGGGATACACGATCCGGTTGTACAAAGAACTGGAAGAGATAACTGGTATGTCCTGTGGCCTGCATCATGTGGGCGGCGTGACTCTGGCAGATAATCAGGATCGGTTCGACATGCTGCTGGCCGAACGCGCCAAGCATCGGTTCATGGGGCTGGAGACCGAAATCGTTGGGCCGGATGAAATCAAGAAGATCGCACCGATCACCAACACGGATGGGGTCATCGGAGCGCTATACGACCCACTGGACGGGCATCTGGACCCGTCAGGCACCACCCATGCCTATGCCAAAGCGGCCCGGATGGGCGGTGCTACAATCGAAACGCATTGTATGGTGCGAGAAACCATTCAGCGTAGTGACGGTACCTGGGATGTGGTGACGGACAAAGGCACCATTCATGCCGAGCACGTGGTGAACGCTGGCGGCCTGTGGGCGCGCGAGGTCGGCGCGATGGCAGGTGTCTACTTCCCGCTCCACCCGATGGAGCATCAGTACCTTGTAACGGACTCGATCCCACAGATCGAAGCGATCATCGATGCCGGTGGAGAACACCCGCATGTGATGGACCCCGCCGGGGAAAGCTATTTGCGGCAGGAAGGGCGCGGATTGTGCATCGGGTTCTATGAACAGCCCTGCAAACCCTGGGCGGTTGACGGAACGCCCTGGGAGTTCGGCCATGAGCTGCTGCCTGACGATTACGACAAGATCACCGACAGTATCGAGTTTGCCTACAAACGCTTCCCGGTTCTGGCCGAGGCTGGCGTCAAATCCGTGATCCACGGTCCGTTCACATTTGCGCCGGACGGCAACCCTCTGGTCGGGCCTGTGCCGGGCATGCGCAATTACTGGTCCGCCTGCGGTGTGATGGCCGGGTTCAGTCAGGGCGGCGGCGTTGGCCTGACGCTGGCGCAGTGGATGATCGAAGGCGAGCCCGAGCGGGATGTTTTCGCGATGGACGTCGCCCGCTTCGGCGACTGGATCAGCCCGGGCTACACCCGCCCAAAGGTGATCGAGAACTATCAGAAACGCTTCAGCGTCGCCTACCCCAACGAAGAACTACCCGCCGCGCGTCCGAACCGGACAACGCCGATGTACGACATCTTCAGCGATCTGGGCGCGGTCTGGGGTCAACAATACGGGCTGGAAGTCCCAAATTACTTTGCGCAGGACGGAGAACCCGGATACGAAACTCCCTCATTCCGCCGCTCAGACGCGTTCGACGCGACGGGCCGCGAGGTTCGCGCCGTACGCAACGGCGTCGGGATCAACGAAGTCCACAATTTCGGAAAATACCGCATCACCGGCCCCGGCGCGCGCGACTGGTTGGACCGGATCATGGCCGGACGTATTCCGAAACCGGGGCGGTTGTCTCTGACACCAATGCTGTCGCCTAAAGGCAAGCTAATCGGAGATTTCACCGTATCCTGCCTGAGTGAGACAGAGTTCCAACTGACCGCCTCATACGGCAGTCAGGCCTTCCACATGCGGTGGTTCCTGCAACATCAGGAAGACGGCGTTTCCATTGAAAACGTCAGTGACCGACTGAACGGATTTCAGATCGCGGGACCAAAGGCGGCCAAGGTGCTGGCGGCATGCACCCGCGCTGACATCTCGGACCTCAAGTTTCTGGATGTGCGTCGCATGATCATCGGCATGACCGATTGCACCGTCCAGCGGGTCAGCTACACAGGTGATCTGGGCTACGAAATCTATTGCGACCCGATGGCCCAACGGCAACTCTGGTGGACGCTGTGGCAAGCAGGTCAGCCGCACGGGATGGTTCCTTTTGGCATGCGCGCAATGATGAGCCTGCGTCTGGACAAGTTCTTCGGGTCCTGGATGCGCGAATTTTCCCCGGACTACACTGCCGCCGAAACCGGACTGGATCGCTTCATTTCCTTCTCGAAGAACGTTGACTTTATCGGCCGCGCCGCTGCCGAGCTTGAACGGGTCGAAGGTACGGCGCGTCAGCTGGTGTCGTTCCAAGTCGACACCGACGATGCAGATGTAAACGCCTATGAACCGATCTGGCTGGACGGAGAGGTCGTCGGTTTCTGCACCTCTGGCGGCTATTCGCATTTTTCGGAAAAGTCGATCGCCATGGGGTTCCTACCCTCTGACCGCGCGCGGGATGGGCTGGAAGTCGAGATAGAGATTCTGGGTCAGATGCGCAAAGCCCGCGTGATTTCCGTTCCGCTGTTTGACGCGGACGGCGCGCGCATGCGCGGATGACAATGGGCTGCTCCGGCGGCTATGTAATGGCATGACCAAAATTCCCGTCATCCTTCTGGCCGCCGGACAATCCCGCCGTATGGTAGGTGCGGATAAACTGTTGCAGCGCATCGACGGTATATCCCTGTTGCGCAGATCCGCGCTGACTGCACTTAGGGCCGGACCTGTTATTGTTGCGCTGCCGCCCGCCCCGCACCCCCGTTACGAGACGCTGGCCGGGTTGGATCTGACGAAAGTGGGTATTCCAGACGCTGATGAAGGTATGAACGCCAGCTTGCGGGGCGCACTTGCGCATATGCCGCCCGATGCCAACGCTGTGATGGTCTTGCTTGCCGATCTGCCAGACATTGCAGTTGAGGATTTGAAAAGCGTCATCGCCTCTGTCCACGAACAACCAGATAACTTGATCTGGCGCGGCGCGACCTCAGCAGGAAAGCCCGGGCACCCGGTCGTATTTGATCGCCAGCTTTTTGACGAGCTCACCCGCCTGACCGGTGATGATGGTGCGCAATCGGTTGTAAGAGCCCACAAGGATAAAGTGTGCCTTGTTCCTTTGCCGGGCCAGAACGCTTTGTTGGACTTGGATACGCCCGAAGACTGGGCAAGTTGGCGAATACAACGATCCACCTAAAGTGAAGCGGCCCGGTCGATTTCGACCAGGCCGCTTGCCCAAAACAAGACTACCACTTTTCACCAATCCCGAAAACGCGGCCAAAAATGTCTTAAGACACGCTGGCTATTCCGCTGCTGAACCTAAACAAGACCCCCTCGTTAACATGCCGCTCAGCGTTTCCAGTGACTGTGACAAGCCGTTGGCACCCCCTAGTGCCGTCGGCTCCCCCTCGCTTGGGCAAGATCATCGTCACCCATCCGGCGAGTCCAAACAACGTAAAATTGGAAAGAACAGTTAATTTTTTGCATGTCGGGTTGGTTTTTGCGCAACATCCCGCCGAAGGCAAATCTACCTATGGGAGACTAAAGAAATACCCCTGATACGCCAAAATCGGCATTATGCACATTCTTTTTCTGGCATATAATAATCATATTCGGCGCATATGCTTTAACTATGTACAAAGCCAAAAAACAGCCCACAACCAAAAGACGAACAGCTTCGTGCTATGATTTTCGAACGGCCCTTTGTTACCAAAACTGAATCAATTCGGGACATTTCAAAGATTGACCGTCAACTCGGCAACAATAGGCTGATTCGAATCATTTGATTCGCAGCCGGCCAATCTAACTCTTCGGGTCGGAGCGATAGAACGACACGTTTGTGGCGAAATTAAGTTTTCTTAATGCGCGGCACAGGAAACGCACAGACTGATGCCTCATCTCCTCTTTTAACGCGCGGCCGCAATCGCGCGATATAAACAGGAGACCAAAATGAGCATCCGTAAATCCTCCCTGCTTTTGCCACGTGTAAACAGTTGGGCCGGCGCATCCGCGCTTGGCGCCGCGCTGTTGGCCACAACCGCCCTGCCCTCGCTGGCGGACGAGGCACTGGCTGATCTGGTTGAGAGTGTATCCCCCTCAGTGGTGACAATCATCGCCGAGCAGGACGTCGTGCCCGCACAGGCGCAGGGACAGAACTTTGATCTCGAAGGACACCCGTTCGGAGAGTTCTTCAAGCGTTTCGGCGGCCCTGAGGGCTTTCAAATGCCGCAACGCGGTCCGGCTCAAGGACTGGGATCAGGCTTTGTGCTGGATGAAGCCGGCTACATCGTGACCAACCACCATGTCGTCGACAACGCGTCTACTGTGACCGTCCGTCTAAGCGATGATCGCAGTTTTGAGGCCGAGATTATCGGCACCGACCCGCTGACCGACATCGCCATCCTGAAAATCGATGCAGGCGAAACCCTGCAGGCGGTTGAACTGGGCGACAGCGACGTCATTCGCGTCGGCGAGGACGTAGTCGCCATCGGCAACCCGTTCGGCCTGCACTCCACCGTGACCACGGGCATCGTTTCGGCCAAAGGCCGCAACATCTCGGCAGGCCCCTACGCCGAGTTCATTCAGACCGATGCCGCCATCAACAAGGGTAACTCGGGCGGTCCGCTGTTCAACATGGAAGGTGAAGTTGTTGGCGTTAACTCGGCCATCTATTCTCCGACCGGTGGTTCGGTTGGCCTGGGCTTTGCGGTGACTTCGAACATCGTCGAACATATTGCAGCGGACCTGCGTGATGACGGTCAGGTCAGCCGCGGCTGGCTGGGTGTTTCAATCCAGAACGTCAGCCCCGAGATCGCAGCAGCCCTGGGCATTGATGCCTCGACCGGCGCGCTGGTTTCGGACGTCGTTTCCGGCAGCCCCGCCGAAGGCGTCCTGCAGCAAGGCGATGTGATCCTGACGTTCAACGACGAAGCCGTCGACTCCAGCAGCGACCTGCCGATCCTCGTCGGAACGACCAAAGTCGGCACCGACAGTGTCTTGACCGTTCTGCGCGATGGCAAGGAGCAACAGCTTGAGCTGACAATCGGTCAGCATCAAAGCGCCTCGGCCGAGATCGACAAGTCAGTGGACGAAGGCATCTCGGGCACAGCCCTGGGTGTGACCGTCGCCCCGCTGACCGACAGCAACCGCGCCCAGATGGGCGTTGCTGAAAACGTCGACGGCGTGGTCGTGACCGAACTGAAGCCCGACAGCCCTGCGGCCAAGGCTGGTCTGCAACGCGGCGACGTGATCGTGAAGCTGGGTGGCCAGGAAACCGCGACCCCAGACGCGCTGAAAGCCGCGCTGGACAGCGAAAAGACCGATCCGGCCCTCGTGCTGATCAATCGCGGCGGCAACCAGATCTTCGTGGCGGTGGAAATCGCCTGATCTTAAGCCTGTGCGCGCCATTTGATGGGGAATTCTGGCGCGCGCCTCCCTGGCGGATTGAATTGTCCGCTCTCCGCCGGGACTGCCGGGTGCTCCATAACGCACCCGGCACGTATTTTTTCAAATTCTGTGCTTTATCTGATTTTTGTGTTTAAATCCCGCTAGAAAGGAAGGCAAAACATGAGCCGTCGCTTGCTGATCGTCGAAGACGACGAAGACACCCGTGAATTCATCGCCAAAGGTTTTGGCGAAGAAGGCTACGTGGTCGAGCAGGCCGCCGACGGGCGTGAGGGTCTGTACCACGCCACGGATGGCGGATTTGACGCCATTGTGCTGGATCGCATGCTGCCGGGCCTGGACGGCCTTTCGCTGATCAGGTCCATGCGGGCAGCTGGGGTGAAAACCCCGACCTTGATGCTGACCGCGATGAGCGCTGTCGACGAGCGAGTCAAAGGCCTGCGCTCGGGTGCTGATGACTATCTGGTCAAACCGTTTTCGTTTCAGGAACTGCATGCGCGGATCGAAGCCTTACTGCGCCGCCCACAGGAATCCGAGGAAACTGCAACGTTGACTTGCCGCGATCTTGAAATGGACTTGCTGACCCGCAAGGTCACCCGCGACGGGCACGAGATTTCTCTGACCCCGCGCGAGTTTCAGATTCTTGAGTTCTTCCTGCGCCGAAAAAACCGCGTGGTGTCGCGCACCATGCTGCTGGAAGGTGTCTGGGATTACCATTTCGACCCGAATACCAACGTGGTCGACGTTCATATCTCAAAGCTGCGCCGCCAGTTGGATGAAGGCGACCGACCACCTTTGATTGAAACGGTTCGAGGCGCAGGTTACATGATATCCGATGGATAACCTGCGACTTTCGTTTAACAATTCGCGCACCCGATTAGTCCTGGCCAGCATGGTCCTCAGCACCTTGCTGACAGCAATTGTTCTGGGTCTTGTGTATTTCACCGCCAATCGCAGCATTGAGGGTGAAACCCGTTCGGTGGTTTCGGCCGAACTGACCGGTCTGGCCGATGAATATGAACGGCGCGGTCTGATCGGGTTACTACAGGCCATTGAAAGGCGCCTTCCGACCGCATCGGATCGGGACGCACTGTATCTTTTGACCGACCGCTTCGGGGTCAAGTTGGCTGGTAATCTAAAACACTGGCCCACCGAAGTTACCGCGGGCAGCGGTTGGGTCGATCTGGAACTGCGGCGGGCTGACAATGACCAATTGGTGCCAATTTCAGCAGCCTCGGTCCGACTGCCCGGTGGCGAACGCCTGTTGGTCGGGCGCGATGCCTTGGCACGCCAGCAATTCGATCGGGCACTGTTGCGCGCCGTCGCGCTGGCGCTGGCCATTGCTTTGGCACTCAGCTTTCTGACCGGCTGGCTGTTCACCCGGTTGGTGTTTTCCAGATTGTCGGACATCGCAAGTACCGCAGAAAACATCGTTTCCGGCGATCTGTCCCGACGGATGCAACTGCGTGGAACCGGGGATGAATTTGATCAGGTCGCCGGAACTTTGAACACCATGTTGGATCGTATCGAGGAACTGATCAGCAACCTGCGCACGACATCCAATTCGATCGCGCATGACTTGCGATCGCCGCTGTCCCGACTGCGCCAAAGGGTCGAGTCGCTCTCCGATCCCGACAAAAGCGATCTGGACCGCGAAGTTGATGTGGCCCGCGCAACCGCCGAGATCGATCACGTCCTACGCGTTCTTGGACAACTGACCGAAATCTCGCGTGCCGAAGCCGGCGTGGGCCGTGAACAGTTCGAGCCCGTGGATCTGCAGCAGCTTGTCAGCGATGTGGTCGAGCTTTATGAGCCCGTGGCCTCTGATCAAGGCGTTACGCTAGAGGTCACTGGATCTGCAAATGCCGTTCAGGGGCACCGCCCCCTTCTGTCGCAAGCATTGTCGAACCTGCTGGAAAACGCGATGCGCTACGCGCCGGAAGAAACGGCCATTACGATCTCCTTGTCAGAAGACGGTCCCTTCGCCTGCCTGAGCGTACGTGACCGAGGCCCCGGTGTACCCGAAGAGGAGTTGCCCCGACTACAAGTTCCGTTCGTAACGCTCGATCCTGCACGGACCGAGCGAAATGCCGGCCTGGGCCTCGCTCTGGTCGCGGCGATATCCCACATGCATCAGGGGGCATTCGAGGCGCGCAACTGCAACCCGGGCCTCGAAGCGACAATCAAACTGGCGCGCAAGCTTTAATCTGGCACACCATTGATGGCCATCGTCTTGTTTTTGTAACGATTATCCGCGGTTACATCCATTCCGAACCATGCGGGCGGCGTGTATTCCCGCGCCTCGGTTTCCGAAGTGAATTCGACCTCGACCAATTGCAAAGGCGCCAGGTCCCCCAAAAAGATATCCAGTTCAAAGACCCGTCCGTCGGGCAATTGCCCGGTGTAGCGCTCTTTTTCCACCCGGCGCCCTTCGGTCTCGGGCCAGAAGGTGTTGAACTGGTCAGCGGTGATTTCGGCCTCACGTTCGACCCGCACCATCGTGCCGCCACCCTTGAGGGTCAGAAAGTGTTTGTCATCCTTTTGTCGCAGGCGCAGTTCGGTGGAATCGTCCGGCGCCGTCAGATACCCCTGACGGACCACCGCCTTTTGCATAGCGCTCAGGTCAGGCAGATCGGTCACCAGAAACTTACGTTCAATTTCGGTGCTCATTGGCTTGAAACAACTCCGTTTTCAACCTCATCATACAGCGCTTGATAGGCGGCGCTGGCCGCGCTGTGGGGCGCAAAAACACTGACCGGCGCGCGATTTTGCCCCATGCGTTCGATATCTGCCGCGAAGGGGATCGAACTGCGCAGGAACCGTTTGCGATACAGTTTTTGCATCTCGTCCATCGTTTCCAGATGCAGGGTCTTTCGGCGCTGCACCATCGAAAAAAACGCCTTCAGTTTTTTCTTCGGCAATTTCTTGGCGTCGAAAAAGCTGACAAGCTGGTCGAATGTACGTTCCGACAAGGTCGTCGGAATGACCGGGACAACGATTTGATCGGCCGCCTTGAAGACATTTTCGGACAGGGTCGAAAAGTTCGGCGGACAATCCAGAATGATCACGTCGTAGTCGCTGCCTGCCGAAACCAAAGCCTTTTTCAGTCTGGAGCGCTTGTTTCGCATCCGCGACAGAAACACATCGAAATCCCGGAAGTTCATGTTGGCGGGCAGCACGTCCAAGCCTTCGAAATCGCTGGCGCGGATTGATGCCGTAAACCGTTCAACATCTTCGAAGAACCGCGCCTCCGTCAGCTTTTTCGACGGCTTGACCCGAAAGTAAAAGCCAGCCGCCCCCTGCGCGTCCAAGTCACATAACAAAACGGTTTGCCCTGCCATGGCGTAGGAATACGCCAGATTGACCGAAGTTGCGGTCTTACCAACGCCGCCCTTGTTGCTGTAGCAGGCAATGATCTTCAATCCTCAGCCCTCCTTCTGGTGAAACAAGCTACGGAACAGATGCCGGATATCCGGGCTGTCGAAATGCTGAAAACTTGCAACCACCCGGTCGCGCTCGGACTTTTGGCGTTGATTCAGAACTGCAATCAGCCCCCCAACTGACATGGCAATTTGTGCATTGGCACGGCCCTGATTGTTGCTTTGCTGAGCAACAAAATTCAAAAGCGCCACTTGTTGAACTGAGAAGTCGTTGAACAGACCCAGGTTATCCTGCAACTTTTTCAGAGGCTTGATAATCGTCTTGAATGATTTTGCCTTGAACAAAGGTGCAAAAAACTCCATCAGATATCGCAGCTTTTTGCAATCTATGCGCAACTTATGCACGTCTGCGTCGGAGGTGTCAGGAGTAATCCGCCGTGCCAGCTTGCAGACTTTACGATAGCGTTTCCAGATCAGGGCACATGCATATTCATATGCGGCGCGATCCGCATTTTCGCCCGGTTGAAAGTTGCCGTTATCGGCAAAAAACGCCGCCAGATCCGTCATCTTCTGATCATAAGCCTTGGAACGAAAGCGCCGGGAAAGATTGTTGAGCACTTGGGCGCGCTCTTTCTCGAACTGCGCGAACATGGCCTTGGCCCCCTCGTGAAGGTTGGGAGGGATCAGTTTGAAGTAGTCGTCTTTCTCAAGCAGATAGACATCCAGGTCCCGAACCCGGCCTGTTGGGACCATCAAGGCGGAAAACTCGCGCTTCAACTCAGCGGTTTGTTCCGGCGAAAAAACCCCTTTGAACAAGCTGATCACCGAACGCACCCGGCGCAACGAAACACGGTAATCGTGCAAAAACTCGGTATCAATGTCCGCGATTACGCCCGCCTCATTCTGGCGGGCGACGGCAAGATAGGTGCGGATGATATCTGTGGCGACTTCAATCGAGGGCTCTTGCGTGCCAATACTGATTTCAGGTTTGGCTTTGTACACGACCAACGCCGGGAACAAAGCTTGGAACAGGGGTTCGGATCCGGTCGCACCTGCCGCCATCTCATCCAGCTTGTCGCACACGGCCTGAAAGGCGCGGTCGTAACCCCGCATGGGCTGCACGGCCACAAGTGATACCTGACCGTAATCCGAGGACAACGTCATCATGGTACCACGCACCTGCGTCTTCTGCAGATCATCGAGAATGGCAAACGAACGCTTCTCGATTTGCCCTGCCCCCATGCTCATCAGCGCACGCAGTTTTGGAAACCCTGCAAGCGCATCGCGCACGGGGCCCTGGGGTAAATCCTGCGCAAACCTGCCCTTGCCCTTGCATCGCTGGGTTGCAGGGTCCCCCCTACCCAACAGGCGCAACGTTCCACCGGTTTCAATCAGAACCTTGCCCGCCACCCTGAGAGACTGGTCATGGCAATCGAGAAGCTCAAAACCCTGTGCCGGCTTCGCGACCTCAAACCGGGGTTTCAACCCCTTCAGCCCATCGGAAAACACAGCCTCGTCAAATGCACCGGGGATTACATGGATGCTTTTGACCAGAGCCATCAGGACCGTCCCTTTCGCCGCATAGCCAAAAAGTCGCCAACAAAGGCTTCCACGATCTCTTGGACGCCAATACCCTTACCGACCGCCCGAGTTTTCAATACTTTCAGTATTTTTCCGTCCAACGTTAAAAACGTGTTCTTCTTGTCCACGACGGTCCTTTCGGTGGTTTCCTTGTTCTTCGGCATGGACGACCTCATGGCAGCGTGACGTCATGAGGTCACATTCTGGAAATCGGATCAATTTCTATTTCCTTGACCCTACGTGAAAATCTAGTTGCACGGAGTATCCGTAACAATCGAATGACTCTGTCCGATCACCCGGTTAAGACATGGGCATGTCTGACGCCGTCTCATCAATCCGCAACCTTGGCCCTGCCTTTGAACAATCTTGCGCACGCGCGGGCATACACTCGGCGCAGCAATTGCGGGAATTGGGGGCAGACGAGGCCTACGCCCGCCTGTTGCAGGCAGGCACGCGTCCACATTTCATCGGATATTATGTGCTGGTGATGGGGCTGCAGGGTCGCCCGTGGAACGACTGCAAAGGCGAGGAAAAGAAAGCCCTGCGCAAAAAGTTCGACGCGATTAAATCCAGCATCAGCACGGCGCCGGAAACCCAGATGATCTCTGATCTGGATGCGATTGGCATACGGGTTGCGCCGAAGGATCTTAAACAGGTCTGAAACGAAAAAGGCCGCACCCGGTTGGGATGCGGCCCTGATCTTTGACTGGTGTCGGATTAGCCGACCAGTTCGATGCCCGAGAAGAAGTAGGCGATCTCAACAGCCGCAGTTTCCGGGGCGTCCGAACCGTGGACCGAGTTTTCGCCAACCGACTCGGCGAACTCGGCGCGGATGGTGCCGGCTGCTGCGTCTGCGGGGTTGGTTGCGCCCATCACTTCGCGGTTTTTGGCAATGGCGCCTTCGCCTTCCAGAACCTGAACAACAACCGGTGCCGACGACATGAATTCGCACAGTTCGTCATAGAACGGACGCTCGGCGTGTACTTCGTAGAACTTGCCAGCTTGCTCTTTGGTCATGTGGATGCGCTTTTGCGCAACGATGCGCAGGCCGGCGTCTTCGAACTTGGCGTTGATTTTGCCAGTCAGGTTGCGGCGGGTTGCATCGGGTTTGATGATCGAGAATGTGCGTTCCAGTGCCATGTCGGCCTCTCCTTACTATATGGCGCGAGGTCCGCGCCGAAATCCATCGCGCGCCGCCTAACACGGTATGTGCCTCATGAAAAGTGGAATGATTGCGACCAAGGGAATTGGCGATCAGATTGTGTCCGGCAAGGGCTCCAGCGCGTCGACCCGGCGAACGTAAACAACGGCGAGCAGGCCGACAAAGCTGCTGGCAAACATCATCCCAAGTACCAGGTACGGCCCGTTTTCAGGCGTAACGAAAGCGCCTGTCATTGATGTCAGCACTGCCCCCAACGCCACGATCATGGCCCCGGATAGCCCCGCCGCGCTGCCGGCCAGCTTTGGGCGAACCGACATCACCCCAGCCGAGGCATTGGCATTGGTCAGCCCGTTGCCGAAACCCACGAAAACAGCTGAGCCAAAGAACACCCAGACTGACCCTTGATCCGCCAGGAAAAGTAGCAAGCCACAGAGAGGTCCAATCGAGGCGAAAACCCGGCCGATCAGGATCATCGTCGTCAGCTGCGTTCTGGCCGCGATCCGCCCGGTAATGAAGTTGCCGACCATGAAACCACCGGTGATGATACCAATCCCGAGGCCCAGCAAGGCAGGGCTCAGATCAAACCAAACAGCGGCCACAAGGGGCGCACCGGTGATAAAGCTAAAGAAGGCACCGATCGAGAAAGCGGCGCACAGCGCATAGCCCCAGAACCGGCGCGCACGAAACAGATGCGGGTATTCCTTCAATTGGGCAGAGAACGTTGCGGATCGGTTCGTATTCGTCTCGCCCATGTCCGCCCACAACAGTAGCAGCATTCCGGAACCAAGAGCGGAGTACAATACGAACCCGGCCCTCCAGCCAAACAGCGTATCCAACGCGCCGCCCAGCATCGGTCCCAGCATCGGAGCGAGAGCCATCGCCATAGCGACGTAGCCGAGTTTGCTGGCGGCCTCATTGGGGGTATACAGGTCGCGGATCGACGCGCTGGACAGCACAGGCCCGGCCACGACGGCCGCTTGCAGCAGGCGGAAACCAAGGAATACCCAGATCGACTCGGCCAAGACGCAACCCAAAGAGGCGAGCGCGAAAATACCCATGGAAATAAGCAGGATCGGCCTGCGACCAAATCGGTCCGACAAAGGCCCCATGATCAACTGCAGTACGGCGGACACAGCCAGATAGCCAGCAACCGACAGGTTGATCAGGGCGTAGTCGACCTGAAAGTCCTCTCCCATCCGCGCAAGCGACGGCAGAAACATGTTCAACGACAACACCGACAGCGCCGTGGCGAAAATCAATGTGATCAAAGAAGGGGGCGTCTTGGCCGCGCGCATGAGGAAAACCGTCGAGAAAAATCAATCGGACCAGCGCTAACACATCGTCTGAGCTTTGAACATGTCAAGCTGCTGGCGGCTGCATCACCGCTCTGCTAAGAGCGCGTCATGCTACGGATCGAAGACATAACCTACGCGGTTGAAGGCCGCCCCCTTTTCGACGGGGCCAGTGCGACAATTCCCGACGGCCACAAGGTTGGTCTTGTGGGGCGGAACGGCACGGGGAAAACCACCCTGTTCCGACTTATCCGCGGTGAGCTGGCCTTGGAATCGGGCAATATCGTGCTGCCGAAACGCGCCCGGATTGGTGGAGTGGCGCAAGAGGTGCCTTCCTCCGATGTCTCGCTGATCAACACGGTGCTGGCGGCCGATACCGAACGCAGTTCGTTGATGGCTGAGGCCGACAGCGCCACCGATCCCGCACGAATTGCCGAGATCCAAACCCGTCTGGCCGATATCGACGCCTGGTCGGCTGAGGCGCGCGCGGCCTCGATCCTCAAAGGTCTGGGCTTTGATGACGAGGACCAGTTGCGCCCCTGTTCCGATTTCTCGGGCGGTTGGCGAATGCGGGTTGCTCTTGCAGCGGTTCTGTTCTCCCAGCCTGATCTGCTGTTATTGGACGAACCGACCAACTATCTGGACCTCGAAGGTGCCTTGTGGCTGGAAAGCTATCTGGCCAAGTATCCGCACACGGTCATCATCATCAGTCACGACCGCGGATTACTGAACCGGGCGGTCGGATCAATCCTGCATCTGGAAGACCGCAAGCTGACCTACTATGCGGTTCCCTATGACAAGTTCGCAGAACGCCGCGCCGAACGTCTGGCACAGGCTGAATCCGAGAACGCCAAGGCCAAGGCCCGCATCGCCCATCTACAAAGCTTTGTGGACCGCTTCCGCTACAAGGCGTCCAAAGCGGTTCAGGCGCAGTCTCGCCTGAAGATGATAGAACGCATCCAACTGGTCTCGACCCCACAAGAGGCTGCTTTGCGCGCGTTCTCATTCCCCGAGCCCGAGGAACTGTCCCCACCGATCATCCAGATCGAAGGCGGTGCGACCGGCTATGGCAAAACTGAAGTGTTGCGCCGTCTGAACCTGCGCATCGATCAGGACGACCGCATCGCCCTGTTGGGGAAGAACGGCCAAGGTAAATCGACCTTGTCCAAGCTGCTGTCCGACCGCCTGCCCCTGATGGCCGGCAAGATGACCCGCAGCAACAGGCTGCGCATCGGCTATTTTGCGCAACATCAGGTGGACGAACTGCATGTGGACGAGACGCCGCTGGACCACCTACGGCGGCTGCGGCCGGATGAAGCTCCCGGCAAGTGGCGCTCGCGTCTGGCCGGGTTCGGGTTGAACGCGGATCAGGCGGAAACTCTGGTCGGTCGGCTGTCCGGCGGTCAAAAGGCACGGCTGTCGTTGCTGATCGCCACCATCGACGCGCCGCATATGCTGATCCTCGACGAACCGACCAACCACCTGGACATCGAAAGCCGCGAGGCACTGGTTGAGGCGCTGACCGCCTATTCCGGTGCAGTGGTTCTGGTCAGCCACGACATGCACCTGCTGTCGCTGGTTGCGGATCGGCTATGGCTGGTCTCGGACGGAACGGTCAAACCTTTCGACGGCGATCTTGAAACCTATCGCACCATGCTGCTGGCCCGCGACAAACCGATAAAAGAAAAGCCGCAGACCGCAAAACCCAAGCGCCCCTCGCGCGAGGCGGTGCTCGCGCTGCGCGCAGACCTGCGCAAATGCGAGGACCGGATCGAGAAACTGACGGATATGCACGAGAAGCTCTCGGCCAAACTGGCGGACCCTGCCCTGTACGAGGATAACAAGATCAACGATCTTGAGGCGTGGAACCGCAAGTTCGCCGAAGTGGTCGAAGCCATGCAAAAGGCCGAGGCCCTCTGGGTCGCCGCCGCCGAACGCCTCGAAAACGCTGAGAACGCGGCATGATGGATTTTGCCTTTTTTATCACCGCCTTCACTACCCTGTTCGTGGTGATCGACCCCTTTGGCACAACGCCGATCTTCGTGGCGCTGACACAGGGTATGGACTCCCGCGCCCGCCGTAAGGTCGCGTTGCGTACCTGTGCGACGGCCTCAGGCATCCTGATCGCCTTTGCCGCCTTCGGCGAGGCGGTTTTGGGCTTTGTCGGTATCTCTATGGAGGCGTTCAAGGTCGCCGGAGGCGCGTTGCTGTTCCTGACCGCGCTGGACATGTTGTTCGAGCGCCGCACCAAACGCCGCGAGGATCGGGTCGAAGAAGAAGAGGAACACCCGGACCCGTCGGTGTTCCCTCTGGCCATTCCGCTGGTCGCCGGACCGGGGTCAATTGCGACGATCATCCTGCTGGCCGGACAACATCCCGGCATTCTCGGCATCGCCGAAGCCTGCATCGTCATGCTGGCGGTCATGGCCGTGGTGTTGACGTTTTTTCTGTCAGGCGGCCTGATTGCGCGCATGCTGGGCAAAACCGGACTGAACGTGCTGACGCGGTTGCTGGGCATGTTGCTGGCGGCGCTGTCGGTTCAGTTCATTCTGGATGGCCTTAAGGCCTTTGGATTTGCGTCATAAATCCCCATATACCTTTAAGGTGAATTGGTTAGGGTAACAGTATGGATGGCGACAGCATTGCACGTTTGGCGTATCTGGGACTGCTTGGCGCGGCCGTGGCGGCGTGGTTTTTCTCGCAAAATCGCCAATCGCTGAACAAGACGCTGCAACAGGTGGTTGCCTGGGTGCTGATCTTCATCGGCGTCATCGCTGTTGTCGGCCTGTGGGAGGACATCCGAACAACCGTCAGCCCCGCCCCGCAGATGACAGTCACGGGCCAAACGGTCGAGGTTCCGCGCGCCTATGACGGGCATTACTACCTGCCTGTTGAGGTGAATGGAGAGCCGATCACCTTCCTTGTCGACACGGGCGCAAGCCAGATTGTCCTGAGCGAACAAGACGCCAAGCGCATTGGCGTTGATCCCGACCAACTGAACTATTTTGGTCGCGCCGCCACCGCGAACGGAGAGGTTCGCACAGCACCGGTGCGACTCGATACCCTGACCCTTGGGCCGATCACCGACCGAAACGTGTCAGCCTGGGTGAATGAGGGTGAGTTGCATCAATCGCTGTTGGGCATGGATTATTTGCATCGGTTCTCGAATATCCAGTTCGCCGATGGCCGTCTGATTTTGGCGCGCTGAACGGGTCAACGGCCCCATTCCTTAATTGAGAACAAAGTGAGAACATGCTAATCTGACGGCATGTCTACAAACCTTCTTGGCCGCAAACCCGCGCGTGAGGCGCCGGGGATACATCTCCATCCGCAGATCAGCCTGCAACTGGCCCGCGTGCACGAGGCCTGCGGCCCTGCCCGGCGCAGCTTTGCCATGTGGTTGGCTGGTCAGGCACAGGGGCCGGTGCTGTGGATTTCGCCCGCGTGGGAACCGGGGCAGCTGAACCCTGACGGGATGATGGCCTTTGCCGATCCGGCCCGGTTCCTGTTCGTCCGCCCGACCCGATCCGAAGACCTGCTGTGGTGTATCGAAGAGGCGCTGCGCAGCGGGGCCATCCCGTTGGTCATCGGTGATCTGCCGGGCGCGCCGGGCCTGACGCCAGTGCGGCGGATGCATCTGGCCGCAGAACAAGGCGGCGCGATGGGGCGGGCTCCACTGGGGCTGCTGCTGACGCCCGGTGACGACGGCGCGCAGGGGGTCGAGACGCGCTGGCACATGGCGGCGACCCACAAGGCCGAGGCCCGACGCTGGACCCTGACCCGCCGACGCGCCCGCGCCCTGCCCCCGGTCAGCTGGCACGCCACCCAGACCAAACCGCGTGCTGGCCTGCACCTGCAGCAGATCGCCACAGAAGACACACCCGTGTGATCATGCGCCCCTCACGGGAGTTGTGACTGGCCAAAACATGGGGCGAGCCCTAGCGTTTCCGCATGAGCCACGCGATCCACGATAGTTCGTACTCCTGGCTGCGCCTTGCGATCACCCTGATCATCGCAACCGTGGCAAATGTGGGAATGTGGGCCGTCATCGTCGTGATGCCCGCTGTCGAAGCGCAGTTCGGCGCCGGACGAGCCGAAGCGGCGATGCCCTACACGCTGGCCATGATCGGATTTGCTCTGGGCAATCTGTGGATGGGGCATTTGGTGGACCGGCTGGGTGTAACCAAAGCCCTGATCGGGGCCGCAATCCTAAGCGCCGTCAGCTATCTGTTGGCAACGCTGTCCCCCAGCATTGTTCTATTGTCCGTCGCACATCTTCTTTTGGGTCTCGGTGCGTCAATCGGCTTTGGACCTTTGATCGCCGATATCTCGCACTGGTTCATGAAGCGACGCGGGATCGCAGTGGGCCTCGTGGCCAGCGGCAACTACTTGTCCGGGGCAATCTGGCCCACCTTACTGTCCGGCATATTGGCGCGAGAAGGCTGGCAGCAGGTTTACCTGACACTGGCGGTCATAACGTTGGTCGTCGTCATCCCCCTATCCCTGCTATTGCGTCGCCAAGTCCCGGACGAGGCGCACAGCACCGCCGCATTCGCGGCGCAAATCAAAGCGCGAAGCGTCGGAATATCACCCCGGACGCTGCAGTATGTTCTAGGGTTGGCCGGGGTCTCGTGCTGCGTCGCGATGTCGATGCCACAGGTGCATATCGTGTCCTACTGCGTCGGGTTGGGATATGGACCCGCAGTTGGTGCCGAGATGCTGTCTCTGATGCTGTTCGGGGGGGTCATCAGCCGAGTCATCTCGGGCCTTGTCGCCGATCAACTGGGTGGCGTTCGAACAGTCCTGATTGGCTCGGTCCTGCAATGCCTCGCCCTGTTTTTGTTCCTGCCCTACGACGGGATGGTTACGCTGTACGTGATCAGCCTGCTCTTTGGACTGTCACAAGGCGGCATTGTCCCCGGCTATGCCCTAGTGGTGCGCGAATACATGCCCCCTCAAGAAGCAGGTGCACGTGTGGGGTTTGTCATGATGATGACCATCATGGGCATGGCTTTGGGAGGATGGATGTCCGGCTGGATCTACGACGTCACCGGCAGTTACCAACTGGCCTTCATAAACGGCATCCTCTGGAACGGCCTGAATATCGGCATTCTGCTGTTCCTGCTCAGCCGTTCCCGGCCGCGCAGGCAAGAGGTTCCGGCATGAGAGCGCTGACAAGACGATTCATGCTGGCGGGTCTGGCGACGTTGCCGTTGGCACGACAAACGCAGGCCGCTTTGATTCCTTACATGTTGTCTCCGGTCGGGACATCTGTCGGCTTTTCCTTCACGCTCTCTGGGGTCGCCCAGTCAGGCACGATGCCGATCCAATCCGCCAACATCCAAATCGACACCGATCAGTTGCAAAACAGCCGCGTCACCGTGGTTTTGAATGTGGCCGCTGCACGCACCAGGCTGCCCTTTGCCCGCGGCCCGATGCTGAGTCAAAGCGTTCTGAACGCACAGGACTTTCCAACCATCACATTCAAATCCACCCAAATTCAGCTTGGCCCAACCGGCCGCATCTCCGAAGGCGCGACCATAACCGGAGATCTGACCGTTCGCGGTGTGACGCGCCCGGTGACGCTCAGAGCCAATCTCTATCGCAGACCCGGCACTGCGGCGGATGCTCTGAGCGCTCTGTCCATTCGGCTATCCGGTGCATTGAACCGCAATGCGTTTGGCGCATCCGGATACCCGGATCTGGTCGCGGACACCGTCTCTCTCAACATCCGAGCCGAACTGGTCCGCAAGACCTGACACACGAAAGGCAAAAAACGACGCGCAAAAGTCGAATTAGCACGCGCAATGCGGGCTAATACAGTAATGCTGGCCCTACTATGCGCACGATCATTTCTTTTGCCGCCCTATTTCTTTCGGTCATTCTTCTGCAGCTCTCGACGGGCGGCGTGGGACCATTGGACGCCATTTCGGGCCTGACGCTAAACTTCTCAACCGAACAAATCGGTTTGCTGGGATCGGCGCATTTTCTTGGATTTTTTATTGGGTGCTGGTGGGCCCCGCGGCTTATGGGCAACGTCGGCCACTCTCGCGCCTTTGCGGTCTGCACTGCTTTGGGTGCGATGGGACTGATCGGTCACACCCTGACCGACAACCCGTATATCTGGGCAGCGCTTAGGATCGCATCCGGAACCTGCGTCGCGGGCAGCTATACTGTGATCGAGGCATGGCTGAACACCAAGGTCACCAATGAGACGCGCGGGCGCGCCATGGGCACTTACCGCATCGTCGATATGGGGGCTTCCCTCGGCGCGCAGCTGATCATCGCCGTTCTGCCACCCGCATCTTATGTCTCTTACAACCTGTTGGCGATTCTATGCTGCGCCGCTCTTTTGCCCCTTACGATGACGCGAGCCAGTCAGCCCGAAACGCCGGATGCTCCGCGCCTGCGACCGAAACTGGCTTGGCGCAGTTCACCATTGGCGGTCGCTGGCGTGATTGTGGCCGCGTTGAGCTCGGCTTCATTCCGGATGGTGGGCCCCGTCTATGGGCAAGAGGTTGGACTGGGCGTTGATCAAATCGCCTTCTTTCTGGCCTCTTTTGTTCTGGGCGGGGCGCTTGCCCAGTATCCGATGGGTTGGCTTGCGGACAAATACGACCGGCGCTGGGTATTGATCTGGCTTTCCGTTGCCGCGGTTCTGAGTTGCGGAGTAACAATGGCAGCAAGCGGAACAGGCACGATAGGCGTCATGACGGCCGCCGTTCTGTTTGGTTTCACAACGTTCCCCATCTTCTCGGTGTCATCGGCGCACGCAAATGACTTTGCCACAACGGAACAACGGGTTGAGTTATCGGCCGCGCTGATGTTCTGGTACGCGCTGGGTGCAATTGCCTCGCCCTATGTTTCGTCCACCTTGATCCAACAGTTCGGCCCGGGTGCACTGTTTGCCTTCGTGGCACTGGGGCATGTGTTCCTGATTGTTTTCGGCCTTGCACGAATGCGGTCGCGTCCGACACCGGAAGAGAGAACCAACTATGTCTATGCGCCACGCACGTCGTTCACGATTGGCCGCTTGCTGAAACGGTCCCGCGAAGGGCGATAGCACAAGAGGCGGGAGTTTCCCGGGTTGGCAACGTTATCGATTGGCCACAGATTCCTCGTGAACCGATCCGAACTCATCGACTTGCTCGATGGTCAACCTCTCAAGCGATTGCGCGGGGGGTGGAGCCCGGAATGCTACTCCGACGGCGGCGGGGACGGGATCATTTCATCCAAAAGCGAGCCCGCTTCATAACCCAGCAGGTCAACTTCCATACGCCCCGGATCCCCGAACGCCCAGGCACCGACAAGACGTTGCATTCGCTCATAGCCGACGAAATCGGCCATCGCTTTGTTCCCATGCGCGTTTTCGGCAAACATGACCTGGCCCGCCGCGACTTTCTCGGGCATCACCCGCTCCAGATACAGTTCGACGACGTTTATTCCCGTCACATTCGACCCACCGTGATGAACGACATACATATCGTCCCAGACTTCTTTGCTGACCGCAGCGCGCGCGTCCGACACCGCCTTGTGTAACGTGGCCAGCTCGGCCCGCGCCGCTTCGCGCATGTTGGCCGCCCAAATCGGGCGCATGTCGTTGATTGCATCTGTCACGTCCTGCCGCGTGAGTGTCCCGCGTTTGACCGCCCCGCTGACAAAGCTACTAGCGCCTTCCAGCATCTGCCGTTGCCGGGCGATTTCTTCTTTCGGAAGGTCGAGGTCGTTGATCGCGGCCAGCAGGGTGTCGATTTCCTGTGCGATCGTTGCAAAATCCTGCTTCCAGCGCGGATTCTCGCTGCCTTCGTTCGGCCATGGGGTGACTGCTCCGATAATCCCAAGCAGAACGTGAGAAGTTGACTTGAAAATGAGATAGTTCGGTGCACCCCTCGGGAACGAAACCTCGCCATTGTCGGACATGATGGTGACGTCCCGCGCGATCACCATAACCGGCCGGGTTTCTGCTGTCAGCGCATCCTGACCCCGGCGAAAAATCGACAGCATCGCTTTGTCGAAGGCCCCAACAGCGTCCATGGCTTTACTTTGATCGGCCCAAACGCCGGGTGGTACCGCAAAAAGGCCCAAACAGAGAATAACGGTCAGATGTTTCAGGCGTTCAACCGAAAATAGTTTCATATTGCCCCCCGCGTGACTGATGCACCTAATTATACACGTTTACGGGAAATTACGCGAAAGCCCGTGTCAGACCCGCTCTTACCAGCCTTTCGGTCGCTTATCCGCGAATGCGGGGTTTTGCTGGCCCGTTACATAATGTAGACGGGCGCGCAGACAGTTACGCGGATACGGAACATGGCTCGGATTCTCATCACCTCGGCGATACCCTACATCAACGGGATCAAGCACCTCGGAAACCTGATCGGCTCGCAATTGCCGGCGGATCTGTACGCGCGCTACCAGCGCGGCCGGGGGAACGAGGTCATGTTCCTGTGCGCCACGGACGAGCACGGCACACCGGCCGAGTTAGCGGCCGCAAAAGCAGGTAAGCCGGTCGCAGAGTATTGCGCCGAGATGCATGGCGTACAGTCCGACATCGCAAACCGCTTTGGGCTGAGCTTTGACCACTTTGGCCGATCTTCCAGCGAGCAGAACAAGCATCTGACGCAACATTTTGCCGGTAAGTTGGACGACGCGGGCCTGATCCGCGAAGTGAGCGAGAAACAGGTCTATTCCAACGCCGATGGCCGCTTTCTGCCTGACCGTTACATCGAGGGCACCTGCCCCAACTGCGGGTATGAGCGCGCGCGCGGTGATCAGTGCGAAAACTGCACCAAGCAACTGGACCCGACTGACCTGATCGAACCGCGCTCGGCCATTTCCGGCTCGACCGATCTGGAAGTGCGCGAGACCAAGCACCTGTATCTGCGTCAATCTGCGATGAAAGATCAGTTGGACGCATGGATTGACAGCAAGAGCGACTGGCCGATCCTGACGACATCCATTGCCAAGAAGTGGCTACATGATGGTGACGGACTGCAGGATCGTGGTATCACCCGCGATCTGGACTGGGGTGTACCGGTCAAGAAGGGCGATCAGGACTGGCCGGGGATGGAAGGCAAAGTCTTCTATGTCTGGTTCGATGCGCCCATCGAGTACATCGCCTGCGCCAAGGAATGGGCGGATGCGAATGGCAAATCTGATGCCGACTGGGAACGCTGGTGGCGCACCGACAAGGGCGCGGATGACGTGCGCTATGTCCAGTTCATGGGCAAGGACAACGTGCCCTTCCACACACTGTCTTTCCCGGCGACCATTCTGGGTTCGGGCGAGCCGTGGAAGATGGTCGATCACCTGAAATCCTTCAACTACCTGAACTATGACGGTGGCCAATTCTCGACCTCTCAGGGTCGTGGCGTGTTCATGGATCAGGCGCTGGATATCCTGCCCGCCGACTTCTGGCGTTGGTGGCTGCTGAGCCACGCGCCGGAAAGCAGCGACAGTGAGTTCACGTGGGAGAACTTCCAACAATCGGTGAACAAGGATCTGGCCGACGTTTTGGGCAACTTTGTCAGCCGGATCACGAAATTCTGTCGCTCGAAATTCGGTGAGGCCGTTCCCGAGGGCGGCGCATACGGCGAGCGTGAGCAAGCCCTGATCGACGATCTGACCAAACGCGTCCGCGCCTATGAGGGGCATCTGGAGGCAATGGAGGTTCGCAAATCCGCGCAGGAACTGCGCGCGATCTGGGTCGCGGGCAACGAATACCTTCAGGCCGCCGCGCCGTGGTCGACCTTCAAGGAAGACCCGGAACAGGCCGCTGCCCAGGTGCGCCTGGGCCTCAACCTGATCCGCCTCTATGCAGTACTCAGCGCACCGTTCATTCCGGAAACTTCGGCAAAAATGCTCAGCGCGATGAATACGCTTGATACTGGCTGGCCCGAAGATGTGTCTGCCGCGTTGAGCGCCCTTCCCGCCGGACATGACTTCACGGTCCCGGATGTGCTGTTCGCCAAAATCACGGATGATCAACGTGAAGACTGGCAGTCCCGGTTCGCAGGCACGCGGGACTAAAAAGTCATTCAGACGACCAACCGGGAAGGCAATTTTGCCCCCCCTTTTCTTTGGTCATCCGCTGAGCCCGCCTATTGCCACGGCACCAATCCGCCGAATACTTATCGAAAAGTGCCGGTAAACCTGCCACCTGTCATGATAATTTCAGGATCCGTGTTCCGGTAACAGGCGTGAACAAGGTTGAGAAATACATTCAAACCCGCCATCCTGACGAAAAGTTCCAGCGACTCGGCCCGTCAGTGACGGTTCGGGTCGCATATAGTTTTCTTCAACGAGGCAATCGCCATGTCCCTTGTACCGACGTTTTCGAAATCCCATCACGGCAGCCGTGCCGGCAAGCTCATCTGGCCTTCCGCCGCTGTGATCTGTCTGGGACTGGCAAATGCCGCCGTCGCACAGGACCAAAGCGAAGCCCCGCCACCGAAAGTCTCGATTGCAGCCGCTTATACCGAAGAGATAACGGATGAGGCCGTGTTCATCGGGCGCGCCGAGGCGATCGACAAGGTCGACATCGTTGCCCGGGTAAACGGGTTCCTGGAAACCCAGGATGTTGAAGACGGTGCGCTGGTTCAAAAAGACGACCTGCTGTTCACTATCGAACCCGATCTTTACGAGGCGACATTGGAAGCCCGCAAGGCTGATCTGGACCGAGCCGAGGCCAATCTTGAACTGGCCAAGGTCGATCTGGCCCGGAAGGAAGAGTTGTATAAACGCGACGCCACGCCAGAATCCGAGCGTGACATCGCCCGCGCCAATGAACTGGTCGCCGAGGCCGAGGTCAAAGCGGCACATGCGGCCATTCAGCAAGCCGAATTGGATTTGAGCTATACCGAGATCCACGCACCGTTTGCGGGCCGGATCGGTCGCGTGGAAACAAGTGTCGGCGACGTGGTGGGGCCAACAAACCCGCCGCTCGTGAACCTTGTGAGCGAGGCACCCATCTACGTGAATTTCTCGTTGAATGAAAAGCAGTTCACCACGGTTCTTGAACAATACGGCGAAAGCGCTGCGTCGTTGGCCGAAAGCAACAAAAGCCCGAATGTGCACCTCACACTGCCCAACGGAACAGATTTGGATGAGACCGGCAGAATTGTGTTTGTCGACAACCGCATCGACCCACTGACCGGTGCGATCACGGTTCGGGCAGAATTCCCTAACGAAAATCGGTTTATCATCGATGGACAATTCCTGAGCGTTCAGATCGAGGCGCTTGAGCCCACGCTTCAGGTGCTGGTCCCGCAGGCCGCATTGCAGCGCGATCAGCGTGGCGAGTTTGTTCTGGTGGTCAATGACAAGCAACTGGTCGAACAGCGCTATATCACCACTGGCGATACCGTCGGAACTGCGATCATCGTGCTGGATGGCTTGCGCGAAGGCGAAAGCGTGATCGTCGAGGGCCTGCAAAGGGTTCGCCCAGGTGTGGCGGTAGATGCCGTCGTCGCCTCTGAACAGCCGGGAGAATAACGGATGTTCTCGGCCCTGTTCATCAGCCGGCCCAAGCTGGCGCTTGTTATTTCGCTTGTCCTGACCATCATGGGCGGTATCGGCTATCTGGTTTTGCCGGTTGCCCAGTTCCCGGACATTACACCACCTGTGGTCAGCGTAACGACCACCTACACCGGCGCAAACGCCGAAACCGTGGAAAACACCGTTGCCGCGCCGATCGAGGCGCAAGTCAACGGTGTGGACGACATGATTTATATGACGTCTACCTCGTCCGATAACGGCTCGTATTCGCTGAATATCACGTTCGAAGTGGGCACCGATCCCGATATTGCCTCGGTCAACGTGCAGAACCGCGTGGCGCAGGCGATGTCCTCGCTGCCGTCCGAGGTAACGTCGTCAGGTGTTGTCACGCAAAAAGCGTCGACCAACATGCTGTTGCTGGTGACGCTAACATCACCGAACGGCACTTATGACAGCGTGTTCCTTTCCAACTATGCCTCGATCAACCTGAAAGACGCGCTGGCGCGGGTTCAGGGCGTTGGTAAGGCGGACGTTCTGACCAATCTGGAATACGCCATGCGTATCTGGATGGACCCCGACAAGATGGCAGCTCTGTCCATCACTCCAGGGGACGTGATCAGCGCCATTCGTGAACAGAACGTCGAGGTATCGGCCGGTTCCATCGGCGCGCCGCCGGTGCCGGAAGGACAAACCTTTCAATACACCATCAAGACCAAAGGCCGCCTGACCTCGGCTGCCGAGTTTGGTGACATTGTCATCCGCACTGGTGATGCAGGGTCAATCGTGCGTGTCAAAGATATCGCCAAGGTGGAGCTAGGCGCGCAATACTATGCTGCTTCGGGCTATTTCGACAGCGTTCCTGCCACCGTTATCGGCATCTATCAGGCCCCCGGCGCGAACGCGCTGGCGGTCTCTGAACGGGTCGAAGCCGAACTGGAACGGTTGTCACGCACCTTCCCGACGGATGTGGAATACGACGTCCCCTTCAACACCACTGACTTTGTAGAACAGTCTTTGAATGACGTGGTTACAACCCTGATCCTGACTTTCACGCTGGTGATCACGGTTGTGTTTGTTTTCCTTGGCAGCTGGCGGGCAACCATCATTCCCGCGGTTGCGATCCCGGTCTCACTGATCGGTACATTTGCCTTCCTGCTCTTGTTCGGCATGTCGCTGAACACGATTTCGTTGTTCGCGCTGGTGCTGGCCATCGGGATCGTGGTGGATGACGCCATCGTTGTGGTCGAAAACGTCGAACGGATCATCGCAGATGAAGGTCTTCCACCGGCTGAGGCGACACGCAAAGCCATGGGGCAAATCACCGGTCCGGTGATTGCAACCACGCTGGTTCTGTTGGCGGTGTTTGTGCCTGTGACCTTCATGCCCGGCATCTCGGGGCGGCTCTATTCGCAATTCGCCGTGACGATCTCAACCGCGGTTGTGATCTCATCGATCAATGCTTTGACCCTTTCGCCCGCTTTGTGTGGGCTTGTGCTGAAACCGCGCTCAGGCCCGCCCAAAGGACTGTTGGCGTTGTTTGAAAACTTTATCGGCTCCATTCGGACGGGCTATGTCGCGATTGTTCGCAAGCTGCTTATTCTGCCGGTTGTCGGGCTGGGCGTCATTGTCGTGCTGGCCATGGGTACGGGCACGATCATGTCCAACACATCCAGCGGCTTCCTTCCTCTTGAGGACAACGGTTATCTGTTTGTTGATATTCAGCTTCCCGATGCCGCGACTCTGGAACGGACCGAGGTTGTGTCCGGCCGGGTCGACGATCAGATTCAGCAGATCCCGGGCGTGGCGAGCACGGTTCTGATCAACGGTTTCTCGATCCTCAACGGCACAACCACAAACGGCGCCGCGATCTTTGTGAACCTCGACAACTGGGACGACCGTCAAGAAGACGACCTGAGTGCGGATGCTATTCTGCAAAAGGTCTTGGCCATCGCATACGGTGAGTCCGCGGCTTCGATCGTGGCATTCAACCCGCCACCAATTCAAGGCCTCGGGAACTCGGCAGGTGTTGAGATGGAGGTTCAGCAAACTGGCGGCGGCACGCCGCAGGATCTGGCCTCGGCCGTGGGGTCGTTCGTCTATGCGGCGAACCAGCGCCCCGAAATCGGACAGGCCTACACCACCTTCCGCGCAAACGTGCCACAGCTGTTTGTCGATCTGGACCGCGAAAAAGCCAAAACGCTGGAAGTCTCGGTCGCCGAGGTTTTCCAGACGATGCAGGCGCAATTGGGGTCGTATTACGTGAACGACTTCAACCTGTTCGGGCGGGTCTATCGTGTAATGATCCAGGCCGAAGGGTCGTATCGCGACAATGTCGACGATATCTCGAACCTTTACGTGCGTTCGACCAAAGGTGAGATGGTGCCCTTGGGTACGCTCATCGATGTCGAAAACGTTCTGGGCCCGGTTTTGCTGAAGCGTCACAACCTGTTCAGATCCGCGACTGTGACAGCGGTTCCGGCTGAGGGTCTTTCGACCGGGGATGCGATCACAGTGATGACCGAAGAATCGGCCACCGCCCTGCCACCTGGATACGCCTTTGAATGGACCGGGACTGCGCAACAGCAGTTGGCTTCGGGTGGTCTGGTCATCGTGATCCTCGGGCTGGCGATCCTGTTTGGGTATCTGTTCCTCGTGGGGCAATACGAAAGCTGGACTATGCCGGTATCGATCCTGCTGTCGGTGATCGTGGCGCTGTTTGGTGCTGTGGCCGCTGTGGCCATCGTTGGCAGCGACATCAACCTGTACACGCAGATCGGGATGATCATGCTTGTGGGGCTCGCCTCGAAAAACGGCATTCTTATCGTTGAATTCGCGATGGAGCAAAGGGCCAAAGGCCTGTCGATCCGGGACGCCGCCGCCGAAGCCGCCTATCAGCGTTTCCGCGCGGTGATGATGACAGCCTTGTCGTTCCTCTTGGGTGTGGTTCCGCTGCTCGCAGCAAGCGGCGCGGGCGCAGCGAGCCAGAAGGCAATTGGTGTGGCCGTATTCGGCGGGATGCTGGCGGCCACACTGGTCGGCGTTATCCTTGTGCCGGTCCTCTACGCCTTGATGCAAAGCCTGCGGGAGTGGATCAAGGGAACCAAGAACGATCCCGACCCATCCGAGGAAGCCGCGTGATCCAAAACAAAAAGCCCCGCCAATCCGGCGGGGCTTTTTTCGGGCCGTTTGCCTAGGCCGTAACGACCGCCGGCGCGTTTTGATGATCCATCCAGCGCTGAATGTGCTCGATTTGCTCTGCGGTCAGTCTCAGGCCCATCTTGTTCCGGCGCCACACGACGTCTTCGGCCGTGCGGGCGTATTCCTTGTCCATCAACCACGCCAATTCCCGCGCGCTCAGAGTCGCGCCAAAGTCTTCGCCCAAATCTGCTGCAGACGTGGCTTCCCCAAGAATTGTCCGGGCTTCGGTGCCATAGGCGCGGACCAACCGCTCGGCCCAAGGGCGGTCAAGAAACCCGTAGGCCGCCAATAGTCCCTCAACCAGATCCTGCACGCCATGGACCGGAAAGTCACCTCCGGGCAACGCAACGCCAGCTGTCCATGGGCCGGGCAAATCGGGGAAATGCTCGGCCACCTTTTCCATGGCGCTTTCCGCCAGGCGCCGGTAGGTGGTGATCTTTCCTCCAAACACATTCAACACCGGCGCCCCGCCCTGCGCGTCGACCTTCAGCGTGTAATCGCGAGTCGCAGCTGTCGCACTGCTGGCCCCATCGTCGTACAGAGGACGGACACCGGAATAGGTCCATACGATATCATCGCGCGTCACCGGCTGCTTGAAGTACTTTGTAGCGAACGCGCACAGATAATCCTGCTCTTCCTCGGTACAGACCGGTGGCTCCGACGGGTCCGGATGGTCCTGATCCGTTGTACCGATCAGCGTATAGTCCCGCTCATACGGAATGGCGAAGATGATGCGCCCGTCTTCACCCTGAAAGAAATAGCACTTGTCGTGGTCGTAGAGTTTGCGCGTCACGATATGGCTGCCACGCACCAGGCGAACTCCTTCGCGGGAGTTGATCCGGATCTTGGTCTGGATGATGTCTCCGACCCACGGTCCACCCGCATTGATCAGCATTCTGGCGCGAATTTCACTTGTTTCTCCGCTTTGTTGATCGCGGATTGTGACCTTCCACAGATCATCGACCCGTTCAGCGGAGAGAACTTCAGTCTGCACCAGAATTTTCGCGCCGCGAGCCTCAGCATCGCGGGCATTCAGTACCACCAGCCGGGAGTCTTCGATCCAGCAGTCGGAATACTCGTAAGCGGTTTCGAACTTATCCTGCAGCGGCGCACCTTCCGGAGCGCTGCGCAGGTTCAGCGAAGCTGTTCCCGGCAGGATTTTGCGACCACCAAGGTGGTCGTACATAAACAACCCCAAACGGATCAGCCACGCCGGGCGCTGTCCCCGCATCCACGGCATCACGGTACTCAGCAACCGGGACGTCGGTGTCTCGGAGTCAAACCGCATGTCAGCGTGATACGGCAGCACAAAGCGCATCGGCCAACTGATATGGGGCATCGCCCGCAGTAGTGTTTCGCGCTCAATCAGAGCCTCTCTCACCAGGCGAAACTCGAAGAATTCCAGATATCGCAATCCGCCATGAAACAGCTTGGTTGAAGCCGAAGAAGTTGCCGACGCCAGATCGTTCATCTCTGCCAAGGTGACAGACATCCCTCGCCCGGCCGCATCACGGGCAATACCACACCCGTTGATCCCGCCACCGATGATGAAAAGGTCTGTGACCTCGCCACTTTGCCGTTCCATATCCGGATGATTCCCTATGCTGGAAAAGTCGCGGCCATTAACCCGGCGCAAGCGCGTTTCGTCAATGCGATTATTCGTATTTTTTCGTTTTTACTTCCAAACAGCGTTGGATTGTTTAATTTTGACCTTCACTCACTGAATTCGCGTTCGAATGCTTGCAAAATCCTCTAGTTCGAACAAAAACGAACTTACTTATTTATCCGGAGCCAAACATGTCTCTTTCCTTTCGCCAGTCGGATATTCTGAACGTAGCCAGAAAAGACGGTCGGGTAATGGTTGAAGAACTGGCTGACCGGTTCGGTGTGACGGTCCAAACCATTCGCCGCGACCTTTCCGAGCTGGCCGATATGGGGAAACTGGACCGCGTGCATGGCGGTGCGGTCCTGCGGTCCGGCGTCTCAAACATAGGTTATGAAGACCGCCGTGCGCTGAACGAAGATGCCAAGGCACGTATTGCGCTGACCTGTGCTGGTGACATTCCGGACGGCGCGTCGGTGTTTATGAATATCGGCACTTCGACCGAGGCTGTCGCGCGCCAGCTGCTAAACCATAAGGATCTGATGGTCGTCACCAACAACATGAACGTCGCCAACATTCTGGTGGAAAACCCCAATTGCGAAATTGTCGTTGCAGGGGGCGTCCTGCGTCGTTCGGATGGCGGGCTGATTGGCAATCTGACGATATCGACCATTAGGCAGTTCAAGTTCGACTACGCCGTTATCGGCTGCTCTGCGCTGGATACCGACGGCGATCTACTGGACTTTGATTTTCAAGAGGTCCACGTCAGCCAGTCAATTCTCGCCCAGACACGGCGCACATTTCTTGTGGCCGATCATTCGAAGTTTCAAAGGGCAGCTCCGGCCCGCATCTCATCCTTGGCCGAAATCGATACGTTCTACACCGACCATCCGCTGACAGCCTATCTGCGCGACCGGTGCAACGAATGGGATACTACCGTGCGCATATGCCAATAACAGCGTAAGTGGTTCGCCTAAAAGGTGAACCTTGCAACCCTTTCCTTGCCAGATACCATTTCGCCTGACAGTATCCCCGTATTGCGATCGTTGCACGGAAGGGGAGAACCGGGCCATGATAGCGCTTTTATTTGCGTTACTTACAGCCACGATGGGGCTGAACTATTTTCGAAGAACAACGGCAGCCAACACGCTGTTCATTTTCACGCTGGCGTTGAGTGTGTACTGGCTGAAGTTTCACGCCACCAGCCAGCTGACGATTCAGTTGTAGGGGGCGGCGATGACACCGGACCTGTCCCGAACATTGAATGCCATCGGCATGCTTGCCGTGAGCCTCGTGCTATTGCTGGCCTATATCTACCAGCTGACGCTGTATGAACTGCCCTGCCCGCTTTGCCTGCTGCAACGCGTTGGCTTTGTCGCCGTGGGCGTCGGTCTGGGACTGAACCTTCTATACGGAGCCCGCCCCCAACACTATGCGTTAATGCTGATTGCCGCATTGTTCGGCGGCAGCGTCGCGGTGCGGCAAATCCTTCTGCACATCGTACCGGGCACCGGTCATTACGGCTCACCCGTTCTGGGACTGCATTACTACACTTGGGCCGCCATTTGCTTTTTTCTGATCCTGCTGGGCACGGCAATCATGCTGATGTTTGAACGCCAATATGCCACCGACACGTCGGACCAACCGCGCTTTGGCGGCAGCACTTTGGCAAAGACGGCGTTCTTCGTCATGCTTGGGCTCGCTGTGCTGAACGCAGTTTCAACCTTGATCGAGTGCGGCCCGGGAATTTGCGCCGACCCGCCAACCAGCTACAAATTGATTGACGAACTAGGCACCAACAATTGAGGATGGGATAACCTTCCCAAACGGAGGCACGAACATGGGGTTACTTGGGCAGCCGCTGGACTACTATGACTACCTGACGTTTCTTGCATTGATATTGCTGCTGGCGGCGGTGATGGCTCTGTTCCTGTTCGTCATGGGTTTACCGGGACGCATCGCGATCAAACGTAACCACCCTCATGCTGAGGCGATCAAGATCATGGGGTGGATGGGGTTTCTGGCCATCGTCCCATGGGTCCACGCCTTTATCTGGGCTTTCCACGACGGAACCGTTGTCGATATTCGCCGCATGCCCGACGATGAACGGGAGGCTGTTCGCAAGGAAATCAAGCGGTTGGGTGGTGAGCTGACGGAAGAGTACCGCGACCCGCTTGACCCGGACGAGACGCAAAAAAGCTAAGGCCAAAGGAAACTACAAAATATGTTCGTCGCCCTCGGCATTACGCTTTTTTACATCATCTTCGTCTGGTTTATCTTCTTCAAAGTGAAGTGGCTGAAGTTCAGTATCACTTGGGGGATCGTGACCTTCTGGGTGGGTGCCCACCTGTTGTTGGTCTTTCTGGTTGCACTACGGTTCTTCCAACCCTTCTCGATCGACAGCCATGTGGTCCGTTCGACCATCCAGATCGTCCCGCGCCTGACCGAACCGACGATCCTGACCGAAGTGCTGGTGGAGCCCAACACGCCCGTTCTCAAAGGTGATCCGCTCTATCGCTTTGACGACACGGTCTTCTCACTTGAGGTTGAATCCGCTACCGCGCAATTGGTGGCCGCAGAGCAGAACGCCAAAATCCTCGAACAGGACGTGATTGTCGCGGCCGAAGCCGTTGAGCGCGCGAATGCCCAGTTGGCTTATGCGCAGACTCAGCAGGCGCGGTACGAAAATCTGGTGCCTGCAGGTGGTGCGCGTCAGGACGAGCTGGATCGCTGGAACGAACAGGTAACCGAGGATCAGGCACAAATCAAAGAGGCCGAAGCAAATCTGGAGAAGGCCAATCTGGCTTTGGACTCGCAGATCGACGGGATCAATACCGGCATCCTGCAGGCGCAGGCTCAGTTGGATAAGGCTCAGTATTTTCTCGACAATACCACGATCTATGCACCCGAAGACGGCATGATCGTGTCTCAACAGGCGCGGCCGGGGCTTGTCGTTGGTGATATCCGTCTGGGGGCGATTGCCAGCTTTGTAACCAAGGACAACCCCTACATTCTGGCCACTTACAGACAACAGAATCTGAAGTTTGTCGAAGTCGGTCAACCCGTCGAGGTCGCGCTTGACCTCTATCCCGGAGAAATCCTGACTGGCAAGGTCGAGGCAATCTGGTGGGCCACCCGACAGGGTCAGTATCTTCCCTCGGGCCGCCTGCCCGGGTTTGAATTGCCGAAACTGCCAGGACGTATCGCGGTGCAGATCTCGGTCGACATCCCTGACGATCACACCTTCCCTGCTGGCGGTCACGCGGCCGTCGCGATCTACACCGGGCAAGGCAAGAGCTTTGAATTTTTGCGGCGGATCAATATCCGGCTGTATTCCTTCGCCAACTTCATTCGACCATTGGATATCTGAGGACGCTTAGCATGACCCGGGCCAGACTTTACCGCCGATTGATGGGCACGGCCCTGTGTGCAACGCTCTTCGTGGGGTGCGCACCGGTCGGTCCGGATTTCGTGCGGCCCAACTCTCCGGTCGTCAAGCAGTGGATCGAGGTGAACAGTCCAAGCGCGGGACAAAGTGGGCTGACCTCGCGCAGCGCACCGGTGGTTAAATGGTGGGAAACCTTCAACGATCCCACGCTGAACAAGCTGATCGCCGAAGCGTATGCCCAGAACCTTGATCTGCAGGTGGCGGGCGCCCGTGTCCTGCAAGCGCGCGCGCAATTGGGCATCGCCTTCGGTGAGCTCTATCCGCAATCGCAGGCCATCGGCGCATCCATCGAACGCCGCCAGGTCAGCGACAACCTCGGGCCAATTTCCGATATCCGCAGGATCATCCCGCTCGACACCGAGTTTTCAACGTCTCAAGTCGGGTTCGACGCCCAATGGGAGCTGGACGTCTGGGGCCAGCAACGCCGCGGCGTACAGGCCGCGCGCTCCAATCTGGCTTTGCAGGTGGCAAACTATGACGACGCGCTGGTCACACTGACCGGAGATGTCGCGGCGCTCTACGTTAACATCCGGGCGCTGCAGGAGTCGCTGGCGGTCGCGCGCGAGAACATCCAACTACAACAGGAGTCCGCCGACCTGACCCAGCTGCGGTTTAACAACGGCGTGACCACCGAACTGGACGTTCAGGAATCGCAAGCCTTGCTGAACAACACCAAGGCTTTGGTTCCCGAAATCGAAAGCGACCTTCAACAGGCTAAGAATGCTTTGGCGGTCTTGCTTGGCGCGACGCCTTCCCGGATGACCAGCCTGCTGGGTAACTCTGGTCGCATCCCGTCGGCACGTTCCAACGTGGCGGTCGGTGTTCCGGCCGAACTGCTGCGTCGCCGCCCCGACGTCCGCGCGGCGGAACTGGCAGCAGCAACGCAATCAGCTCAGGTCGGTATCGCGCTGGCGGATCTGTATCCGCAGTTTATCCTGTCCGGCGCAATTGGCCTGCAGGCGTCGGGCGGGCGTGACCTGTTCTCGTCGACCAGCAGCACGGGACTGGCCAATGCTGGTGTGGTCTGGAACGTGCTGAACTACGGCCGGATTAAAAACAACGTGCGAGCGCAGGATGCTGCCTATCAGGCGCTGATCGCCAATTATCAGAATACGGTCCTGACCGCCTATTCCGAGGTTGAAAGCGCGATGGTGGCCTACGCACAGTCCCGCAAGCAGGTCGGGTTTTATGAAAACAGCGTCGCGGCTTCGCGCAAAGCGGCCGAGATCGCCATCGACCAGTACCGGGACGGCATCGCCAGCTATTCTCGGATCCTAAACACGCAGACTTCCCTGCTGCGGTCGCAGGCCAATCTGATCGAAGCGCGTCAGCAAGTGTCCAGCAATTTGGTTGCTGTTTACAAAGGATTGGGCGGCGGCTGGCAAATCCGCCAAAACCAGGAATTCCTGCCCGAAACCGTTCTGGCTGAGATGGCATATCGCACCGATTGGGGCGACCTGCTGGAGAAAACCCCAACGCGCGCCAGCCTGAACTGACCCTTACTTGGTCAGCCCGCGTAACCCGCCTGAGATCAAAATATTCACCTCGTACAGAATCCTCGGGGCCGCCAGACCACCAGGGCTGGCCAGATAGTTCGGGCTCCATTCCGGGTCAAACTTCTGCTTGAAGGACCGAAGCCCTTCGAAGTGATAAAACTGCTCGCCATGTTCATAAACGAACCCGCCAACCCGGTTCCAGAAGGATGCCAGTTGCCTGTTCTCGATCCCGGAAAACGGTGCAGCCCCGAGCGAGAACCAATGGAACCCCTGCTCTGCCCCCCAGGTCATCATCTCGGCGAACAGCGCGTCCATAATAAAGTTCGACCCATCAGGCTCATACCGCATCAGGTCCAGCGATAGTTCCGACTTATGCCCGCCCTGAAAGAGGTTGGCAAAGGCCACGATCTTTCCGGTAGCAGCCTTTTTCAGCACCGCGAAATCGAAATAGGACAGGTATTCATCGTCAAAGCCACCGAGCGCAAAGCCCTTTTCCTCTCCGGCCTTGTGCTCCAACCAGTCATCTGAGATTTTGCGCAACTCTGGCAGCGCCGGGGCCAGGTTTTCCTTTGGAAGGATCTCGAACACGTATCCTTCGCGTTCGGCCCTGTGCTTGGCCTGACGGAACCTTTTGCGCGGCTTTCCGTCCAGTGAAAAATCCTTCAGCGGAACACGCGCAACCTCTCCGATTTTCAGGATCGAGAGGCCCAGATCCAGAAACGTTGGCAGGTACTTGGTCGAGACGCTGTAGAACGCGCACAGCTTGCCCTCGCGATCCGCCATCTCGCGCAATTGCCAGATCAGTTGTTGGCCAGCCTTTTCTTCCCCCACAGGCTCGCCTTTACTGATCAGTGCGTTGCCGGTATCGGCATAGGCCAGAAACGCCTTGTCGTCTGGGGAAATAAGGAACTGTTTGTCGCCGGTGAGGGAAATTTGCGCCTCGGTGTCTTCGCTTTCCAGCGCCAGCCGTTCGACAACTTCCGGTATCTCGGTCCGCATCGGCTCGGGAACCTCTCGCCCAAACAGCGAGTTTACGGCCACAATACCAAGGATGACCGCCACAACGAGACTGGAACGTAAGAAGCGCGAGGCGTTACCGTTCCAGGCGAATTCCCACCAAAGGGCGTTCTGGTATTCGACATGTGAATAAGCGAACAGTCCGATCCAAAAGATTACCAGAAGCAAGGCAATAACGCTGACCAGCCACGGAATATTCAGGCGGAAGATCGACGCGCCGCTGACCCGGTAAAAGGCTCCGCGAAACGTGGCAAGCAGGGCGATGGTGCCAAGCATTGTGATTGCTTCGTGGGTGTCTAGGCCCTTGGTTAGCGATGCAATGAACCCCGCGACCATCAACAACATGGCGACCACCCAGGCTCGGTACAGCTTGCGGAACAGCCCCCGCGACACGAGGAGCAGCAAAACCCCAACCGCACTGCCGGCAAGGTGAGACGCCTCAACGAATGACAGGGGCAGGAAGTCACGCAATGCGCCCAGGCTCTGGCTATTTGTGGGCAATGCTCCGGACACCAACAGGATGACCCCGGCGACGGCAGCAACCCCCGCGGCAACCATCGGGATGATCGGGCGGATCACGCGATAAACCCATGTCGCCGCCCCGCTGATGTGGTGGCGGTGCGTCAGCGCTGACGCAACCGCGATGGACAATGTGGCAATTGCAAACGGCAGAAACGTGTAGACCAACCGATAAAGCAACAGCGCTGCGATCACGTCGGACCGCCCCGAGGCTCCTAGTCCAGCGATCAGAGTTGCTTCGAACGCGCCGATCCCGCCTGGGGCGTGGCTGAGGATGCCGACGGCGATGGCGCCAATGTAGATTGTGAAGAAGAACGGATATCCAACCCCAATGTCATCCGGCATCAAAACGTATAGGGTCATCGATGCCCCGAACAGATCACCGACCGCGGCCAGCGTCAGAAGTCCGGCCAGTTTGCCGCCCGGCAGGTTGAAGCCCAACCCTCCCGTAGCCAGTCTGCGCCCGCCTCTGGAAAGCCAAATGAACAAGCTTGCCAGCGCTGCCAGCAAGCACACACCGATCACGGTTTCGGTGACATCACTTATGGGCAAAATCTTGGAGATTCCGTCCGGATGCAGCGTTAGCAATGTGCCCAACAGCAAAACAAAACCCGACCAGAAAGCGATCCATGAGGTGGCAATAACACCCGCGACCCTGCCTAAATCCAGTCCAAGAGACGCGTAGATCCGATACCTGATCGCCGTGCCCGTAATGTAGGAAAATCCAAGACAATTCGACACCGCGTACCCGCAGGCCCCGGCCATGCCAGCCACTGGCAACGGCACCTCTCCATCTGCCACACTTTGCACCGCGAATACGTCATAGAGCGACAGTGAGAAAAAGCTAAACGCTGTCCAACACAGCGCGATGAGCATCAGTTTCCACGATGTGTTCGCAACGTCCGTCTGCACATCAGCCCATTTCACGTGGGATGACAGCTCGTGTAGAACAATCAGTGCGATGAGGGTCACAAGAATCGGTATTGCGATCCTGACCACGGGCTTTTCAAGAAACCCCGACACCCGTTCCGCCAAGCGTACAGCCCAGAGTTCTTCGACGTTCTCTTGCGTTGCCATGCTTTGTCCCTGCTCTCAGGCCTTTTCACGTCCTGCGCGGTTGGATCACGCAAAGCAACTTTTGCACATTTTCTTTCAGGCTCAAAGCACTACGCGGTCAGAACCGCCCCTTTCGGGTCGAGAGCAGCAGGTTGGTCTCGGACCGGGTTATCCCCTCCATGCGGCGAATCTGGAACAGAACCTCGTCCAGCTCGGCCAGTGTTTCGGTCCAGATTTCAGCGATCAGGTCCCAGCTGCCGTTCGTGGAATGCACAGCGCGCACCTGACGCATGGCGGCGATGCGGGCCATCGTGCGCTCGGTTCCCCGGCCTTCGATTTCCAGCATCATTAAGCCGCGCACGGGGCTTTGCGCCACGTCCTGACGGGTGAGAACGGTGAACCCAACGATCTCGCCTGACTGTTTCAGGCGCTGCAACCGGCTGCGTACGGTCGTGCGTGTCACACCCAGCGTTTCAGCGAGTTCAGACAGCGATGCCCGCGCATCCCGGTGCAAAGCGCTCAGCAGCCTACTATCCAAATCGTCCATGATTGCTTTCCGGTTCGTATATCTAAGTGTCATTTTGAACATTTTGCTGCCTTTTCGCAAGCCACCCTGAGTGGCTAGATAGTCATATGGATACTGAAAACGTGATATTGGTCGGTGCGCCGATGGACGCTGGCAAACGCCGTCAGGGGTGCCGCATGGGTCCCGACGCGTATCGGGTGGCGGGCCTACAAGAAGCCCTGACAGATCTTGGGCATCAAGTAACGGATATCGGCAATGTCAGCGCCGATCCGTCGGATGTGCCAGAGCACCCGCATCTTGTCGCCCTGCCCGAATGTGTAGGCTGGACCGGTGCGCTCAGCCGCGCGGCGCAGGAAACAGCACCCAAGGGCCTGCCGATTTTCATGGGAGGTGACCACGCCTTGTCGATGGGCACCGTCGCTGGCATGGCCGCACATGCCAACCGGATCGGGCGGCCGCTGTTTGTGCTCTGGCTGGATGCGCACAGCGATTTTCACACTCCGGACAGCACCGGCAGCGGTAACCTGCACGGCACTCCCGTAGCCTACTTCACCGGGCAACCCGGGTTTGACGCCTTCCCACCTTTAGCCGCCCCCGTTCCGACAGACCGCGTGGGTATGATCGGTCTGAGGTCCGTGGATCCTGCAGAACGCGCCCGACTGGAGCAGGATCAGGCCATGCTGGCGGATATGCGCAGCATCGATGAACATGGCATCAAGGCACCGTTGATTGCATTCCTGGACCGTGTCCGGGCGGCAAACGGCCTTCTTCACGTCTCGCTGGATGTCGACTTTCTGGACCCATCTGTCGCCCCAGCCGTGGGCACCACCGTTCCCGGAGGCGCGACCGAACGCGAAGCCCATCTGGTGATGGAACTTCTGCACGAAAGCGGTCTGGTCTGCTCACTGGATCTGGTCGAACTGAATCCGTTCCTTGATGAACGTGGACGCACTGCGAAACTTATGGTTGATCTGGCCGCCTCCTTGCTGGGTCGCCGCATCTTCGACCGCCCGACCCGGAGCTTCTGATGAATTCCCTTCAATCTCCCTCTGCCGTCGTTATGGTACGCCCGCACGAGTTTGTTTCGAACCCTGAGACACGCCACGACAATGCGTTTCAGACGCTGGCACACCGATCCGCCGAAGCGACTTCAGCAGCCGCGCGCGACGAACATGATCGCGCGGTCGAACAACTGCGCGAGGCAGGTGTAACCGTTCATGTCTTTGACGATCACGGCCAATTGAACACGCCTGACAGCGTTTTTCCCAATAACTGGTTCTCGACACATCCCGGTGGGCACGTCGCGATTTACCCGATGTTTGTTCCGTCGCGCCGACGCGAACGCCGCTTAGATGTTATCGAATTGCTGAAGCAGGAATACCGCGTTCAGGACGTGATTGACTATTCAGGGCTGGAACAGGATAACCTTGCGCTGGAAGGTACCGGAGCAATGGTTCTCGATCACGTCGGGCGCATTGCTTACACGGTCAAATCCAACCGCGCTGATCCTGTTCTGCTAGAGCGGTTCTGCACGAACTTCAACTACGAACCCATCGCGTTCGAAGCTCGGGATGCTGAAGGCAGAGATGTCTATCACACCAATGTCCTGATGGGGATCGGTACGCATTATGCTCTGATCTGTCTTGACATGATCACCGACGCCGAACGCCGTGCAACCGTGCGGGCGCGATTGGAAGAATCCGGTCGCACTGTCATCGACTTGTCGCATGACCAGATCGCGAATTTTGCCGGAAACACCATTGAGCTCAGCGGGCGTGACGGCCTTGTGCTGGCATTGTCCAGCCGCGCCAGGGATGCGCTGACGCCCAAACAGATCAACATCATCGAAGACAGCGCAACCCTGCTGCCTTTGTCGGTTCCGACCATAGAAACAGCCGGTGGATCAGTACGTTGCATGATCGCCGGTATCCACCTTTCCCGCCGATAGGAGATCATGATGCAACCTTCTGACAAGGCGCTTGTGCCCTTTGTATCCGTCGACAACATGATGCGGCTGGTGCATCACATCGGGCTTGAAAAGATGATCACCCAGATCGCGGCCCAAATTGAATCCGATTTCAAACGCTGGGAGAGCTTTGACAAGACACCCCGCATCCCAGCCCACTCGCCCCATGGCGTGATCGAGCTGATGCCGACCTCGGACGGTGAGGCCTACGGATTCAAATACGTCAACGGGCACCCCAAGAACACATCCGAGGGTCTGCAGACCGTCACCGCCTTTGGCCTGCTGGCTGACGTCTATACCGGCTACCCGACCCTGTTGACCGAGATGACAATGCTGACCGCGCTGCGCACCGCCGCGACCTCGGCTTTGGTGGGCAGTTATCTGGCCCCGAAAAACTCACGCGTCATGGCAATGATCGGGAACGGCGCGCAGTCTGAATTCCAATGTCTGGCGTTCAAGGCCATGTGTGGGATCGACACGGTACGTCTGTTCGACACCGATCGCGCAGCGACCGAGAAATGTGCGGCAAACCTAAAGAACTCCGGTCTGACTGTCGTGCAGTGCAAAACAGCCGAGGATGCCATCGAGGGCGCGCAGATCATCACCACCTGCACGGCGGACAAGAAATACGCCACGATCCTGACCGACAACATGGTTGGCCCGGGCGTGCATATCAACGCCATTGGCGGCGACTGCCCAGGCAAAACCGAGTTGCATCGCGATATCCTGCTGCGGTCTGAGATCTTTGTCGAATACCCCGAACAAACCCGTATCGAAGGCGAGATTCAGGCGTTGGATGACAATCATCCGGTCACTGAGATGTGGCAGGTGATGACCGGTCAGGCCAAAGGTCGCCTGGATGACCGCCAGATCACGCTGTTTGACAGCGTTGGCTTCGCGATCGAGGACTTCTCGGCCCTGCGATACATCCAGTCCGCCATCGAAGGCACTGATTTCTTTGAACCTCTGGACATGCTGGCCGACCCTGATGACCCGCGTGACCTCTACGGGATGCTGATGCGGGCGAGCTGAAGAACCCGCACTTCACGTCGACTAGCCCCCGGCTCACCACCGGGGGCTTTTTCTATCCGGCTAATGACGGCAAGTAGAGTACGATGCCAGGAAACGCCACAAGCAATGCGATGGTCACGCCATCGGCAATGAAGAACGGCGTCACCCCTTTGAACACGTCCTGAACGCTCAGATCCGGGCGCACGCCTGCGACCACGAAACAGTTCAGACCGATGGGCGGTGTGATCAGACAGAATTCCGCCATCTTCACCACCAGAATACCAAACCAGATGGCGCACATCGGCCCCGACATGCCGAAAGCGCTGTCGGCAGCACTGACTGTTTCGCCACCGTTCAGGGCCATGACTGCCGGATAGACCACCGGCAAGGTCAGCAACAGCATCCCAATCGCGTCCATGAACATGCCAAGCACGGCATAGGCCAAGAGGATGCAGATCAGGATCAGCATCGGCGACATTTCCAAAGAGGTGATCCAATCCGAGAACGCGCCCGGCAGATCCGCAAAACCGAGGAAACGCACATAGATCAGCACACCCCAGATGATCGTGAAGATCATGGCTGTCAGTTTCGCGGTTTCCAGAAGTGCCGACTTCAACTCGGGCCACCGCATACCGTGAAACAGGGCAAAACAGAACACGATGAAGGCCCCGATCGCACCACCTTCAGTCGGTGTACCCCAGGCCTTCTCACCGAACGGGTTATAGACAAAGCAGATGATGATCAGGATCACCGCGACAATCGGAATTGCACCCGGAAGGGATGCAAAGCGCTGTTTCCAAGTGAACCCTGTGACCGGAGGGCCGACGGATTTGAATACAACTGCGATGCCCACGATCAGCAGGCCGTACACAACGGCAGAAAATGCCCCTGGAATAAACCCGGCGAGCAGCAGTTTGCCCACATCCTGCTCGACAATGATCGCGTAGATCACAAGGATCGCGGACGGCGGGATCAGCGATGCCAGCGTTCCGCCCGCAGCGACAACCCCGGCCGCGAATTGCTTGTTGTAGCCGACCTTCAGCATCTCGGGGATCGCGATCCGTGCGAACACGGCGGATGTGGCCACCGAGGCACCAGATACTGCCGCGAAACCCGCAGTCGCGAATACAGTTGAAACCGCGAGCCCCCCGGGCACCCACGCGACCCAGCGTTTCGCGGCCTCGAACAGCGCGCGCGTGAGCCCCGCGTAATAGGCCAGATAGCCGATCAGGATGAATGTGGGGATCAGGCTGAGCGTGTGCGCTGCAACCTTGGAGTGCGGCACCTGCCCCGCCGTTTTGACGGCGACCGTCAGTGCTTTGCCAAAGCGGTCGGGGTCATAGCCGAACTTCGCCCAGAATATCCAGACCAAGCCAATCAGCCCCGCAAGACCGGCAGCAAAGGCCACGCGCATTCCGGTCACAACCAGAACCAGCAGGCCACCTGTGACCCACAGGCCAATCTCAATCGTGTCCATACGCTAGTCCTGCCCTTCGAATTGCTCGGCTTCGGCGGCTGCCTGCGCCGCCGCATCCTGTATCAGAGGCACCGCAACCGGGCTTTCAACCCCCAGTAAAAAGGCACGACCATAGCCCCAAACCTGCAATAGCAGCCGCAAGCAAAGAACCGAGAATGCAACCGGGGCCAGCAGCTTGGCAGGCCAGAGCGGGATGCCGATGTCGATTGAACTGTCGCGACTCCACATCGGGGCACCGAAGTCGAACGAGCGGTCAAAGTGGGACCAGCTGCCCCAAACAAGCGCCAGCATCAGCACCAGGATCAAAATCACCGAGATCAGCTCGAACAGCCACAGTGCCCGCCCGTGCAAGCGCGAGATCACAATATCCATTCGGATATGGCCGCCATCGCGCTGAACGTAGGAAATCCCCAAAAACGCAATCAACGGCATCGCTTGTTCGATCCAGTCGACATACCCCGGCAAGGGAGCGTTGATCGCATTGCGACCGCTGACCGAAACAACAGCCAGAACCATAAGCCCAAACACGGCAACACCGCTGATTAGCGCGAGAAATCGCTCCAACCTCAGCAGCTTACGATCCAATGAACTCAGGAGGCTGTTGTCCTCAAGCACCGTGGCCTGTCCTGCCATACCGGTGTTCCCCTGTATTTTGATTGTTGTCCGGGTGCCCCCATGGGCACCCGGATGTCGCGATTAATTACCGCTGCGCTGTTGTTCCAGCGTGGATTGGACCAGATCATACAGATCCTGCGCGGGAAGGCCCTGAGCGGACATGTCCGCAATCCACTGTTCGCGGATCGGGTCAGCAGCCTTTGTGCGGAACTCGGCGATCACCGCATCGTCGATCTGCACTTTCTCAACACCTTTTTCGGACAGAACACCATCCCACTGCTCCAGCAAAGTGCCGTAGTTGGCCAGATAGTGATCAATCGCTTCGTCGATTGAGCTATCCAGCGCTTCGCGATGCTCGGCGGGCAGTGCTTCATAGGCGTCGATGTTGACCACGACCGGGCAGTTTACGGTGCCGGGGTTCAGGTTGGCTGTCCACCAGTCGGCCTCGTTGATCGTGCCGAAGGACAGATGCGCGTGCTGGGCGAAGGCCACTGTGTCCACAACGCCAGATTCCATCGCGTTGAAAGCTTCGGTCGCAGGCACCGATGTCGGAACGCCACCAACGGCTTCGAACGCCTGACCCAGACCACCCGTGGCGCGAACGCGCATCCCTTCGAATTCGGCCAGTTCATCGCGCGGCTCGCCAGTGCCAACCAGGTTATACTGCGGCATCGGAGAGGTCATGATGATGCGCGCGTTCCACTGCGCCATCTCATCTTTGACGGCGGGGTGATCGTAAACAGCGTGGCTGACCGCGACCTCTTCATCCAGATTGCTGACGCCAAGGAACGGCAGCTCTAGAACGGTAATCGCGCGGTTCTTGTCGCGGTGGTACCCGGCACAGAACTGCGCCATCTCGAACGCGCCGATTTCAATCCCGTCAAGGTTCTCGCGTGGCTTGGACAGCCCGCCATAGCTGACGTTGATGGTGAAATCGCCATTGGTCTTCTCGCTGACCAGTTCCGCGAGCTTTTCAACGTGTTCGGTAAATGCGCGGCGCTTGCCCCAGACTGAGGCATTCCACTCGGTTGCGGCGGCCTCGGACACGAACGCAACACCCAAAGCGGCCACAGCGGCGCCGCTCAACATCTTTTTCATATTGATTTCTCCCTTTGTTGCACCCCCTTGCCGAGGCGCTTGCGCTCAAAGCTAGCGCCAACATCGGTATGTGCCAACCCCCGGGCATCATTCCCTACGAGCGGTAAGCGCAGCCGTCATACGCTAACAACCAAAAGACGAGTCCCAAATGACTTCAACACTACACTGGACGGGCCGCTGCCACTGTAGAATTCCGTTACATCCTAAATGTTGTTTTCATTATTATTTTTCATTTTCTTGAGTTTTTGTTTACAGCTTTCGCGAAATGAAAGAAATGAATTTACAAACTAATCCTGAGATTTCTGTAATTTATTTCATTGTTTTCAGCTCTCCGTATTATTGGAAGCAGGGAGGATATGGGTCGACATTGCCAGTTCAGCAGGCAAAATCGGCCCAGTTCAATATAGTCCAGAGGGAGGAGCCTCAGAATGACAACCGCTGCCCAGGCAGAAGCCACGACCTTTCCGCCGTCCGCCGACACTATAGCCCGTGCGCATGTCAACGCTGAAAAATACAACGAGATGTATGCGGCCTCCATCAATGACCCTGTGGCGTTCTGGGATGAACAAGGCAAGCGGGTGGACTGGATCAAGCCCTACACGCAGGTCAAGGATGTCAGCTATGACTTCGGCTCGGTTGGAATCAACTGGTATGCGGACGGTACGCTGAACGTTTCTGCAAACTGTCTGGACCGCCACCTGAAGACCCGCGGCGATCAGACCGCGATCATCTGGGAGCCGGATGATCCAAACGACGAAGCGCAGCACATTACATATGCCGAGTTGCACCGTCGCACCTGTCGGATGGCCAACATTCTGGAATCGATGGGCGTCCGCAAAGGCGACCGGGTCGTGATCTATCTGCCGATGATCCCCGAAGCCGCCTATGCCATGCTGGCATGCGCGCGGATTGGTGCAATCCATTCGATTGTTTTTGCTGGGTTCTCTCCCGACGCTCTGGCCGCACGGATCAATGGCTGTGACGCGAAGGTTGTCATCACCGCTGACGAAGCACCGCGTGGCGGTCGCAAAACCCCGCTGAAGTCCAACGCGGACGCCGCCCTGCTGCACTGCAAGGACACCGTGAAGTGTCTGGTCGTCAAGCGCACCGGTGGTCAGACCACGTGGATCAACGGTCGTGACTATGACTACAACGAAATGGCGCTTGAGGCGGATGACTACTGCGCGCCTGCTGAGATGAGCGCCGAGGACCCGCTGTTCATCCTTTACACCTCCGGCTCGACCGGTCAGCCCAAGGGTGTTGTGCATACCACTGGTGGTTACCTCGTTTACGCGTCGCTGACCCACGAGATTACGTTCGATTATCACGATGGCGACGTTTACTGGTGTACCGCTGACGTGGGCTGGGTCACCGGCCACAGCTACATCGTCTATGGCCCGCTGGCCAACGGTGCGACGACGCTGATGTTCGAAGGTGTTCCAACCTATCCGGACGCCAGCCGCTTTTGGCAGGTTTGCGAAAAGCACAAGGTGAACCAGTTCTATACGGCTCCGACTGCGATCCGTGCCCTGATGGGTCAGGGTAATGAGTTTGTTGAAAAGTGCGACCTGAGCGACCTGAAGGTCCTTGGAACCGTGGGAGAACCGATCAACCCCGAAGCGTGGAACTGGTACAACGAGGTTGTCGGCAAAGGCAATTGCCCGATCGTGGATACCTGGTGGCAGACCGAAACGGGCGGTCACCTGATGACCCCCCTGCCCGGCGCCCACGCAATGAAACCCGGCTCGGCCATGAAGCCCTTCTTTGGCATCCTACCGGTGGTTCTGGACCCGCAATCCGGCGTCGAGATCAAAGGCGATGGCGTCGAAGGCGTTCTGTGTATCAAAGACAGCTGGCCCGGACAGATGCGCACCGTCTGGGGCGATCACGAGCGTTTCGAGAAGACCTATTTCTCGGACTACAAAGGCTACTACTTCACCGGTGACGGCTGCCGTCGCGATGAGGATGGCGATTATTGGATCACGGGCCGTGTTGACGACGTGATCAACGTCTCGGGTCACCGCATGGGCACGGCCGAGGTCGAAAGTGCCCTGGTCGCACATGCCGCGGTGGCCGAGGCCGCTGTGGTTGGCTATCCCCATGATATCAAAGGGCAAGGTATCTATTGCTATGTCACTCTGATGAATGACCGAGAGCCGTCGGATGAGCTGCTGAAAGAACTGCGCACCTGGGTCCGGACCGAGATTGGTCCGATCGCTTCACCGGATGTAATTCAGTGGGCCCCGGGCCTGCCCAAGACCCGTTCGGGCAAGATCATGCGCCGTATCCTGCGCAAGATAGCCGAGAACGACTTCGGCTCGCTGGGTGACACTTCGACACTGGCCGATCCGTCGGTTGTCGAAGACCTGATCGAAAACCGCGCGAACAAGTGAGGATGTGATGGACGCTGCCACGACCATAACTCCCGCCGTACTGATCCTTCTCGGCCCTCCGGGCGCCGGGAAAGGCACACAGGCGCGGATGCTGGAAGACAAGTTCGGGCTGGTGCAACTCAGCACCGGTGATTTGCTGCGTGCGGCCGTTGCTGCGGGCACCGAGGCGGGCAAGGCCGCGAAGGCGGTGATGGAAGCCGGCGATCTGGTCAGCGACGAGATTGTCATCGCCATCCTGCGCGACCGGCTGGCCGAGCCTGATTGCACCAAGGGCGTAATCCTGGACGGCTTCCCGCGCACCACGGTTCAGGCCGAAGCGCTGGACGGGTTGTTGGCGGAAACCGGGCAGAAAATCAATGCCGCAATCAGTCTTGAGGTCGAGGACGAGGAAATGGTGATCCGCATCTCGGGGCGCTACACCTGCGGCGGCTGCGGCGAAGGTTACCATGATACGTTCAAGGTCCCGAAGGTTGAAGGTGAATGTGACAAGTGCGGCAGCACCGAGTTCAAGCGCCGTGCTGATGACAACGCCGAGACCGTCGCCTCGCGTCTTGCGGCCTATCACGCACAAACCGCGCCGCTGATTACGTATTACCAAGACCATGGCGTTCTGAAAGGCCTGAACGCCATGGGCAATATCGAAGACATCGCTGGCAATCTGGAAAGGATCGTCAGCGACGCGATGAACTAAGGGAAGACGGCCTGCCCTGAATAAGGGCCGAATTCCTAAAGGAAAACTTCAATGGACCCGCCCTGGCGGACCGGAGAAGTCTTGCCTGACGCCAAGCCGGCGTTCGGCATATCGAAAAGCGGCCCCGCGCGCTGGAGGAATAAGACAACGGGCCGCCCTAGGAGGAAGCGAAGGAGGAACCCGCAATGGCGGATCAATCAACAAACTCCGCGCAGACTGCCGAAGCCGACAAAGGCTATTGGCAGGCCAACCTGCGTCTCATCTACATCAGCCTCGTCATCTGGGCGCTGGTGTCTTTTGGATTCGGCATTCTGCTGCGTCCGTTGCTGTCCGGCATCGAAGTCGGCGGCACCGATCTGGGCTTTTGGTTCGCCCAGCAGGGCTCGATCCTGGTCTTTCTGGTGCTGATCTTCAACTACGCCTGGCGCATGAACAAGCTGGACGCTGAATACGGCGTGGATGAGGAGTAAGCAGCATGGACCAGTTTACCATCAACCTGCTGTTTGTCGGCGCGTCCTTTGCGCTGTACATCGGCATCGCGATCTGGGCCCGTGCGGGCTCCACATCCGAATTCTACGCCGCCGGTCGCGGCGTTCACCCGGTCACCAACGGTATGGCGACAGCGGCGGACTGGATGTCTGCGGCCTCGTTCATCTCGATGGCGGGCCTGATTGCCTTTACAGGTTATGACAACTCGACCTTCCTGATGGGTTGGACCGGTGGCTACGTTCTGCTGGCTCTGCTGCTTGCGCCCTACCTGCGTAAGTTCGGCAAGTACACCGTCTCGGAGTTCATCGGCGACCGCTTCTACAGCCAGACCGCACGTGTTGTTGCGGTGATCTGTCTGATCGTCGCGTCGGTGACCTACGTGATCGGTCAGATGACCGGCGTGGGCGTGGCCTTTGGCCGTTTCCTTGAGGTGTCGAACACATCTGGTCTGTTGATCGGCGCCTGTGTGGTGTTTGCCTACGCGGTGTTCGGTGGGATGAAAGGCGTGACCTATACTCAGGTCGCTCAGTACTGCGTGCTGATCACCGCCTACACCATCCCGGCGATCTTCATCTCGCTGCAACTGACCGGTACGCCTGTTCCGGCGCTGGGTCTGTTCAGCGACACTGCAAGTGGTGAGCCGCTGCTGACCAAACTGGACGCAATCGTGACCGAGCTGGGCTTTGCCGAGTACACGGCGCACCACTCGAACACGCTGAACATGGTTCTGTTCACTCTGTCGCTGATGATCGGTACCGCTGGTCTGCCGCACGTGATCATGCGCTTCTTCACCGTGCCGAAAGTGTCTGACGCCCGCTGGTCCGCTGGCTGGACGCTGGTCTTCATCGCGCTGCTTTACCTGACCGCCCCCGCGGTTGGCGCAATGGCCCGACTGAACATCACCGACATGATGTGGCCCAACGGTGGCATCGAAGGTGGCGCTGTTTCGGTTGAAGAGATTGACACCGATCCGCGTTACGACTGGATGCAGACGTGGCAGAAAACCGGCTTGTTGGATTGGGAAGACAAGAACGGCGACGGCAAGATCCAGTACTACAACGATCAGAACGCCGATATGCAGGCGCTTGCGGAAGAAAAAGGCTGGGTCGGTAACGAGCTGACCAAGTTCAACCGCGACATCCTGGTTCTGGCCAACCCCGAGATCGCCAACCTGCCGGGTTGGGTGATCGGTCTGGTCGCTGCCGGTGGTCTTGCGGCTGCTCTGTCGACCGCTGCGGGTCTGTTGCTGGCGATCTCGTCTGCGGTATCCCACGACCTTGTCAAAGGTGCGATCAACCCGCAAATCTCTGAAAAAGGGGAACTGTTGGCGGCGCGGATCGCAATGGCTGTCGCCATCGTTGTTGCAACCTACCTGGGCCTGAACCCACCGGGCTTTGCGGCGCAAACGGTGGCTCTGGCCTTCGGTCTGGCGGCTGCCTCGATCTTCCCGGCGCTGATGATGGGGATCTTCTCGACCCGCATCAACAACACCGGTGCCGTCGCAGGTATGCTGGCTGGTCTGACCGTGACCCTGGTCTATATCTTCCTGCACAAGGGCTGGCTGTTCATTCCGGATACCAACTCGTTCACCGATGCTGACCCGCTTCTGGGTCCGATCAAGTCGACTTCGTTCGGCGCCATCGGTGCGATGATCAACTTCGGCGTTGCTTACGTCGTCGCTGGAATGACCAAAGAGACTCCGCCGGAGATCGTAGAATTGGTCGAAAGCGTGCGTATTCCCCGTGGCGCAGGCGCAGCTCAGAATAAATGAGCATGATGCGGCATATGGTAAACTTCCTTATGCCGCGTTTTTCGATCTACTGTTCCCGCCCGGCACTCAACCGGGCGGGATTTTTCAACCAGAAACCAAGGAGTGACTGATGCCCCTGTCCCATGACCAGATCACCCGGTTTCTAAAGTCCGTACATCCCTATGATGCCCTGCCCCCGGAAACATTAGATCAGGTGGCAAAGCAGATCGAGGTGTGGGAGGTCGACGAGGACTTTCCCGTCTACGAATTGGGCCACACCCTGCCCGGCGTCTTTGTGATCTACGAGGGGCAAGTTGAAATTACCGATGAGAACGACGCCGTCGTGTCCCATCTTGGCCTGCGGAACTCGTTCGGAGAGCGCGGTCTGCTGAAGGACGGTAAGGCCGCTACCAAAGCGCGGGCGCATACGCCATCGGTGTTGCTGGTCCTGCCTCCTGATCTGGTGCGCCAGCTCATTGACGGTCACGAGGTCGTTTCGAAATTCTTCAACCGGACCCGATCGAACCGGTCCGGCCCGCAGAGCCTGGCCACCAGCGCAATTGATGTTCTGATGGCACATAACCCCGCGACCTGCCCACCGGGCACGCCGGTTCAAGAAGCCGCCCGGATGATGCGCGACAGGCACATTTCCTCGCTTTGCGTTACCGAGGCGGATGACCTTCTGGGCATTGCCACCCTGCGCGATATCTCGGGTAAATACGTGGCCAACGGCATGCCCGCCGACACGCCAATCTCGTCGATCATGACGGCAAACCCGATCACACTGTCGCCTTCGGATATCGGTTCGGATGTTCTTCACGTGATGATGGAACGCGGGATCGGCCATATTCCGATCAGCGAGGGTGGACGTCTGGTCGGTATCGTGACGCAGACGGATCTGACCCACTATCAGGCGGTCAACTCGGCCGAACTGGTCCGTCGGATTGCGCAGGCGACGTCAGCGGATCAAATGGCGGTTGTGACCGCTGAAATCCCTCAACTTCTGGTGCAATTGGTTGCTGCAGGGAACCGGCATGAAATCGTAACTCGCCTGATTACCGACATCGCAGACACGGCCACCCGCCGTCTGCTTTCGCTGGCCGAAGACAAGCTGGGCCCCCCACCCGTTCCCTACTTGTGGCTGGCCTGCGGATCGCAGGGGCGGCAGGAACAGACCGGCGTCTCGGATCAGGACAATTGCCTGATGCTGGATGACAGCGTAACCGACGCGGACATGGGGTACTTCGCGGACCTTGCGAAGTTTGTTTCGGACGGTCTCGACACTTGCGGGTATTTCTACTGCCCGGGCGATATGATGGCGACCAATCCGCGGTGGTGTCAGCCAGTGCGTGTCTGGCGCGATTACTTCAGCGGCTGGATCGCCAAACCAGACCCCGAGGCGCAGATGCTCGCCTCGGTCATGTTCGATCTGCGCCCGATTGGCGGTGCCTTCCACCTGTTCGATGATCTGCAGGCCGAAACACTGGCGGCGGCCAAGGCAAACTCGATCTTTGTCGCGCATATGATCTCGAACTCACTAAAGCACACGCCTCCGCTGGGCCTGTTGCGCGGGATTGCCACGATCCGCTCCGGCGAGCATCGCAACACACTGGACCTCAAACACAACGGTGTTGTGCCGGTGGTCGATCTTGCGCGCATCTACAGCCTTCAGGGCCAGTTGACCGAAGCCAATACCAGTGCCCGACTGAAAGCGGCGGGAGCCGCCAATATCCTCAGCCCCTCTGGCGCGCGGGATTTGCTGGATGCTTATGATTTGATTGCCGAAACCCGTCTGGAACATCAGGTCAGGCTTGTAAAAGCAGACCAAAAGCCGGACAATTTTCTGCCTCCTTCAGACCTTTCGGACTTTGAGAGAAGCCATCTTCGGGATGCGTTCGTTGTGGTAAAAACCATGCAATCTGCGGTGGGCCACGGCAAAGGAGTGCTGGGCTAGATCCGGCAAATCAAGATCGGCGGAAGCGCCTGAACTACGGAGAGACATCATGTTTCTGGAACTGATCGGCACCATTTTTGCAGGCTTCGCCTTTGCCGGTATCGTAATGGTGCTGAACAAGCTTACAGGTGGCCGTCTGCCCCGCTGGATAACCCCTGTCGCTGCTGGCTTGGGCATGATCGGCGTGACAATTGCCAGCGAATACTCGTGGTATGACCGGACGCGCGACGCGCTTCCCGAGGGTATGACTGTTATCCAAGAGGTCGAAAGCCGCGCCTTCTACCGCCCCTGGACCTATGCCGTGCCCTTCGTCGACCGCTTTGCCGCCATTGATGCGGGTACCGTGCGCACCAACGAACAAATACCCGAACAGCGTCTGGTTGATCTGTATTTATTCGGTCGTTGGGCCCCGGTTTCGAAACTACCGGTAGCCGTCGACTGCAAGGCATTCAGCCGCGCAAACCTTGCGGACGGAGCCGAATTTGGTGATGACGGCCGCCTGTTGAACGCAGACTGGATCGACGTCACCGCCAACGACCCGATCGTCGAGGCAACCTGCGGAGTGTAACATGTTGACCCGGTTGAGCCTGCGCCTGCGCATCTTTCTGTTCTTCTGCCTTCTGGCTGTGGGGTCGCTTGCAGTCAGCACACTGGCCTTGTGGTTCAGCTATCGGCGCGCCGCGAACCCTGAATTGGCCAACGCTTTCGTGTTTGCGGAAATCGTGATGGCCTTTGGCTTTCTTGCCCTGATAGCGGCGGTCTGGCTTTTGTTTGATGACAACGTCGCCAAGCCAATCGAAAGAATTTCGGCCCAACTTCGGGCGCGGGCGCATGCGGGCGTCAGCGCTGAAATGGACGTGCAGGCCGCGCGATACCTGGGAGATCTGGCGCCTGCAGCAGCCGGACTGGCAGATCAGCTGTCAGACAAAACGATGGATGTGGCACAGGCCGTCGCCGAAGAAACTGCACACCTCGCGGCGGAAAAAAAGCGTCTGACCGCCCTTTTGACGGACATCCCGGTTGCGATGCTGCTGGCCAGCCCGACCCATAAGATTGTTTTGTACGACGGTCAGGCGGCCGAAGTTCTGGCGCAAATTGCGCACCCGCGCCTGAACGCGTCCCTTTTTGAGTACCTGAAGCGTGGTCCGCTGGAGGACGCATACGCAAAACTGGCAAAAACCGGATTTGAGGTCGCCTGCACCCTGACCAGCATCGACGGCACGCAAAGCTATAGCGCGCGTCTGAAACCACTGGGTGATGCGCCGGGATACATGCTGATTTTCGACGACAGCGCGGCCAATATCGCGCCCGAAGCGGCCCGGCCCTTGGTGTACGACTTCAATCTGCTAAGCGCGGCCAGCGATGACGCCTTTGAAAGTCTCGCGCTGCGTGATTTGTGTTTTGTCGTGTTTGACACCGAAACCACCGGCCTGCTGCCTCACAAGGACGAAATCGTTCAGATCGGAGCCGTCCGGGTTATCAACGGGCGCATCGTCGACGGCGAGCGGTTGGACCTGTTGGTCGACCCAGGAATCCCTATCCCACCGGCCTCGACCAAGGTACACAAGATCAGCGACCGGATGGTTCAGGGCGCCCCCGACATCGCCGAGGCTGGTCGCGTTTTGCATCAGTTTGCGCGTGACGCGGTGATCGTGGCCCACAACGCCCCCTTTGACATGGCCTTCCTCCGGCGACATGCCAAGCGTATGAATGTCGAATGGGACCATCCAATCCTGGACACGGTGCTGCTGTCCGCAGTCCTGTTCGGCGCAAGCGACAAACACACTTTGGACGCTTTGTGCGAAAGGCTCGGCGTCACCATTCCTGAAGATCTGCGCCATACGGCGCTGGGGGATGCTGTCGCGACCGCCGAGGCGTTGGTCAGAATGCTGCCGATGCTACAGGCGCGCGGAATGAGGACCTTTGGCCTGGTTATTGAGGCAACACGACAACATGGCCGCCTGTTGGAAGACCTGAACTAAGCTGAAAAATACGCGAGCCGAACTCAGCTTTTCATGGACAATCCCGGCGCGCCATGGCACCTCAGGCGCGGCCACGGGATGAACGCGCAATGACGGAAAAACACTTTACCCCAACTCCGGATCAAAGCATCGCATTTCGCGAAGCGTTGGGGTGTTTCGGCACCGGTGTGACGGTGGTCACCACGAACACTGCGCAGGGACCGCGGGCCATCACGGTCAACTCCTTCGCCTCGGTCTCATTGGCCCCTCCCCTTGTCTTGTGGTGTTTGGCCAAAGAATCCAACCGGTTCGATGACTTCAACGCTAGTCAGCACTACTCGATTCACGTGATGGCGCTGGATCAGCAGGAACAGGCCCTACGGTTTGCGCGCGACGGTCGGGATTTCTCTCATGCCGAGTGGGCACATGATTCCGACGGCAGACCACATCTATCCGGTTGCCTGGCCCGGTTCGATTGTCAGGTCCACGCCCGACATGATGGGGGCGATCACCTGATCCTTGTCGGCGAGGTTCAGAAGGTTATGTACCGCACCGGAGAAGGCCTAATCTTCAAACGCGGCCAATTCGGCGGTTTTGCGGATCTGATCTGACGTCTACTCGTCCAATGACCCGTGAACGGCCAAGGCTTCAAGCTGGGTTTCTTGCGGTATGATTACGCGAAACGCTTCACGCACACCCGTGACAGACAACTCCCGAGCTACGGTCAGCAGAGTATTCGGCCCGTGCTCATCACACAGTTCGGACATATGCGCGACCTCTGCGCGCGCGACATCCATGGCGGCCTCAACCGAAGGTGCGCCATAGAATTGGACAAAGTGCTCGGCCAAGTTCTGGGTAATTCCGTCTAGTTCAGCAGGTTCAACCTGTGTGACCGCGACAAATGTCACACGCCCAAAGGTTTCAACCCCCAGCCAACCGTTTGCAAACGCCTGTCGCGACTTACCTTCCAGATCGCCTTCGCCCCAGTTCGAAAACTCGAACCCACCCGAAATGCACCACTCGCCCGTTCGGGCCGGAGAGTGGAACACGTTCATATCGCTCTCATCGAAATGGATCGCGCGGGCCAGTTTCATCATTCGTTCTCCAACAATTCCGTCAGTGGGCGAAGTTGTGTGTCGGAACCGGAGCGGATCAACATCCCGAACCGCTCATCCGTTCCCAGAAACACGCCTGCTTCCCCGTATGGCTCTCCGACGCCGTTCAATAGGCCCATCCACTCGGCGTGCAGTGGGGCGTTGCCGTCCTCCTGCCAGCGATTGAGCCATGTGAGCATATGACGTGACCAGCTTTCGACAAGCTGCGTTGCCGATACGTCCGCGCAGCCTTCGTCATATAGGGCGGTGACATCCGGCGTTTCTCCCGGCGCATCGCTGGTCTGCAACAGCGCCAGTTCCCAGCCGACGATCAGCCAGTCCGGCTCTGTTTCCACGTCCGTGCCCGAGGCCGCAACGCGGAACATGCCGCATTTCGCGCCATTGACACAAATCAACCCTTCCCAGCCAAGATGAACCGCGACCTCGGGCGGTGCCAAAGCGCCCAGCGCATTCTGAAACCCCACGGCGCAAAGCGGCATCATCGCCATCGCATCGCGCAATAGAACCTCCGGAGCAAAAACGATCGCGACGCGCAGGCGATCTGCCTGAATATTGTAGACTACCGTCCCCGCATCGCAGCCCAGCGCGGCCATCGCCTGCGCGCGCTCGAACGGGTCTTCCCCGCCCTGCACCGGGTGGCCCGTCAGCAAAGGGGGGAAGACCGGCTCGTTCATGCGTTGCCCTTGGCAATCATGTCGCGTGCGATCTTGCGGAAGGACTCAGCCTGCGGACTGTCAGGCTTGCTAACAACAATTGGCGCGCCACCGTCTGCTGCCACACGAATATCCAGATGCAACGGGATTTCACCCAGCAACGGAACGCCCAGCGCCTCAGCCTCGGAGGCGACACCGCCATGACCGAACACATGCTCCTCATGCCCGCAGTTCGAGCAGATATGGGTCGACATATTCTCGATCATCCCGACAATCGGCGTCTTGAGTTGGTTGAACATGTCAATCCCCTTGCGGGCGTCGATCAGGGCGACATCCTGCGGGGTCGATACAACGATGGCACCGTCCACCTTGAACTTCTGACTCAGCGTCAGTTGCACGTCACCCGTGCCCGGTGGCAGATCGACGATCAGAACATCCAGAGCGCCCCACTGCACCTGACTCATCATCTGCTGCAAAGCGCCCATCAGCATTGGACCGCGCCATACAACCGCCTGCCCTTCATTGGTCATCAGCCCCATCGACATCATGGTCACGCCGTGGTTGCGCAGCGGTAGGATTGTCTTCCCATCCGGGCTGGCCGGTCGGCCGGAAACGCCCAGCATTCGGGGTTGCGACGGGCCGTAGACATCGGCATCCAACAGACCGACCCGGCGGCCTTCGGCGGCCAGCGCACAGGCCAGGTTGGCCGACACGGTCGACTTGCCGACGCCGCCCTTTCCCGAAGCGACCGCGATAATCCGGTCCACACCGGGGACAGCCTGCGGGCCGGTTTGCGAGGGTTTCGGCTTAGGCTTCAGATCTGGCGGAGCCTTATCGGAATGCGCGGTCAGCATGGCCGACACCTTGTCGACGCCCTCAACCATCTGAGCGGCCTGTTCAGCGGCAGCGCGGACGGGTTCCATCCGCTCGGCTTGCTTCGGATCGATCTCCAAAACAAAGCGCACCGTGTCGCCTTCAACGTTCAATGCGCGGACAACACCGGCACTTACGATGTCCTGTCCGGAAACGGGGTCGGTGATTTTTCTCAGGTTCGCCAGAACCGCGTCACGAACACTCATGCGTCATTCTCCTTTTGGAACCCGCCTGATAGGGCTCTGCGTATCGACAAGCTGTGGTTGCCGCTCATTGCATGTGTCTCCGTCTCATTCAGTTTAATTGACGCATTTAGTGCCATACCGTTAGGTTGCGGCATGCGCTTTGTCCTCTTGTGCCTGAGCCTGACGCTCTCTGCCACCCCCTCTTGGTCGCAAGAGGCAATTGGTCTTGCAGCACCGGCTGAGGTTTCAGACTCTGGTCTGCTGCAACATATCCTTCCACGCTTTTCTCTCAAGACCGGGATACGCGTTATTGCAGATGACTCGGGCGTTTTGGTTTTGGAAACCGCCCCGCCCGGTGATCCCGTCTTTGCCCGCGATGGTGTGATCTATCACCTGCGGATCGAAGACGACGCCAAACATGAACGGTTCCGTGACTGGCTGTTATCCGATATCGGCAAGCGAACAGTTGAAAGCTTTGCGCCGGATCAGGGCGCGCCCTTCTCGGCCAGTTTCGATGTCGCGGCTGCGGAAACCGAAACGGTGATCGACGGCGATGCCCTGCGTGGCGAAGAACTGTCGATGACCCATTGCGGCAGGTGCCACGTAATCGGACCAAAGAACCGGATGAACGGGCTGGGTTCGACACCATCTTTCGCGGTCCTGCGCGCCATGCCTGACTGGTCGGAGCGGTTTGAGGCGTTCTTTGCCTTGAACCCCCACCCCGCATTCACGCAGATTGACGGGCTGACCGCCCCGTTTGATCCTCAACGCCCTTCGCCCATATACCCGGTCGAGATGACGCTTGAGGACCTTGAAGCCATTCTTGCCTTCGTCTCAGTCATCAGCGCGGCAGATCTGGGTGCCCCGCTACAGCTTCAATGATCCTTTCGTTTTGAGAAGTAGTCCTCGGTCGTGACAACACGAGGCTTTGGGTTGGATTGAAACGGATTGTCCTGCTGCTGGAACTGGGCCTTCACACGACAGTTGTCGCACATCTGGATCATCCGCGCCTTGTCCGAGGTGGCAAACATCGGATGCGTGCCCGAAAGTTTCTCCATGATCCGCTCAACAGTGGATTTCACACCGAACAAGGCCCCGCATTCCACGCAGGCAAACGGTTCTTCTTCGTTCAGGACTTGCTGAGACAGGGCCGCGTCGCTCAGATCAAATTGTGGAACGAGCGCGATTGCATCTTCGGGGCAGATACCTTTGCACAGGCCGCATTGCAGACAGGCATCCTGCTGGAAGTTCAATTGCGGTTTATCCGGGTTATCGATCAGCGCGCCCGACGGGCACAGCGACACACAGCTGAGGCACAGGGTACAGGCATCCGTGTTCACCGCAATTGCGCCGTAGGGTGCGTTATCCGGCAGCGGCAATGGTGCCTCAATGCCCGGATTCAAAGCTTGCGCCGCCAACCGAGCGATCTGTCTGCGGTTGCCCAAGGGTAGAACCGGGTCAGTCAAGGGCTCTGGCACATCCTGCCGATAAAGAATGTCAGACATGGCGACCGGATCAGCCTCGTCAATCAAACCCAGAGCATTCGGGGCAGCGATTGCTTGGGCCAGCGCAAGTTCTCGATCCAGCGCATCACGCTCGGTCGTCGGGGCCAACAGGACATCGACGCGCGAAAAGCCATGGGCCAGAGCGGCCAGCATCTCGGCATGGCCAAAGCCCGAAATCACGTTCAGTTCCAGTGGGATCACGTCCGCAGGCAACCCGCGCCCAAAACGAGCCGCCAGACGGATCATCTCGGCCCCGTGGGCATCGTGAACCAATAGCCGCGGTGCAGTCCCACCTGCACGTCGGTAAGTGCGCGCGAGAATATGCATGCGTGACAACAACGCCGATACCGGTGGATCCTCATAAGTGATTGCGGTCGAGGGGCAAACCGCAGCGCACTCGCCACAGCCAGCGCAGATCATCGGGTCAATCTCTACGTGTTCTCCGGCTGGTGTGATGGCTCCAGTCGGGCAGATATCCAGACAGTTCGTACAGGCGACCTGCTCGGCGCGCGAATGGGCACACAGCGTTTCTTCCATCCGCACATACAACGGCTTTTCAAAGGTCCCGACCAACTGAGCCGCTTCAAAGGCCAGTCGCTCCACGGCCAATACGTCCTGTGGATCGGCCCGCAAGTACCCTTCGCGCTTGGCCGGGGCCTGTACGAAGGGCGTTCCCCCTGTCAGATCAAGAACAATATCACAGGCTGAACGCGCCTTGTCCCTGGCATCAGTCCAGGAAAACGCACCCCGCCCGCCGGGCTCAAGTTGCTGAAACGCGTCTAACTGCAGAGTAAACCCACCCAACGCACCGCTGAGCGTTTTGATACGACCCCGCACAACGTCAAAGGCGCGTGTCATAGGCTCTGCTTCGTCGGTGAGCAGTACCGTTACCGCAAGTGTGCCCGACAATCGATCAGCGAGCCCAAAGGCAATTTCGCCTGGACCAATGATCAAACACGTCCCTTCGCTGAAGACATCGACGCTGGGCGTGACAGGTTGCGGCAACATAGCCTCCGCCGCCAGCGCGGCCATCTTGGGCGTCGCATCCGCGCCTTGCTCGGACCAACCAGCCCGATCACGCAGATCGACGAACCCGGGGACTTCGACGTTTCGCTCTTCGGCAAGGGTCTGGAATGTGTCCTGTTCCTGCCCACAGGCAATAATGACGTCTCCGCCCTGCATAGACACCGCCGCTAGCTCCAGTTCGCGTGTGCATAGCGCAGTGTGAACTTTTGAGCATTCGGCCCCGCAGGCTGAGGCAATTTCCTCGGCATTCAGAGGCTGAGACCCAGCGCAATCGCATAGAAGTAGTTTGGTGCTCATGATCCTCCCCCGGAAAGTCTCCGTCGCTCCGCTTCGTAGGCTGTATCCCGCCCGCGGCAATGTAAACCCTTTGACAAATCGAGGCGATTTCACACGCAAATGCCTGTCTTATCAAAGAAACACAGGCATCTGCGCGATGAAATCACGAATATGCTACCCCGGACTACGACTAAGGTCGTAGGGCTTGGGCTTGGCACCAAAGCGCTTTGTGTACCATAGTGGACCCGAGGAAAGACAGGGGAGAGTCTTTCGGGGAGGAGCCAGTGGCCAAGGCCGCAAGCCAGGTAGAAATGCCGATAGGCGTCGTTGTGCGCAAAACACCCGGTGTAACCCGCTGGGCGAAATGGAACTGGCGTGCCGTTGCCGTCCTGCCCGGTGCAGGTCCTGCGGACTGGCTTGAAATGCGCCGCGAGGGCGAAGCTGTCGAGTACCACGCCGCCACACTCCCTCTGACATTGTGGGCGGATGAGAGCGAAGCCTACATGGTCAACCTCTCTGACGGGCAGCCATCCATCTATCTGGTTCTGCGTGATGAGCTAAAGGGCGAACAGCCCCTGAATGCGGTGCTGGTCACGGCGTCTCCGTTCGAAGGACAGGATTACGCGGATACCGGCGAAGAGATCGTCGAGAAAATTCCAATGACCGAAGGATTGATCGCTTGGGTTCGGGATTTCGCGCTGGAACACCACCGGGAAGAAGTTTTCGTCAAACGCCGCCGAGATAAGAAACGGACCGACCTTGTTGAGGAAGGCAAGGGTGATGCCCGTATCCGGCAGGAGTCAGACGTCTACCGCGCCCCGCGGAGGATCGTGCAATGACCCAAGTCCGCGATTTCTGGTCCCGTCGCAAGGCCGCCGTTCAGGCGGAAGCCGAGGCCGAGGTTGTCGCGGCCGAGAAACAGGATGTTGCCCTTCAGCAGGCCAAGCTGGAAGAAAAGAGCGACGCTGAGATTCTGGCCGAATTCAATCTTCCCGACCCCGATCAGCTGCAGGCTGGTGACGACGTTTCTGGCTTTATGGCCAAAGCGGTCCCTGACCGGCTGCGCCGCCGGGCCTTGCGCCGGCTTTGGCGCTTGAACCCGGTATTGGCCAACGTTGATGGGCTGGTGGATTATGGCGAAGACTACACGGACGCCGCCTGCGTGATCGAAAACATCCAGACCGCGTATCAGGTGGGAAAAGGCATGCTCGCCCATGTCGAAGCGCTGGCGGCCGAGACTGACAAAGATGAGACTGACGAGACGCTCAACATTGAAGTGCCGTCAGAAGAACCTGTGGCCACCGAGGAGCCCGCACCAAAGCCGGTGTTTGTGGCGGTAGTCGACGAACCGGAAGAGGAAGATAGCCCTCCTGCCCCGCGCCGCATGAAATTTGAATTCGAAGGATAACCCTATGACCGCAAGCAACGCGCAAAATCTGGATGTCTCGGCCGAGGATCGCCTGCGCGCGGATTTCTACAACTTTCTTGGGCTGCTGCTGGCAGCCCCGCCGGATCAGATGCTGTTGGATCAGGTGTCGGGTTTGACCGGAGACGACACCGATCTGGGTCAGGCCATTCAGACCATGGCGCGTGTCGCGAAAGTGACAAAGCCCGCAGCGGCAGAGCGCGAATTCAACGCGCTGTTCATCGGGTTGGGCCGTGGCGAGCTTCTGCCTTATGCCAGTTTCTACCTCACGGGATTCCTGAACGAGAAACCACTAGCACAGCTACGCAATGACATGGCCGCACGCGGGATCACCCGCGCCCAAAACGTGTTCGAGCCCGAAGACAACATCGCCTCGCTGATGGAGATGATGGCAGGCATGATCGTTGGGCGTTTCGGTCAGCCTGCGTCTTTGGAAGACCAGAAGGCTTTCTGGAGCAAACACATCGGCCCTTGGGCCACGCATTTTTATTCGGATTTGGAAGGTGCTGAAAACTCGGTTCTCTATGCCTCGGTCGGCACTGCTGGTCGGGTGTTCATGGAAATCGAACGCGAGGCCTTCCGAATGACGACGGCGTAAAGCGCTGTCATTCGCCGACGCCCTGAAAGGCGTCAAAGTGCAAATGGGAGAGGAGAAACCCATGAGCAAGACCAAGGAAGAAGGCGCAACCCGCCGTGACTTCCTCAAACTGGCCGGAACCGCTGCACCTGCTGCCGTTGCCGCTGCCAGCCTGACTGGACAGGCCGAAGCAGCCGAGCTGCCAGCGGACGAAAACCGGATGCAGGACACCGCGCATACCCGCGCATATCTCGACAGCGCCCGGTTCTAACCCGGACGACGTCACACCCGACTGACGGTTGCGATTGGCCCTGACGTCGGCATCAGCAGTACCAAGCCAGCCGTGGCTTACACGGCGCGCAAGGGAGGAACGAAATGCTTAGGAAAAAGACCAACGGGGTTGCGAGACGCCCCCAGCGGACAAGTATCCTGTCCCAAATCGGCGAGAAAACCGTCGATCGCCGCGCATTCCTGCGTGGCTCGGGCCTGACGATCGGCGGCCTCGCCGCGATCAGCGCCACGGGTGGAACCGTGACGCCAGCCAGTGCCCAGACCGCGGCCAATCAGGCCGTTGAGAATATCAAATCCGTATGCACCCACTGCTCGGTCGGCTGTACAGTCGTCGCCGAAGTGCAGAACGGCGTCTGGATCGGGCAGGAACCCGGTTGGGACAGCCCGTTCAACCTGGGTGCACATTGTGCCAAGGGGGCTGCGGTTCGCGAGCACGCCCACGGCGAGCGCCGCCTCAAGTATCCGATGAAAAAGGAAGGCGGCGAGTGGAAGCGCATCAGCTGGGAAGAGGCGATCAACGAGATCGGCGACGGCATGATGAGCATCCGCGAGGAATCCGGGCCGGACAGCGTCTACTGGCTGGGCTCGGCCAAGCATAACAACGAACAGGCCTATCTTTTCCGCAAGTTCGCCGCCTATTGGGGTACGAACAACGTGGACCATCAGGCCCGTATCTGCCACTCGACCACTGTTGCGGGTGTTGCGAACACATGGGGCTACGGCGCCATGACCAATTCGTACAATGACATCCATAACTCACGTGCCATCTTCATCATCGGCGGCAACCCGGCCGAGGCGCACCCCGTCTCGCTGCTGCATGTTCTGCGCGCGAAAGAGCAAAACAACGCGCCGCTGATCGTATGCGACCCGCGCTTTACACGCACCGCGGCCCATGCGGATGAGTATGTCCGCTTCCGCCCTGGCACGGACGTTGCGCTGATCTGGGGTATTCTGTGGCACATCTTCGACAACGGTTGGGAAGACAAAGAATTCATCCGCACCCGTGTCTGGGGCATGGACCAGATCCGTGAAGAGGTTGCCAAGTGGAACCCGGACGAGGTTGAGCGTGTCACCGGAACACCAGGCTCACAGCTAAAGCGTGTTGCACGGACAATGGCCAACAACCGTCCTGGTACGGTGATCTGGTGCATGGGCGGTACGCAGCACACCAACGGTAACAACAACACCCGCGCTTACTGCGTGCTTCAGCTTGCTCTGGGCAACATGGGCACCTCGGGTGGAGGCACCAACATCTTCCGCGGCCATGACAACGTGCAGGGCGCGACGGACCTTGGTGTTCTGTCTCACACCCTGCCCGGCTACTATGGCCTGTCGAAGGGTGCATGGGGCCACTGGGCACGCGTCTGGGGTGAAGAACCCGAATGGCTCGCTGGCCAGTTTGCCACGATTAAAGACAAGGAAGGCAAGGACAAACCGCTTCAGAACGAACGCGGCATCCCTGTTTCCCGCTGGATCGACGGTGTTCTGGAAGACCCGGCAAACATGGATCAGGACAACAACGTCCGCGCCATGGTGCTGTGGGGCCACGCGCCCAACTCACAGACCCGGATGACGGAAATGAAGACGGCGATGGAGAAGCTGGACATGCTGGTCGTTATCGACCCGTATCCCACCGTCTCGGCCGTGCTGCATGACCGTACCGATGGCGTCTACCTATTGCCCGCCTGTACGCAGTTCGAAACCCGTGGCTCGGTCACGGCATCGAACCGCTCGCTGCAGTGGCGTGACAAGGTGGTGGAACCGCTGTTCGAAAGCCTGCCGGACGAAGTCATCATGGCCAAGTTCGCCAACAAATTCGGCTGGGCGGACCGTCTGTTCCGTAACATCGAAATGGACGACCCGGAAACACCGAATGTTGAAAGCATCACGCGTGAGTTCAACTCGGGCCTCTGGACCATCGGCTATACCGGTCAGTCGCCGGAACGTCTGAAAAGCCATATGGCCAACCAGCACACGTTCGACAGAACCACGCTGCAGGCCATTGGTGGCCCGAACGACGGCGAGTATTACGGTCTGCCCTGGCCCTGCTGGGGAACGCCGGAGATGGGTCATACAGGGACACCAAACCTCTATGACATGTCCAAACCGGTGGCCGAAGGTGGCCTGACCTTCCGTGCCCGCTTTGGCGTGGAACGTGATGGCGACAACCTGCTGGCCGAAGGGGTCTACAGCGCTGGGTCGGAAATTCAGGATGGTTATCCCGAATTCACAATGCAGATGCTGATGGACCTTGGTTGGGACGGTGACCTGACCGCTGAAGAGCGGGCAGCAATCGACGCCGTTGCAGGACCAGAGACCAACTGGAAAACCGACCTGTCTGGCGGTATCCAGCGGGTCGCGATCGAGCATGGCTGTGCGCCCTTCGGGAACGCAAAAGCACGCGCGGTCGTCTGGACCTTCCCGGATCCGATCCCACTGCACCGCGAACCGCTTTATACACCGCGGCGCGATCTGGTGGAGGATTATCCAACCTACGAGGACCGTCAGGCTTATCGCCTGCCCACCCTTTATGCCTCGATCCAAAAGAACGACTTTTCAAAGGATTACCCGATAATCCTGACGTCTGGTCGTCTGGTCGAATATGAAGGCGGCGGTGATGAGACGCGGTCAAATCCGTGGCTGGCCGAGCTGCAGCAAGACATGTTCGTCGAGATCAATCCCCGCGATGCCAACAACCTTGGCATTCGTGACGGATCACAGGTCTGGGTCGAAGGTCCCGAGGGCGGCAAGGTCAAGGTGATGGCGATGCTGACCAACAGGGTCGGTGCCGGCGTGGCCTTCATGCCATTCCACTTTGGTGGCCATTTCCAGGGCGAAGACCAGCGGCACAAATACCCCGCCGGCGCTGACCCCTATGTGCTGGGTGAAAGTACCAACACCGCCCAGACCTATGGCTATGATTCAGTGACCCAGATGCAGGAGACCAAGTGTACTCTCTGCAAGATCTCGGCAGCGTAAGGAGGACGATAATGGCTAGAGCAAAGTTTCTCTGCGACGCTGAACGCTGCATCGAGTGTAACGCCTGCGTAACCGCGTGTAAGAATGAACACGAGGTGCCGTGGGGCATCAACCGCCGCAGGGTGGTGACGATCAATGACGGCAACCCGGGCGAGCGCTCGATCTCGGTGGCCTGCATGCATTGTTCGGATGCGCCTTGCATGGCGGTGTGCCCGGTCGACTGCTTCTATCAGAATGAAGAAGGCGTCGTCCTGCACTCCAAGGACCTGTGCATTGGCTGTGGCTATTGCTTCTATGCGTGCCCCTTCGGCGCGCCGCAATACCCACAAGCAGGCAACTTCGGTTCGCGCGGCAAGATGGACAAATGTACCTTCTGTGCCGGTGGTCCCGAAGAAAACAACTCGACCGCAGAGTTCGCAAAATACGGTCGCAATCGGATCGCCGAGGGCAAACTGCCCATCTGTGCCGAGATGTGTTCCACCAAGGCCCTGCTCGCCGGTGACGGCGACGTTGTGTCCGCCATCTACCGTGAGCGCGTCGTCGCGCGCGGGTTTGGCTCGGGTGCTTGGGGTTGGGGTACGGCCTACGACCAGAAAGACGGGTAAAACCGTCTTTGGGAACCAGACAGACGACCCGCGTTCGTGGGTCGTCTGAACAGGGATTTTGACCGAGGTTCAGATGTTCCGCTTACTCGCCGTATTGCTGCTGACGTGTACGATGGCCCAGACCGCTGTGGCCCAATCAAGTGAAGCCGAAGCCCCTGCCCCTACTGACAGGGCGCAGACCGGGGGCGCGACGACGCTTGAGGATATCATGGCGCGACAGCGCGGTGAAAAGGTGGATAACAGCTATCGCTCGGGCAATACAGGCCAGGACAACGCCGAAGGTTTACTTGGTCAGTTGGGTACGCGCGGAGTTGCCTCGGACAGCGATGTCTATCGCGCGCTGCGCTATGGTTCGGCTGATGTGACAGTGTCGTCCAAAGGCCCGGCGGCCGGCGTACTAATTCAGGACGGCGGCATGTGGTGGCTGAACTTCCGTACCGGTCCGCTGCGTGAATATGGCAGCTATATTATTGGCGGAATGCTTGTCGTTCTGCTGCTGTTCTTCCTGATCCGGGGCAAGATAAGGATCGACGGCGAAAAGACGGGGCGGACCGTCACCCGCTTTGGTGGCTTTGAAAGGTTCGGCCATTGGCTGTTTGCCGGGTCATTCCTGATCCTGGGCATCACAGGTTTGTTGACCCTTTACGGTCGCGACTTCCTGATCCCGATCTTCGGCAAGGAAGGTTTCGCGGCAATCGCTCAGGGGTGCAAATGGCTGCACAATAACCTCGCATGGGCTTTCATGCTGGGGCTGATCATCGTCACCGTGAACTGGATCAGCCATAACTTCCCCAACCGGGTCGACCTGAAATGGCTCGCCGCGGGCGGCGGCCTTTTCACGAAAGGCAGCCATCCCCCAGCCAAGAAATTCAATGCCGGACAAAAGATCATCTTCTGGCTTTGCATACTGCTTGGCGTTTCGATCAGTCTGTCCGGATTGTCGCTGCTGTTCCCGTTTGAAATGCCGCTGTTTGCCAAGACATTCTCGATCGCCAACGCCACAGGCATCCCGCAAATGCTGGGGCTGAACCTGCCGGTGCAAATGTCCCCGCAGGAGGAAATGCAATACGCCCAAGTTTGGCACGTCATGGTCGCCTACGCCTTCATCGCCATTATTTTGGCTCATATCTACTTGGGTTCGGTCGGAATGGAGGGTGCATTCGACGCCATGGGAACCGGAGAGGTAGAAGAGCAATGGGCCCGCGAGCATCATTCGCTGTGGCTGGAAGAGGTGCAGGCAAAAGAGGCCAGCGAAGGAGCGGCCTCGCCCGCCGAATAAATGCGCAGGCTTGCTCTGGCACTGCTGCTGCTGCCCCTGCCCGCGATGGCCGAGTTCTTTACGCTCAAGGGCCATGGCGGACCCATCATGGGCATTGCCACGGCACCAGACGGACGGATCGCTACAGCCAGCTTTGACAACTCGGTCGGAGTTTGGACGGATGAAACCCCAAATTGGCTGGAGGGCCACGAAGCGGCCGTAAATTCCGTGGTGTTCAATGGCACTGCGATCTATTCGGCCGGAGACGACTTCACCTTGCGCCAATGGCCCGGAGGTCAGGTCGTCGGACAACACAAAGGCAAAATTGTTGGTATCGCCGCGTCGAAAACCCATGTGGCAACGGCCAGTTGGGATGGAACCATCGGACTATGGCCAGTCGATGGCTCGGCGCCATCGTTACTCGGGCCGACTGGAAGCGGTGTGAATGCCGTCGAATTCTCTGCAGACGGTTCGGAACTGTATTCCGCAGGTATCGATGGTTCACTACGCATATGGGACGTTGCCAGCGGACAGGAAACCAACCGGTTCGTGGAACACGGGTTTGGCATCAATGAGCTGGTGCTGAACGAGCAGGACAACTGGATTGCTTATGGTGCAGTTGACGGCGTCACCCGCATCCTTGATCTGACGACCGGGGACGAACGCGATTTCACGCTGGAACGCCGCCCGATTCTGGCATTGGCCCTCAGCCCTGATCGTAACATGCTGGCTGTAGGGGACGGCGAAGGCTACATCATGGTGATCGACACGGTCGAATGGCGTATCGCGCAGGATTTCAGGGCCACCTTACGCGGCCCGGTCTGGGCGCTGGCCTTTTCCACTGACGGGCAGAACCTGCACGCGGGCGGCATTGACGAGGCCATGTATAGCTGGCCAGTCGCTGCGCTAGGAGATCAGGAACAGATGGCTGCGGCTGAGCCCAGCTTTCTGAAAGATCCCGAGGAAATGGAAAATGGGGAACGTCAGTTCGCCCGCAAATGTTCGATCTGCCATAGCCTGACCCCGGATGGCCAACGCCGAGCAGGTCCGACGCTGCATGGCGTGTTTGGGCGCAAAGCAGGTACACTTCCGGGATATTTTTACTCGGACACGCTGCAAGACTCTGATATCATTTGGAATGACGAAACGATAAACACTTTGTTTGACGAAGGGCCGGACCATTACATCCCGGGGTCGAAGATGCCGATGCAACGGATTACTCAACCTCAGGACCGGGACGACCTGATCGCCTTCCTGCGCCGCGCAACGGCACCGGAAAACTGAGCCGGAGGAGACTATGAAAGCCTTTCTTGTAGCTGTCGCCGTAATGGCGGTGATAACTGTCGCCGCGCCATTTGCGCTGCAACAGATCGGTTTCAGTGCAGCAGATGCAGGGACCGGCTCGGCTGTGCGTCTCGACTGAATGTCCGAATACCTGACCACCAAAGAACTGGCCGACCTGCTGCGCATTGGCGAGCGGAAGGCCTACGATCTCGCCTCGTCGGGCGAGGTTCCCTGCGTGCGCGCCATGGGCAAGCTGCTGTTTCCACGGGCCGAGGTGATTGCCTGGCTGAACGCCTCGCGTTCCGGCCCGCAGGTGGCAAAGCCACCCCTGCCCCCGATTGTCGCGGGCAGCCATGATCCGCTGCTGGACTGGGCGCTGCGCGAAAGTGGTTCGGGTCTGGCGACGTACTATGACGGATCATTCGACGGATTGACGCGCCTCAAGGATCGAACGGCACAGGCAGCGGCACTGCATATTCATGAAGATGACGGGTTCAACACCCAGAACCTTCGAGACGCTTTGGGTGAGGCGCCGGTCGTTCTGTTCGAAGTCGCGCAACGGCAGCGTGGATTGCTATTGGCTCCGAGCGCGGCGGATATCGAGGACTTTGCGAACTTAAAAGGCCGACGCGTCATCCTGCGTCAGGACAGTGCGGCCAGCCAAAGGTTGTTCGATGCACAACTGGACGCCCACGGCATGACACGTGACGATCTGGAAACCCTGCCGACCTGCGCCCGCACCGAAGAGGAGTTGGCCATAGCCCTGCATGACAGCAAGGCCGAGGCCGGTTTCGGGCTAGGCGCACTGGCCGGGCTGTACGACCTTGGGTTTGTCCCCACGCATTCCGAACGTCTGGATCTTGCGATCTGGCGGCGGGCCTATTTCGACGAACCGATGCTCAAACTGCTGAGTTTTCTGCAATCGGAAAGGTTCGCAATCCGCGCGGATGAGTTCGGTGGCTACGACCTTTCCGGACTTGGAACCATCCACCATAATGGTGCCAGCGGGTGATCTGCCTCAGTTTGCGTTCGGAAAGAACAACTGCTGGCCATTCAGTTGATAAGACTTAATGGCCGCCTGCCCGTCCGGGCCGACAAGCCAGTCAATAAAACGCTGTCCGGCCGCCGCACGCACGCCAGAATGTTTCTCTGGATTCACGAGGATTACACCATACTGGTTGAACAGAAGCGGGTCGCCTTCGACCAACACTTCAAGGTTTCCTCTGTTGCCAAATGATTCCCACGTCGCACGATCGGTCAATGTATAAGCATCCATGCCGCTGGCTACGTTCAATGTCGCCCCCATGCCGGAGCCCGTTTCGCGGTACCAAGTGCCCGAGACATCGGTCGGATCGACACCTGCGGCATTCCAATGGCGCATTTCGGCCTTGTGGGTGCCGCTGTCATCCCCACGCGAGGCAAATGGTGCCTTCGCTTCGGACACCGCAGTCAGAGCTGCCACAATATCTGACCTGCCCTTAATCTTGGCTGGATCGGATTTTGGCCCGACGAGAACAAAATCATTGTACATGACATCAAACCGTTCAACGCCCCAACCGTCTGCGACGAACTGCTCCTCGTCCGCTTTGGCATGGACCAGCAGAACGTCGCCGTCCCCGTTGATCGCGTTTCGAATCGCCTGACCGGTGCCGACTGCCACAACGCGCACGTCGATCCCGGTCTCTGCTTCAAACCACGGAAGTATGTAATCCAACAGCCCCGAATTCTGGGTCGAGGTTGTCGATTGCACCACGATAAAAGGCTCTTCGGCCAGTGCCGGGCCTGCAAAAAAGCCAAGTGAAACTAATGCTGCCCGAAAGACGTTCCGGATCATTCCGAACTCCATTTTTTTTGTTATGTGACCAAGCCACCTGCCAGATACCTGCGAGAGGCATCGCTTTGGGGGGCATCCAATACCTGCTGTGCGTCCCCGTGTTCAACCACACGGCCACCGTGCATCATTACGATATCCGCCGCCAGTCGACGTGCCTGACCAATGTCATGCGTGACCATGACGATCCGCACCCCGCGGGTCGAGGCGCGCAGGATCATCCGTTCGATCATCTGTGTGGCGCTGGGATCCAGAGCGCTCGTCGGCTCGTCCAGGAACAGCGTGTCCGGGTCCAACGCCAGCGCGCGCAATATGGCCAGCCTTTGCGCCTCACCACCAGACAGTGATCTGGCGGATTGGCGCGCCTTGCTTTCCAGCCCGCCTTCGGCCAGCAATTCCGCGATGCGCGCCTTACGAGCCGTGCGATGCAGACCCTGCCGTTTCAAAACAAAACCCATGTTGGCCGCGACTGACCGGCGCAACAGAACGGGTATCTGAAAGACCATCGCCTGCCGCGCCTTGTGGTCCTTATTCAAGGGAACACCATCCTGTTCCACGCGCCCTCTGTCGGGTGCAATCAAGCCGTGCAGGCACCGCAGCAACAGGCTTTTACCTGCCCCATTTGGCCCAAGGATCAAAGTCGGCCCCGGCCCATCCAAATCCAAGCGCGGAACATCCAGCAAGGCGGTGCCCTTCTTTGAGATCTGCAATCCACTGACCGAGATATGACGAACCGTTTCAGGGACCAGGTCACGCATGACGCAACCCCTCCTTCTCGGCCCGCAGGCTGAGCGTGCTGACCATCGCGTTCACCGCCACCGCAATACCGATCAGGATCGCCCCTAGCGCCAGCGCCAGCGCCAGATTTCCCTTTGAGGTTTCCAACGCGATGGTCGTCGTCATGACGCGGGTGACGTGGTTTATGTTGCCGCCGACGATGATGACCGCACCAACTTCGGCAATGGCGCGGCCGAACCCCGCCAACAGGGCAGTAACAAGCGCCAGCCGCGCGTCCCACAGCAGCACAGGAACAGAGGCCAAACGAGACACGCCCAGCGAACGGAGCTGTTCCGAGTATTCCTCGGCCAACATCTCAACCACCTGGCGCGTCAGCGCAGCCACGATTGGCGTCACCAGAACGACCTGTGCGATGATCATCGCGGTTGGTGTGTAGAGCAGTTCAAGAACCCCCAAAGGTCCCGACCGCGATAACATCAGATAGACCAGCAAACCCACGACAACCGGCGGAAAGCCCATCAATGCGTTCATGAGAATGATCAACACCCGTCGCCCGGGAAAACGCGCAACGGCCAATGCAGCGCCAACAGGCATTCCAATCAAAGCGGAAATCAACACCGCAAAAATGGAAACTTTCAGGGAAAGCAGCACAATCGCCCAAAGCTCTGGATTCCCATTCAGGATCAGGGCGAAAGCAGTGCTGAATTCTGTTGCAAATCCCTGCATTTTATCCAATCAATCTGCCATTTCGTACGAAATGCGCTGTTATTCATAGAATTCTACGCTTTTTCCTACCCAAGTACAGACACAATTCCGACACTAGAAACAGGAAACGCGGCCCCAATTGGGACCGCGCCAAATTCTCAGTGCGACAGAGATCAGTTCAGAGCGGCATCCGTGATCTGATGCGTCCAAGCGCCATCCGGTTGTTTGGTGATCACTGGATCAGAACCACCGGCCAGCAACGTTGCCACTGTGCGCTCGAAATCCGCTGGGTCGAGCGCGCCGTTTGAACCGGCAGTCAGCTTGGCAATCTCACCCATCATGCGCTTTTGATGCTCTTCGGTCTGTGCACCTGTCGCGTCATTCTCGAGCACGATGTCAGCCGCTTCTTCCGGGTTCTCTTCGGCGTATTTCCAGCCTTTCATGGATGCCCGAACGAACCGTTCCATCTTGTCGACGAAAGCCGCGTCGCTCAGGTTTTCTTCCAGAACATACAGACCGTCTTCCAGCGTCGCGACACCTTGATCTTCGTATTTGAAAGTCACCAGCTCATCGGGACTGACGCCGGAGTCGATGACCTGCCAGTACTCATTGTAGGTCATCGTGCTGATGCAGTCAGCCTGACGTTGCAGCAGCGGGTCGACGTTGAAACCTTGCTTTAGCACCTCAACACCGCTTTCGCTTTTGCCACCGGTGTCGATACCCAACTGGCTCATCCAGCTCATGAACGGGAATTCGTTGCCGAAGAACCAAACGCCCAGCGTGCGGTTTTTAAGGTCTTCGGGCGCGGCAATACCGGCGTCTTTCCAGCAGGTCAGCATCATGCCCGAGCTTTTGAACGGCTGCGCAATGTTCACCAACGGCAGACCTTTTTCCCGCGCGGCCAGAGCGGCGGGCATCCATTCAACGGTTACATCGGCACCACCCCCGGCAATAACTTGCGTTGGCGCAATGTCCGGGCCACCGGGCAGAATTGTGACGTCCAGCCCCTCTTCCTCGTAGAACCCCTTATCCTTAGCGACGTAGTAACCTGCGAACTGCGCCTGCGTGACCCACTTCAATTGCAATGTCACCTCATCCGCAGCGAAAGCCGAACTGGCGGCCAGGCTAAAGGCGGCTATCGCCCCGCTGAGTAGCTTATTCATCTTCATATCTCCTAGTTTCTGTTGGTGCCCCATTTTCGGGGTCTGTTGAATTATTGTTGTTATCCGCGTTGCGACGGGTGCCAGAATGTCACCGCCTTTTCGATCATTGCGACCAGCCCATAAAATGCTGTCCCGGCCAATGCCGCCACCACGATCTCGGCCCAGACCATATCAAGCGACAACTGCCCGACGCTGGTCGAAATCCGGAAGCCCATGCCAAGCGTTGGCGAGCCAAAGAACTCTGCCACGATAGCGCCGATCAGCGCCAGAGTAGTAGAAATCTTTAAGCCGTTGAAGATAAAGGGCATCGCGGCTGGCAAGCGCAGCTTCAGGAAACTCTGCCAGTAAGTTGCCGCGTAGGTCTCCATAAGGTCGCGCTGCATGGCCGTGGCCTCTCGCAAACCAGCGACGGTGTTCACCAGCATCGGGAAGAAGACCATCACCACGACCACGGCAGCTTTGGAGTGCCAGTCAAACCCGAACCACATCACCAGAATGGGCGCCGTACCGACGATGGGCAAAGCTGCCACAAAGTTGCCAACTGGCAGAAGCCCAAGCCGCAGGAAATCCCACCGATCCACGGCGATCGCCATCAGGAAGGCGGCGCTACAGCCAATAATATAGCCGCTGAGCGCCCCTTTGATGATGGTCTGAAAGAAGTCTGCCCAAAGGATCGGCAGGCTATCGGCGAAGCGTACCGCGATGACGGATGGCGCAGGCAGGATGACCAAGGGTACTTCAAGACCTCGGACCACCAGTTCCCACATAGCGATGATGGTCAGGCCAAAGATCATCGGGGCCAAAAACCGTACCGCGCGACTGTCAGCCTGCGGTCCGCTGGCGAGACGGCTGTTCACCCACCACCCAAATAGCCACAGGAAGATTGCAAAGAGAACAAGGATCATTGCGACATCCCCATCCGCTTTAGCACCGAGCGTTCTAGTACGCCAAGCAACCCGACCAGACAGGCCGCCAGAATGGCTGCCGCAAACAAAGCGGACCAGATTTGAACCGTCTGGCCGTAATAGCTGCCTGCCAGCAAGCGTGCACCTAGTCCGGCGACGGCACCCGTCGGCAACTCACCCACGATGGCCCCCACTAACGATGCTGCGACACCGATCTTCAATGAAGTAAACAGATATGGCATCGAGGCCGGCAAACGCAGTTTCCAAAAGCCCTGAGATCGACTTGCGTTGTAGGTGCGCAGCAGGTCCAGTTGCATTGCGTCGGGGCTGCGCAGCCCCTTCACCATACCGACCACGACGGGGAAGAAGCTCAGATAGGCCGAGATGATTGCTTTGGGGATGATCCCCTGAATGCCGATCGAATACAGCACCACGATGATCATCGGCGCCAAAGCGATGATAGGAATCGTCTGGCTGACGATGGCCCACGGCATGACTGACAAGTCCATAACCCGGCTATGCACGATCCCCACCGCTAGCAAAATTCCCAGACCGGTGCCGATCGCAAAGCCCAGCATCGTCGCGCTAAGCGTGACCCAGCCATGATAGATCAGGGACCGTTTCGAGGTGATTTTCTTCTCGACTGTTGTCTCCCACAACTCTTCAGCCACCTGATGCGGAGCAGGCAAGCGTGGTCGGTCTTGCTCCCAAGTCTCATCAATGGCGTAGGGGTTGTCGATTACCAGTTCAAACTCGCTCATATCGCGCCGATCAACCGCCTTAGGAGGATCAACCTGCTCTCCTGCCCGTTCAAATTCGGTCAGAACGCCCTTGATGTTCATTGGTACGCTAGCGGCGTACCAGAACAGGATAATGACGCCAACCACAGTCAGGACCGCCCCGATAGTTTTGATCCCTGTACTATTCATCCGCATGCCCTGCCCGCAGGCCCTCGCGCACGCGATGAGCGACCTCTATGAACTCGGGCGTGTCTCGAATATCCAACGGCCGCTCTTTTGGCAGCGGGCTGTCGATCACATCCGTTATCCGTCCCGGTCGCGGGCTCATTACCACGATCTTGGTGCTGAGATACACGGCCTCGGGGATCGAGTGCGTGACGAAACCGATGGTCTTTTCCGTCCTTGCCCAAAGTGCCAGAAGTTGTTCGTTCAGGTGATCGCGAACAATTTCGTCCAGCGCTCCAAACGGTTCATCCATCAACAGGATATCCGCATCGAAAGCCAGCGCTCTGGCAATACTGGCGCGTTGCTGCATTCCGCCGGACAGTTGCCATGGGAATTTCCCACCAAACCCTTCAAGATCAACGAGTTCTAAAACGTTTCTCACACGCTCATCATGCTCAGCAGCCGAATACCCCATGATCTCAAGCGGTAGCTTGATGTTCTTGGCGATGGTGCGCCATGGATACAGACCCGCAGCCTGAAACACGTACCCGTAAGCACGGTTCCGCCGCGCCTCATCCGGGGTCATACCATTGACCGTCAGGGTTCCTCCGGTCGGTGTTTCAAGCGCAGCGATACAGCGTAGAAAAGTGGTTTTGCCGCAGCCCGAGGGACCGATGAAACTGACGAATTCGCCCTTTCCGACGGTCAGGTTCACATCTTTCAGCGCGTGGATTGGTCCGTCATTGGTTTGGAAGGTCAGATCAAGCTGCCTTGCCTCAATCACGGGCTGGGTAGTGCTTTCAGTATTCATTCCATAGCCTTGAAAAGATTTGATTTTGGGCCGCAGTTTTGCGGCCCGCACCCATCATACTCCGGTAGCCGGGATGCCCGTCCGTTCAACCGGCCTCGGCGCTGTCAGCTCTTTCCAGGTGCTCAACGCTTTGTTCACGTGACCGTTGGGTTCACGCGCCACGAAATCGCCATGCCCTTCTTGTGTGCGAATTTCCCCGTCATGCACAGCCACATGACCGCGGGTCAGTGTATAGCGTGGCAGGCCCTTCACCTCTTTGCCTTCGAACACGTTGTAATCGATCGAGGATTGCTGAGAATCCGCACTGATCGTCTTGGTTTTCTCGGGGTCCCAAACGACGATATCCGCGTCGGCTCCGACAAGGATCGCGCCCTTTTTCGGATAGCAATTCATGATCTTGGCGATGTTTGTCGATGTAACCGCCACAAACTCGTTCATCGTCAGGCGCCCGGTGTTCACCCCATGTGTCCAGAGCATCGGCATCCGGTCCTCCAACCCTCCGGTACCGTTCGGGATCTTGGTAAAGTCGCCGACTCCGTACCGCTTTTGCTCGGTGGTGAACGCACAGTGGTCCGTAGCCACAACGCTGAGAGTGCCGGAGTGCAGGCCGTTCCAAAGGCTGTCCTGATGCTGCTTGTTTCGGAATGGAGGGCTCATGACCCGGCGCGCGGCGTGATCCCAGTCTTGATGGAAGTATTCGTTTTCATCCAATGTCAGGTGTTGGATCAGAGGTTCCCCCCACACGCGTTTACCCTGCATCTTGGCCCGCCGGATCGCTTCATGCGCCTCTTCGCAGGACGTATGCACCACATAGAGCGGCACACCTGCCATGTCAGCGATCATGATGGCGCGGTTGGTCGCCTCGCCCTCAACCTGCGGCGGGCGGGAATAAGCGTGCGCCTCGGGTCCGGTGTTGCCCTCGGCCAGCAGCTTGGCGCTGAGTTCGGCCACAACATCCCCGTTCTCGGCATGCACCATCGCGATACCGCCCAGTTCGGCCAGACGTTTAAACGAGGCGAACAATTCATCGTCGTTCACCATCAACGCGCCCTTGTAGGCCATGAAGTGCTTGAACGTGTTGATCCCCCGCGTTTCGATCACGGTCTTGATATCATCGAACACCTGCTCCCCCCACCAAGTCACGGCCATGTGGAACGAGTAGTCGCAATTTGCGCGGGTTGATTTGTTGTCCCAGCGCTTCAGAGCATCCAACAGGCTTTCACCCGGATTTGGCAGGGCGAAATCGACAACCATTGTCGTGCCGCCAGCCAGCGCGGCACGCGTGCCGCTTTCGAAGTCATCGCTGGAATACGTGCCCATGAACGGCATCTCAAGATGCGTATGCGGGTCGATCCCGCCCGGCATCACATAACAACCGGTGGCGTCCAGTTCCTTGTCACCCTTCAGGCCCATTCCGATCTCGGTGATTATACCGTCTTCGACTTTGACGTCGGCTTTGTACGACAGATCAGCAGTAACGACGGTTCCGTTCTTGATCACAGTAGACATGTTTTTCTCCCTGCGGGCGCTTTGCGCCTCATGTTGTTTTAACTTGAGAATACGACGGTTAGGCCAATTCCCTTTTATTCAACGATTTCTGCGGTTTCGACGACGGCATGAAACAAGACGTCCGCACCTGCCGCGGCCCATTCCTTGCTGATCTCTTCTGCCTCATTGTGGCTCAAACCGTCAACGCAAGGGCACATGACCATCGCGGTCGGCGCGACCCGGTTGATCCAGCAGGCGTCGTGCCCTGCGCCCGAGATGATATCGGTGTGCGAGTATCCCAACCGCTCGGCCGCATCGCGCACTGCTGCGACACAGCCCTCGTCGAACTTCACGGGGTCAAAGCCGCCGACTTTTTCGAATTCGATCTGCAGGCCCATCTCATCGACAATATCCTTGGCCGCGACTTGCAGGCGATTTTCCATATCGGTGATGACGTCCAATTCCGGCGAGCGGAAATCGACCGTGAACACAGCCTTGCCGGGGATCACGTTACGAGAATTGGGATAGACATCGATATGCCCGGCCGCACCCACAGCGTGAGGGGCATGAGACCACGCAATCTCGTCCACCTTTTCCAGAATACGCGCCATCGCGAGCCCGGCGTTTTTGCGCATCGGCATCGGGGTCGAGCCGGTATGCGCGTCCTTGCCGGTCACGGTGACTTGGGTCCAGCTCAGGCCCTGCCCGTGCGTGACGACGCCGATATCCTTGCCCTCGGCCTCAAGGATGGGCCCCTGTTCGATATGCAACTCGAAGAACGCATGCATTTTGCGGGCACCGACCTCTTCATCTCCACGCCATCCAATGCGGTTCAGCTCATCGCCGAACTTCTTGCCCTCGGCATCTTCGCGGTCATAGGCCCAGTCCTGCGTGTGCATCCCGGCAAACACGCCCGAGGACAGCATTGCCGGGGCGTAACGCGTGCCCTCCTCGTTGGTCCAGTTGGTCGCCACAATCGGGTGTTTCGTCTTGATTCCCAGATCATTCAGCGTGCGGATAATCTCCAGACCGCCCAACACACCCAGCACGCCGTCATACTTGCCACCGGTAGGTTGGGTATCCAGGTGCGAGCCGACATAAACCGGCAGCGCGTCCGGGTCGGTCCCTTCGCGGCGGGCAAACATGTTGCCCATCTGGTCAAGCCCCATGGTGCAACCCGCATCCTCGCACCAACTCTGAAACAAGGCGCGCCCTTCCGCATCCTCATCCGTCAGGGTCTGACGGTTGTTGCCGCCCGCAACACCGGGGCCGATCTTGGCCATCTCCATCAGGCTGTCCCAAAGTCTGTCGCCATTGATCCTGAGGTTTTGCGCCGGAGCTGCCATCTTGTTCTTCCCTGTTGCTTGCGATTTAGCTCGCTTTTGGTGTCTTGATTTGACCATCTGGTCAAACTCACGCTATCACGGGTTCGACATCAGTCAAGAAATTGCATGGTGCCGCCGGAAAATTCGGCATATTTGGTGCCCGCTTGGTGGAAAAAGAGACGACCAGGAAACATGCCCAAAGACCGCGCCCCGACCCGAATTCAGAAAAAGAACCGCGCCGCGATTCTTGAGGCTGCGCTGAACGTGTTTTCCGCGCATGGCTTCCGCGGGGCAACCGTTGACCAGATCGCCGCTGAGGCCGGGCTGAGCAAGCCGAACTTGCTGTATTACTTCCCATCCAAAGAGGCGATCCACACCGCCCTGCTGTCCGGCCTGTTGGAAACATGGCTGGCGCCGCTACATGATCTCGACGAATCCGGCGACCCGATGGAAGAGATCCTCTCCTATACCCGCCGAAAACTGCAGATGAGCCGCGAGTTACCGCGCGAAAGCCGCCTGTTCGCCAATGAGCTAGTTCAGGGCGCACCACGCATTCACGAGGCGCTTTCGAATGACCTTAAGGCACTGGTCGATGAAAAGACCGCGATTCTGACGGGTTGGATGGATGACGGAAAAATAGCACGGCTGCATCCCTATCACCTGATTTTCTCGATCTGGGCACTGACGCAGCACTACGCGGATTTCGATGTTCAGGTCCGTTCGATCCTGGGCCATGAAGACCCGTTCGAGGGGGCCGAACCGTTTATCGATACGCTTTATCGTAAACTACTGACGCCCTGACAAAGGGAACGTGCGACGGCCATAGCAAGTAACTTCCGCGCGCGACCATAAGGCGACCTGCGGCGGCTTTGGCGTTGCCAATATTCTGGCGTAGCTGCGTTTCTACTTCAGACTGCTCAAAGTCGCTCAGCTTTTTTCCGTCATGGCAGCAACTGCGAAGTGTGGCGATACGTGGTTGCACGCCCCTTCGCGCTTACAGGCGACGACGAGCTATCAAGGGAATTGCGCAGTTTCGTATGGAGGTCTCGCAACGAATGTGATCCCCGCAAAAATAGCTTTTCAAGCAGCACAAGATCCGGCCGTTTCGAACGCGCTTCCTCCGAAAAAGATAATGGGACCGACAGAGTGAACAACAGTAGTCTCGAAGGCCTAATCACGAGCCCCCAGGTTGGCAGAAACAACTTCGACGAAGGTAACCGTGCTACGGACACGCGCGGCGACAAGCGTTTCGGCGAAAGCAGCGACAGCAAAAGAAGCGACAAAAGCAAAGGTGCTGGCAGCGGTAAGGGCAGTGACAAGGGGAAAGGCGGCGGCAAAGGTAAGGGCAAAGGGAAAGGCAGCGGCAAAGACAAAGACGATGACGATTACGATTACTAAGATACCGACGGTAGCGAAAACGATGGCTCCCCAAAAAGTCTAATACTTCAAAATACCCGCCTTTTGGCTTTTGAGCGGCTTTGAGAAAGCCCGGCTTTTTCGAGGTCTCTCTCTTTCCACCAAACACACGGGATGTATTGGCCGTTACCCCGGTGACTTAGCTGGCACTCAGCTAAGCAAGGTATTCTTTTTGAACGTTTTTCCCGCCGGGCGGAAACTCACCCTTTGGTTATAGATAATAATTAATAGCGGACCATTGGGGCTTTTACCGGGCAAACATACCGCTGTCATTTCGAAGGACGAACAAATGTGTCAACGGAAATTCGGCTCCCCAAAAAGGGCCAACATTTGCCAGCCCTTTGTTGTTTTTGCAGTCGACCTACTCGGCGGCTTTTGCCATCGGGTTGTTCGGATGGGTTGTCCAGTTCGCGTATTCCGGCTGAACTTCCCGTCCGGTACGCGGATCGACCTCTCCGGCCTCCATTGGCACCATCGAGATACACCCGTCTACCGGGCAGACATCCACGCATAGGTTACAGGCGACGCATTCGTCATCCATAACCTCGAACACCCGGTCTTCGGACATCGAGATCGCCTGGTGGCTGGTGTCCTCACAGGCCGCGTAGCACCGGCCGCATTTGATGCACTGATCCTGATCAATCTTGGCTTTGGCCACGTAGTTCAGGTTCAGATACTGCCAGTCGGTGACGTTCGGAACAGCCAGGCCAACGATTTCAGAGACGTCTTTGTAACCTTTTTCATCCATCCATTTGGATAGGCCAGCCGTCAGTTCGTCGATGATCTTGAACCCATAGGTCATGGCCGCGGTGCAAACCTGAACGGTGCCGCATCCCAATGCCATGAACTCTGCCGCATCGCGCCATGTGGTCACGCCACCGATACCCGAGATCGGCAGGCCATGCGTGGCCTGCGCCCGCGAAATCTCGGACACCATGGATAGAGCGATCGGCTTCACCGCCGGACCACAATACCCACCGTGGCTGCCCTTGCCGTCAATTGACGGTTCCGGGCTAAACGTGTCCAAATTGACGCTGGTGATCGAGTTGATCGTGTTGATCAGTGACACAGCATCCGCACCACCATTTTTAGCAGCTTCGGCGGGCTTGCGGATATCGGTAATGTTTGGCGTCAGCTTCACGATGACCGGACGGTCATAGTATTGCTTGCACCAGCGGGTCACCATTTCGATGTATTCCGGCACCTGCCCCACGGCCGATCCCATTCCGCGTTCGCTCATCCCGTGAGGGCAACCGAAATTCAGCTCAATCCCGTCTGCGCCGGTCTCGGCCACGCGCGGCAGGATGGCTTTCCAAGCCTCTTCCTCGCACGGCACCATGATCGAGGCGATCAGCGCGCGGTCCGGGTAGTCAGCCTTGACCCGGGCCATCTCCTCGAGGTTCACCTCAAGCGGCCGGTCGGTGATGAGTTCGATGTTATTCAGCCCCAGCAACCGACGGTCAGCCCCGTAAATTGCCCCATAGCGCGGGCCATTCACGTTCACGACCGGCGGCCCTTCGGATCCCAGCGTTTTCCACACAACTCCGCCCCATCCAGCCTCGAATGCGCGGCGCACATTGTATTCCTTGTCCGTCGGCGGCGCGGACGCCAGCCAGTAGGGGTTCGGGCTTTCTATTCCCAGAAAGTTTGTCTTCAAATCAGCCATTTATCCGGCCTCCCTGATGCGATTCAGCATCCATGTTTTTGTGTTTCACGCGGTCAGACTTGCGTGGATATCCATCGCGGCGTCACGACCTTCGGCCACTGCTGTCACGGTCAGGTCTTCTCCACCTGCCGCGCAGTCGCCACCCGCCCAAACACCGGCCATCGATGTGCGCCCGGCCTCATTCACAGCAATCTTGTTGCCATCCAGCTTTAGCCCCTCAGGCGCGCCATCCAGCTTTTGCCCAATGGCCTTGAGCACCTGATCAGCGGGCACGCGGATCATCTCTCCGGTGCCGGAAAGCTGACCGTCCTGACTGGAAGTATACTCCAATTCGATCTCGGCCGCTGCCCCGTTTCCATGAACAGCCACGGGCTGCACGTTGGTCATGATCTTGACGCCGTGCGAGGACGCGAGATCCTGCTCATACCGGCTGGCCCCCATGGCATCCCGGCCACGGCGGTAGGCGATCGTGACATGTTCAGCGCCCAGCAGTTTCGACTTTACCGCAGCGTCCACTGCGGTCATTCCGCCGCCGATCACCACGACATTGCGGCCCACCGGCAGATGCGACAGGTCCGAGGCTTGCCGAACGTCCGAGATGAAATCGACCGCGTGGCGGACACCGTCCAGATCAGCACCCTGCGCTCGCAAGGCGTTCACCCCGGCAAGGCCGATAGACAGGAAGACGGCATCGTAATTCTCAACCAGACCGTCCAGCGAGACGCCTTCACCCAGCACAGAACCCGTTTCAATCGAGATCCCGCCGATTTTCAGCAACCAGTCGACCTCGGCCTGGGCAAAGTCGTTGGTCGATTTATACGCAGCGATCCCGTATTCGTTCAGACCGCCGGGTTTGGGGCGACTTTCGTGGATTACTACGTCATTACCCAGCATCGCCAGCCGATGCGCACAGGCCAGGCCTGCTGGCCCTGCCCCGATCACGGCAACCGTTTTGCCCGTGGGCGCAGCCCGCTCAAACGGGTGATCTCCGGCCACCATGACACTGTCTGTCGCGTAGCGCTGCAGACGACCGATCTCAACCGGCTGCCCTTCTGCAGTTTCGCGCACACAGGCCTCTTCGCACAATGTCTCAGTGGGACAAACGCGGGCGCACATGCCGCCCAGAATGTTCTGCGCCAGAATGGTCTCGCCCGCAGCTTCGGGTTGGCCAGCCTGTATCTGCCGCATGAACAGCGGAATATCGATATCCGTTGGACAAGCCGTCACACATGGCGCGTCGTAACAAAAATAGCACCGATCTGCTGCCACAGCCGCCTCATGCGCGGCCAGAGGCGGATGCAGATCCGTGAAATTCGAGGTCAGCTCATCGCTGGACAGCCGCCCGGAGACAATGCCGGAGGCAATCTGGCCCTGTGCCATCACTCTACTCCCTGTAGATATGTTCGTTATGACCTCAGCTTGCCACAATCTGATTTTTTATCAATTGGTAAAATTTGCCAAATGGTCAAAAAATCAAAAAACCGCGCATCGAGGCGCGGTTTTCAGCTGGTTTCGCCTGTTTTTCACGCAAATGGATGTTCAAATCATTTCGGACAAGTGACCGGATTTCACCCAGATACGCGCTCCTGACGACCCAGCGACGGCGTTGGACTGCGTTCCGGGCGGCAATCTCAGCCAATCCCAGGTCGCAAATTCTTCACCAGATTCCTGAAGCCCGCCCTCAATCACGAACAGTTCCAGACCCTGAGCTGCATCCAGATCCAGTGTCTCACCCGGTTCCAGATTAAGAACACGAACCTCTTCATGTTCGTCCTTAAAAAGCCGAACCGTGCCTTCACCATTGATCGAGCGGCGCAGTTCGGTCCGGTCTTCGGGGTCGAACTGGTGCAGCTTGACCAAGATCGTCGCGCCCTCTTTGGCCGACGGCGTGTGGGAAGATGTCGGAGGATTGCGAACATAGCTGCCAACAGGAAAGTCACCGGTTTCGTCCTGAAAAACACCATCCAGCACCAGATACTCTTCGCCCCCGTCATGGGTATGCGGGGCAAATGCGCTACCCGGGGCGAAACGAACGATAGTTGTGGCCCGCGCCACCTCTTCGCCAATACGATCGAGCATTTTGCGCTCGACACCAGCGGCAGGTGACGCGACCCATTCGCTCTGGTCGAAATGAACTGCGACCCGCTTGGTGAAATCCGCGTTGACCCTCATAAGCCCTCTCCTTTGCACGCCCAAAGCATTACATGGGATCGCCTCGACCGTTTTCAAATTTCCCGTCTGGAAAATCCTTCACATCTGGTTTTGACGACCCGCGCTGCGTACTGTACGTCGAGGACAAACCGAGCAGCGCCGGAATTCGGCAGGAAAATTCTGAAAGTGACCCGATGAAGGCCAACGACCAGAAATTTAACATCGTCATCATCGGGCAAAACAATCGGCTTCAATACGAGGCCCTGTTATTCGCCGCGTCTTTGCGGCACAGCAGCCCCGATTTTGCCGGTCGATTACTTGTTGCTGTTCCCCAACCCGGGCCGCGCTGGCCACAGGACCCCAGCATTCAAAATGAGGACGTTCTCAAGGCCCTGCGCCAGTTGGATGCTGAGATATTGCCATTCGACAACACGGTTTTCGGTAACAGCTATCCGCATGGCAACAAGATTGAAGCGCTTCTGGCCATGCCCGAGGGCGAACCGTTTGTTTTTTTTGACAGCGACACGCTGATCACCGGTGACCTCAACAGTGTGCCCTTTGATTTCGATCGCCCTGGCGCCTCACTGCAGGTTGAAGGCACCTGGCCCAAGCCCACTCTCTACGGCCCCGGATTTGATGGCATCTGGAGCGCGCTCTACCGGAGGTTCGGACTGGATTTCGAAAGCTCGCTGGATACCAGTCAACCGTTGGATTACTGGCGGCGCTATCTGTACTTCAACGCCGGGTATTTCTTCTATTCCTGCCCGCGAAAGTTCGGCGCGCGTTTTCTGGAATATGCCCGCACGATCCGGGATGGGGATATTCCGGAACTGGCAGGCCAGAACCTTGATCCGTGGTTGGATCAGGCCGCTCTGCCGTTGGTCCTCCATTCTTTTGGCGGCGGCCGTGATGCCCTGCCCCCGGGCCTGCTGGATGGCTCCGTCAGTTGTCACTACCGGCTGTTTCCGCTGCTCTACGCCCGTGAAAGCGATCACGCGGTCGAGGTGCTGGAAACCGTTGTGGCACCAAACCGGATCAAGAAGGTGCTCAAGGGCTATGACCCGATCAAGAAGCTGGTTATTCAGCGCAAGGGCCACAAGATCCGGGCACTGTTCGACCGTGAAAACCTGCCCCAGCGCGAGCAGGTCATTCGCAATCAGATACGCAGCAAAGGCCTTTGGATGCGTTGACAGGATTGTTGTGCGCGCGGGCCCAATCGCCTAGAGATTCAGCAACACACATTCCAACAGGAGATTTCCAAGATGTCTGACGGCCCTACCTACGGTTTTGACACGCTTCAAATTCATGCGGGCGCGCGGCCCGATCCGGCAACTGGCGCACGTCAGACACCTATCTACCAGACCACGGCCTACGTATTCCGCGACGCAGACCACGCGGCCGCTTTGTTCAACCTGCAAGAGGTTGGCTTCATCTATTCCCGCCTGACCAACCCGACCGTGGCCGTACTGCAGGAACGCATCGCCACGCTGGAAGGTGGTGTCGGCGCGGTGTGCTGTTCTTCGGGCCACGCGGCACAGATCATGGCGTTGTTCCCGCTGATGGGACCGGGCTGCAACGTGGTGGCTTCGACCCGTCTGTACGGCGGCACGGTTACGCAGTTCAGCCAGACCATCAAACGGTTCGGTTGGTCGGCGAAGTTCGTCGACACCGATGATCTGGACGCCGTGAAGGACGCCATAGATGAAAACACCCGCGCGGTGTTCTGCGAGTCCATCGCCAACCCCGGTGGTTATGTCACCGATATCCGCGCTTTGGCCGATGTGGCTGACGCTGCGGGCATTCCGCTGATCGTCGACAATACCTCGGCCACGCCTTACCTGTGCCGCCCCATTGAACAGGGCGCGACGCTGGTGGTGCATTCGACCACAAAGTACCTGACCGGCAACGGTACCGTCACCGGCGGTTGCATCGTGGATTCAGGCAAGTTCGACTGGTCGGCAAATGACAAGTTCCCCTCGCTGAGCGAGCCGGAGCAGGCTTATCACGGCCTGAAATTCCATGAGACCTTCGGCCCGCTTGCCTTCACCTTCCACGGGATTGCTATCGGCCTGCGCGATCTGGGTATGACGATGAACCCACAGGCGGCGCATTACACGCTGCTGGGCATTGAAACGCTGTCCTTGCGGATGGAGCGTCACGTCGAAAACGCGCAAAAGATTGCGGCCTGGCTTGAGGCAGATGACCGCGTGGAATACGTCACCTATGCTGGCCTGCCCTCCTCGCCCTATCACGAACGGGTCAAGGCGCATTACAAGAAGGGCGCGGGTGCGCTGTTCACCTTCGCGGTCAAAGGCGGCTATGACGCTTGCATCAAACTGGTCAACGCGCTGGAAATCTTCAGCCACGTGGCCAACCTGGGCGATGCACGGTCGTTGATCATCCATTCAGCCTCGACCACGCACCGTCAGTTGACGCCAGAGCAGCAAGAAGCCGCAGGCGCGAGCCCGAACGTTGTGCGTTTGTCTATTGGCATCGAAGACGCAGATGACCTGATCGCGGATTTGGACCAGGCGCTGGCCAAAGCATCGGCCTGACAGATGAGCGGGCACGATACCAACGATCTGGGCCAACCCATCGGACTGCCGGTGTCAGGCGACTTCCCTCGCCCGACCCCGCCTTATACGCCGATGGGCGGCCGCCATTGTTCCGTCGTGCCGCTGGACGTGAACCGGCACGCGCCCGGATTGTTCCGGGCGTTTGCCAACGACACGGATGGCCACAATTGGACTTACCTGCCCTATGGCCCGTTCGACAGTGAACACGCGTTTGAAGATTGGGCGCGTGCAAACTGTATGGACGCCGATCCAATGTTTCACACAGTACTGGACAGCAACGAAACACCCGTCGGCATGGCTTCGTTCCTGCGGATTGAACCCGCGGCGGGAGCGATTGAGGTCGGGCACATCCACTTCTCGCCCCTGCTGCAACGGAAACCTCAGTCGACAGAAACCATGTTCCTGATGATGCGCCGCGTCTTCGACGAGTTGGGATATCGTCGCTATGAATGGAAATGCGACGCACTAAACACGCCGTCATGCCGGGCGGCCGAGCGGTTGGGTTTCACCTACGAAGGCACATTCCGACAGGCTACGCACTATAAAGGCCGCAATCGGGATACTGCTTGGTATTCCATCATCGACAGCGAATGGCCCCGTATCCGCAGCGCTTTCGAGGCGTGGCTATCACCGGACAATTTCGATCAGACGGGCCAACAACGACAACCGCTGATGGCCCGCGCCAACACCTGAGATCACTCAGAGATTTCGAATTCCATCGTAACGGTGACCGAAACGGAAACCTCTCCGCCAGCGACCGGTACGCCACCCGCTTCTGCGGCGCTGAATTCACGCATCATAGCCACGGGACGAACTCCGCCGACCTGTTCGCTGATCTCCTGAACCGGTCCGAGCGTCACGTTTGCCGCCTGTGCAAGCTGTTCGGCCTTGGCCGTTGCTTCTGCAACCGCATTGGCCCTCGCCCGCGCTTCCAGCGGCTTGGGATCTTGTACACCAAAGCTCAGCCCGCCAAAGTCATTGGCGCCGTCCTGAATAACTGCGTCCATGATCGTTCCAAGCTGCGACAGGTCACGAACGCGGACGAAAACGCGATTCGATGCAACAAAGCCGGAAATCTCCGGCCGATCTCCGGTCGAGCTGTTCCGATTGTTCCAAACCGGCGACAAAGACACATCACGGGTCTGCACGTCGCGCGTTTCGATCCCAAGCTCTTGCAGGCGATTCAGCACCTGCGCCACGGCGTCCGATGTGGCTTTCATGGCGTTCGACGCCTGCGCGTCCTCATTGGTGACGCCCAGCGTTATGGTCGCCATGTCAGGCGCGGCCTGCACAGTTCCCGCAGCGTCAACAGTGATGCGACGTTCTTCCGCATGGGCGAGGCCGGCCACCGACATCGACAATACTGCGGCCAGAAAAGCGATTTTATTCAAGGTCTTCCCTCCGATTTGCTTTGTCCCAACATGGGGTGGCGGTGGTCTGCCGAACAAGGGGAAAGACCGGCTTTTTCTTTCCCTCGGCGGGATCCTGCTTTAATGTCACTCTGCGAACGAACAGTCGTTTGCACAGATGCTGACAATTATGGTTCTTCCGGATTATGAAACCCGCCTTTGCGCTGTCTTTTTCTAGCACCGGAATATCCTTGCACCACCATTCGGACGACGATTGGTTCTGCGTTGGCGAGGTCTCTCTGGATGCGCCGGACCTGAATACGCAGATCGTCGCATTGCGAGACAAAGGCTTTGCCCTCGAAAACGACCTGAACTGCAAGCTGGTTATCCCAACGGATCAGGTGCGATTTCTGTCCATAACGACCGACGGGCTTGGCCCCAAAGAAAGCGCCGACAAAGCGCGCGCCGAACTGGCCGATGCCACGCCTTACGAACTGGATGAATTGGCCTTTGACACAGCGACAGATGGTCCGGTCATCCATGTAGCGGCGGTTGCCAAACAAACCCTGGAAGAAGCGCGGAGCTTTGCGACTGAGCATGGGTTTGTCCCCGTTCAATACAGCACCCTGGTCGAAGGACAGGACTTCCCGTCTGAACCCACGTTCCACGTCGACGATGCGAACACCCCGACGGTAGCTGAGCCAGACGAGGTAGAAGCACCCTCTGCCAACGAACCCGGCCCCGCCGTTCATGCAATTGCCGAATCCGAGACCCCGACAGAATTTCGCTCCGCCCCGACGGTGAAGTCCCCAGCCAACGCACCTGCAACTCAGCCCATCACTCGGTATGCCATTCCTGCGGCTGCGGCCTGTGTGATCGTTGGCATTGCCGCGGCCATATGGTCACTGACAGGTCCCGACGATGAGGAACTTACCGCAGCGGACACCGTTCAGGTCGAGGATACCGAGTCAGCCGTTGAACCCTTGGCCAGTGACACCCAGATTACCCAAGCAGCGCCGGAACCAGAGGTAGTCGACGAGCCGGAAATTGCGGTCATTACCCCACCGGAAGCCCAGCAACCTGCGCCGGATGAAGAAGCGGCACTGGATCTTGTCGAGGAAACGGCTCCGGACCTGAGCGCCACCGACGCCGCGATCCTAGAGGCGCTGAATGTTGCGCCGACCGCCGTCGAACAGGTCGAGCAAGACGCCGAGCCTCAGCAATCTGCAACGCAGACAAGTATCGAGATTACCGCTCCAGGCCCTCTGCCTGACCCGATACTGGCACCGCCCGAAGACCTGTATCTTGCAACACTGGACAAACCAGACCTGTCGCAGGACGCCGTGGCGCTGCCCCCTGTCAGCAGTTTTGAAACCGACCTGCCGTTCGAACAGTCCGCGCTGCCTGCGCAAGCTGGTGCTCAATTCGATCTGGACGAACGCGGCCTGGTCACGCCCAGTGCCGATGGAACACTGAACCCCGACGGGGTTGTTGTTTATCTGGGCCGTCCAGCCAAAGTTCCTCCGGTCGTTCCGGTCAGGTTCGAACAGGAACCAATTGAGGAAGACCCAGCAGACCGGCTGGCGCAATACCGCCCAAAACCACGGCCCAGTAACCTGTTGGAAAGCTTTGAGCGCCAGCAACTGGGCGGGCGCACGCGCGAGGAACTGGCTGTACTGCGCCCGAAATTGCGCCCCGCGTCCGTGCAGGAAGAGACCGAGGTTGATCACACGCCGACCGCTTTGGCTGTCGTTCGGGTACCACGACCCAAAACGCGACCCGCCGGGCTTGCGCCGCCGACCAGCACTCAGACCGCTAATCTTGGGTCGACCGCTGCGATTGATCAAAGCTCCGATGAGCCAGGGTCTTTCCAACCGAAAAGCGTTGCGCCCAAAATACCCTCGACCGCTTCGGTGGCACGACAGGCGACGATCGACAATGCGATCAACCTGCGTAAACTGAACCTGATTGGTGTCTACGGCACCCCGGCCAACCGGCGCGCCCTGGTCCGGTTGCCGAGTGGCCGGTACAAAAAGCTGAAAGTCGGAGACAGGCTGGACGGCGGCAGCGTCATCGCCATCGGTGACAGCGAGCTGCGATATCAAAAGCGTGGCAAGAACGTGACCTTGAAGATGCCTCGAAGCTAAAGGCACAAAAAAGGCGGCCTAAATGACCGCCTTTCACATGATTCAAGAAGAACTTTTAAGCGGCTGAAATTTCACCGCTTTCGATCTGCTCGCGCTCGATGGATTCGAACAGAGCCTGAAAGTTCCCTTCGCCAAAGCCATCATCACCTTTGCGCTGGATGAACTCGAAAAAGATCGGGCCAATCACGGTTTTCGAGAAGATTTGCAGCAGGATCCGCGTTTCTCCGCCGTCCAGAACCCCCTCGCCATCGATCAGAATGCCGTGCTTCATCATCCGGTCCAAAGGCTCTTCATGGTCCGCGACGCGGTCCCTGGACATCTCGTAATACGCCTGGTTCGGACCCGGCATGAACTTCAGGCCTTTTTCGGCAATCGCATCGGTCGAGGCGTAGATATCTTCGCTACCGACGGCAATGTGCTGAATACCCTCACCTTTGTATTTCTGCAGGTAAGACACGATCTGCCCGGTTTCGCCCCGATCTTCGTTGATCGGAATGCGGATACGGCCACAGGGCGACGTCAGCGCGCGGCTAAACAGGCCAGTGAACTTGCCCTGAATGTCAAAGAACCGGATTTCGCGGAAGTTGAACAGGTCCTCGTAGAACTTGAACCACTTGTCCATGTTGCCCTTGTAGACGTTGTGGGTCAGATGATCGAGGTAATAGAACCCGTCGCCGCGCGGTTTCGACTGGGTGGTCCAGTTGAACTCGTGATTGTAAGGCGATGTTTCGTAATACTGATCGATGAAATAGATAAGCGACCCACCGATGCCCTTGATTGCCGGGACGTCCATGGTTTTGTCGGCAGCGTCATAGGGCTTCGCCCCTTTTGAAACCGCGTGCTCATAGGCCTTTTGCGCGTCCACAACACGCCATCCCATCGCGGGCGCGCAGGGTCCGTGCTCTTCGACGAACTTGGCGGCAAAGCTCTCGGGATCGGCATTAAGGATGTAAGTTACATCGCCCTGCTGCCACAGTTCGACCAGAGGCCTTTCCTTGTGGTGCCCGACCAGTTCGAATCCCATCTTGGCGAAAAGATCCCGCAGTTCCTGAGGTTCGGGATGGGCGAATTCGACAAATTCAAACCCATCGGTTCCGGCGGGATTTTCAGGGCTGATGACAGATTTCGGGGCGTTATGCGGGAAAGGACCCATGGCGCGTCTCCGTAAAAACAGGAATTTCTTTGCTGATTCCAAAATACGCCTTATCAAGCGCTGTTTCTGCGCATAGTTTTTGTGTAAACTCTGTTCATGCGCGCAAATCACGCACATTTTTAAGATATTTTGGAGAAATTCCGCATATGCTGGATTCCACCGATACGCGTCTGCTGTCTGCCCTGCAAAAGGACGCCCACCTGACTGCGCATCAACTGGGTGAAATGCTGAACCTTTCACCAAGCCAGGCCGGGCGTCGACGTCAACGGTTAGAGGCCGAAGGCTACATCACCGGTTATGCCGCGCGGCTGGATCCACTGAAACTGGGCCTGCAGGTTCAGGGCTTCATTCAGGTGCATCTGGGCACCCATGGACCGGAACAATCCGAAAGCTTTGCCCGCATGGTGAACACACGGCCCGAGATCACCAGCGCCTGGACGATGACCGGTGAGGCAGATTACTTGCTGCATGTCTTTTGCGACGATCTTTCCGCGCTCAATCGCTTGCTTCACCAAGTGATACTGCCGCATCCTGCAGTGGCACGGGTGCACAGCCAGATCGTGATGGACCAACTAAAACGCGACGCGCCGTTGCCTACCTGACCGGACCGAGAGGACAAACATGGACGATTTCCTTTACCAGGCTTCAATCTATCTGGCTGCCGCCGTGATAGCAGTGCCGTTGTCGGCACGTCTGGGGTTAGGGTCAGTTCTGGGCTATCTGGCTGCTGGCATTGTCATCGGTCCCGTTTTTGGACTGGTCGGCGCCGAGACTGAAAGCCTGCAGCATGTGGCCGAATTCGGCGTCGTCATGATGCTGTTCCTGATCGGGCTTGAGCTGGAACCAAGGGCGCTATGGGACATGCGGGATCGGCTACTGGGTCTTGGGGGCCTGCAGGTTCTGCTGTCCACAGCCGCGATCGCCGCTGTAGCCATGTATGCAAACCACCCGTGGTCCGTCGCTTTGGCTGTCGGGTTGACCCTGTCTCTGTCCTCGACCGCGATTGTTCTGCAGACCCTTTCGGAAAAGGGACTTATGCAGACAAATGGCGGTCGGGCCACGTTCTCGGTGCTGCTGACCCAGGATATCGCTGTCATTCCAATTCTGGCCTTGCTGCCGCTACTGGCTCTGCCAGCAATTCCCCATCTCGAAAGCGACGGCTCGATTGATCGAGGTACGGGCGCAGCGCATGACGCGGCTCATCACAGCCTGTCTCTGGTCGAAGGCTTGCCGGGCTGGGCCGTCACGTTGGTTACGATTGGCGCGGTTGCCTTTGTCATTCTGGCGGGCATCTACCTGACACGCCCCCTCTTCCGCTTCATACACGCCACGCGCCTGCGCGAGATGTATACGGCGCTGGCGCTGATGATCGTCGTGGGCATTTCCTTCCTGATGACCCTTGTTGGACTTTCCCCTGCCCTTGGCGCGTTTCTGGCGGGCGTTGTTCTGGCCAGCTCGGAGTTCCGGCACGAAATGGAAAGCGATCTTGAACCGTTCAAGGGACTGTTTCTTGGGCTGTTTTTCATCACCGTCGGCGCTGGCATTGATGTCGGGTACTTTTTCAACGACCCGCTTGACCTGATCGGGCTGGCACTGCTGGTCATATTGGCCAAAGGGATCATTCTGTTTCTGGTCGGGCGCGCATTCCGGTTGCGCGGCCGGGATCACTGGCTGTTCACGTTGGGCTTGGCTCAGGCGGGCGAGTTTGGCTTTGTCCTGCTGGCCTTTTCGACCCAGCAGAACGTCATTCCTCCGGATCTGTCCCAAAAGCTGCTGATGATCATCGCGCTGACCATGCTGATCACACCGCTTTTGTTCATCATCTACGACCAGCTATCGCGCCGTATCGGTGACGGCGTTCCTCAGGCCGAGCCGGATGAGATCGACGAAAAAGGCCCGGTCATCATCGCGGGGATTGGGCGTTTTGGTCAGATCGTAAACCGGCTGGTCCGGGCCAGCGGATTCAAGACAGTTGTGCTGGACCATGATATCGAGACGATCCAACTGATGCGCCGATTTGGCGTCAAAGGATTCTTAGGCGACCCGACACGGCCCGAGTTGCTGCGCGCCGCTGGAATTGAAAAGGCGGCCGTATTGGTGGCCGCAATGGATGACCCCAAACAGGTCACACGACTGGTCGGCTATGCCCGCCGCCAACGCCCCGACCTGCATATCGTGGCACGGGCGCATGATCGCACCCATGTCTACGAGCTGTATCAGGCCGGTGCAAACGACATTGTGCGTGAGATGTTCGACGGGTCGCTACGGGCGGGCCGCTATGTCCTGGAGAACATTGGACTGAGCGAATATGAGGCCGCGCAGGCCGAGCAGACCTTTTACCACCATGACCGGTCTTCTGTGCGTGATCTGGCTGAATTGTGGATTCCCGGTATGCCAACCGCAGACAACAAGAAGTACATTGAACGCGCGCAGCAGCTTGAGAAAGACCTTGAGACCGAATTGCTGGAACTGGCCGAAAAACACGCGAAGAAATCGGCCTGACCCGTTTTTGCGGATCAGGCCATTTTGATCAGCCGTCCGAAACGCCCGCTTCGGCAAATGTCGCCATACCGGAATGGCACGCGACAGCGCTTTTGAGGATGTTGATGGCCAGCGCCCCGCCCGAGCCTTCGCCCAGTCGCAGCCCAAGGCTCAACAGCGGTTCCTTTCCAAGTTTGGCCAGCACAGCACCGTGCGCCCCTTCGGCGCTTTGGTGGCCTGCGACGGTGTGATCCAGCGCGCCCTCGGACGCATCGGCCAGGCAGGTCGCAGCAGCCGAACAGATAAAGCCATCCAGAATGACCGGAATACGCAGGGCACGGGCTGCAGCGATGGCACCGGCCATGGCCGCGATTTCACGCCCACCCAGACAGCGTAGGATTTCCAGCCCATCGCCGGATCCGCCATGCAGGGCCACACCTTCGGCCACGACGCGGGTTTTATTGGCCAGACCAGCATCGTCGACACCGGTACCGCGACCGGTCCAGTCCGCGGCCTCACCGCCGAACAAAGCACAAGCGATGGCAGCCGCCGGGGTGGTGTTGCCGATCCCCATCTCGCCAACCACCAGCAAATCCGCGTCAGGGTCGACAGCTGCCCACCCTACACGCAGCGCCTCCAGCAGTTCATCCTCGGACATGGCCGGGCCAGTGGTGAAATCTGCAGTTGGCCGGTCCAGATCCAGCGCGTGGACATCCATCGTCGCACCGGCCGCCTTGGCCAGTTGGTTGATCGCCGCGCCGCCATGTTCAAAGTTCATGACCATCTGCACGGTCACTTCTGGTGGAAAAGCCGATACGCCCTGTGCAGTAACGCCATGATTGCCAGCAAAAACGATGACTTGCGGGGCAGAGATCTGCGGCCGGGCATCCCCACGCCAGCCAGCGTACCAAATCGCCAGATCCTCTAGCCGTCCCAATGCGCCAGGGGGTTTCGTCAGTTGTCCGTTTCGGTCAGCGGCGCCCTGTAGCGCGTCGCCATCCGGTCCCGGCGCGTTCTTCAGAGCTTCTCGGAGAGTATTCAGGTCATTCAGTTCGGGCAGCATCCAAAGCCTCGTTGCATCAGAGTGGTCCTGTGTGTTTAACCGAAGCGTCCGAACCAACAAGACCCCGAAAGGCGCGAGAGTGAACAAAAACGACACCAAACTCTTTTCCGCGTGGGATTTTCCGCTGTCGCTGGTGCTGCTGACGCGCCTGCCGATACCGCGCCTGCCGGAAAACGTGTTTTCAAGGCAAGCCAACGCGGCCTGGGCTTTTCCACTGGTGGGGCTGGTGGTCGGCCTTCTGGCCTGCGCTTTCGGCTGGGCAGTTATGGCTGTTGGCCTGCCCGCAGTGGCTAGCGCGGCGATCCTGGTGGCGGGTCTGGTCATAGCTACGGGAGCAATGCACGAGGACGGGCTTGCAGACACGGTCGACGGTTTTTGGGGCGGTTTCACCACCGAGCGTCGGCTGGAAATCATGAAAGACAGCCATATTGGTGCCTACGGTGTCCTGACTCTGATCTTCACGCAATTGCTACGCGTCGCATTGATTGCAGCCCTACTGGCCGCAAACGAATACGCAGGAATTCTGGCGGCCTGCGTCATTTCTCGCGCATTCATGCCGATGCTTATGTCCGTGCTGCCGAACGCCCGAAACAGCGGATTGAGCCATTCGGTCGGAGGCCCAAAGGCCGAAACTGCAGCAATTGGTTTCGGCCTTGCTTTTGGCTTGTCCTTATTGCTGCTTGGATCAAGCGCTTTGATCCCCACTGTTTTTTCGGCTCTGGCCGTCGGTTGCCTTGCTATGCTGGCCAAAGCCAAAATCAACGGTCAGACAGGGGATGTACTGGGCGCATCACAACAACTGGCAGAGCTTACGTTTTTGGCTGCAGTGACCGCAGCGATCTAACTCGTCCCACCGGTTTCAATCCTAAGCGTTTCGCCACAATGTTTGCAGTGCACTGCATCGGGGTCGTGCCGGTACAGGCCGCAATTTGCGCACCTGTGGCGCACTTTCTGCGGCATGAAGATTGCCTGGGCCAACCGGACGAACAACGCCACGCCGACAATCATGATAAAGACCGAAAACAGCTTTCCCGCGGGCGTGGCCAGAGTGATATCTCCGAACCCGGTCGTGGTTAGAGTGGCCATGGTGAAATAGAGCGCGTCGATATAAGCGTTCGGACTATTTTCGGGGATGAAGAACACCAAAACCGCCGTCGAGGTGGCGAATACGAAGACCAACAGGTTGATCGCTGCAATTACCGCGTCCTCATGCGTGCGAAAGAAATCGCTGTCGCGCCGCAAATCCCTGAGCAAATGATAGGAATGGATCAGACGCAAAGCACGCAAGATTCGCAGGAACGCCAGGTTCCACGGCAAAAAAAGATCAACCAGAAGAGAAACGATCACAACTATATCGGCCAGCGTGTAGATTTTGCGCAGCAACTTCCACCGATCTTTCGCAATCCACATCCGTGCAGAAAAATCCAGAACGATGAAAAACCCTATGATCAGACTGGCAACTGTGAAACCCAGACCGTGCTCGCCCCTAGCTGTGGCCACGAAGAAAATGATTGTGACCGCATCAAACAAGATCAGGACATACCGAAACCAGACCGAAATCGGGTCGTGCCCAACATACAGATACTTAACTGTTTGCTTCAAATTCACCATCTACGTGCCTCTGCCTATTGGGAAATTAACGGCAATTCAGACATTCACCAAGCCGCGAACACAAAAAAGCCGCCCCCTTTCGAGAGCGGCTTGGACATTGAAAACTGTTGCGGTTACGCGGCAGCAGCGCGCGAGGTCAGAACCTCATCAACCTGCTTGGCAGCAGACACTTCATCGGCACCGGAAACAGCAGCGACTTCGCGGGTCAGACGCTCCAGCGCGGCTTCGTACAGCTGACGCTCAGAGTAGCTCTGCTCGCGTTGGTCATCGGTGCGGTGCAGGTCACGAACAACTTCTGCGATGGAGATCAGGTCACCCGAGTTGATTTTCTGCTCGTATTCCTGTGCCCGGCGCGACCACATGGCGCGTTTCACCTTGGCCTTGCCCTTCAGCGTTTTCATCGCCTGGCTGATAACGTCCGGCGAGCTAAGCGAGCGCAGACCGGATTCCGTGACCTTATTGGTCGGCACCCGCAGGGTCATCTTGTCTTTCTCAAAGGAAATGACAAACAGCTCGAGTGAGTATCCCGCGACTTCCTGCTCTTCGATCGAGATGATCTGACCCACGCCATGGGCGGGGTAGACAACATAGTCGTTCGGGCGGAACTCAAGCTTTTTCGACTTAGACATACAGGTTCATCCTTGGTTACGAGAGCGAGGATCAGACAACAAAATACCCCAAACCGTGCCATCATCAGGCCCGGTCAGGCTGTGAATTTGTCAAAAAATCAGAACTCCAAAGTGTGCATACTTACGGAGTCATCCCCATCTCATTCATCATTCAGCTTCCGAGTATATCACAAAATTGCGACGCCCGAAAGGCCAGCGCCCCTGAACCTTAGAAAGCCTGATGTTTTTCAGGGGCATACGTCTTGAATTGGCAATTGAACCTACCGGTTCAATGAGCGAATCGCTTAGCCACCTTCGCCGGGTGCTTCAGAGAAATACTTCTCCATCTTACCCTCTTCACCGTCGCGTTCTTCTGCACCGGGCAAAGGGTCTTTTTTGGTCACGATCACCGGCCACTGTTCCGAATACTTCCGGTTGAACTCAACCCATTGATCCATGCCCGGTTCGGTGTCGGGGCGGATGGCGTCGGCGGGGCATTCCGGTTCGCACACGCCGCAGTCAATGCATTCATCGGGATGAATGACCAGTGTGTTCTCACCTTCATAGAAACAGTCCACCGGGCATACTTCGACGCAGTCGGTGTATTTGCAGGCGATGCAGTTTTCGGTGACAACATAGGTCATTGTGGGATTCCCATTAGCGGTTTGGGCGTCTAGCTAATCCAGTATTATACTGTCTTCAAGGGCGGATCAGCCCTCTTTGGTGCGAGAAAGATCAAGCGCGCGTCGATCTTTCTTAGTCGGACGACCTTTTCCCTCAAATCCCGGATTTTTGGAAGGCACGTCCTTCTTTTCCGTCATATCAGAGTACAACGTCTGCGCCTCGGGTGCCGGGCCGCGGCGATCGCCCAACTTCTCAACCCGTACAACCCGCACGATACGGCCCTGCGGGAAGGTCAGAACATCACCGGGGGCCACGGCCTGCGCCGGTTTCAAGACCCGGTTTCCGTTCAACCTGACGTGGCCACCGCTGACCTGCTTGGCGGCCAGGCTGCGGGTCTTGAAGAACCGCGCCTGCCACAACCATTTGTCGATCCGCAGCTTGGCCTCGGCCATAGGCGTTTAGTTACCGTCTTTCAAACCCATCAGCGCTGCTGCGAACGGGTTATCCGGATCGATCGCCTTTTCCTTCCGGGGTGGACGGGACGAGAAGGTCTTACCACCTTGCGGTTTTCCACCCTTCTTGCCCTGTGGCTTACCGCGGCCGTCCTGAGGCTTGCCACGCGGCTTGCCTTTGCCCTGCCCCTGACCCTGCCGCTGTTCACGTCTCGGGCCTCGATTGGCCTGACGCGGACGACCCCAGGTGAAGGTATAAAATACCTCAACCTCAGTCTCATCCGAAGTGGGAGCCTCGGCTGCCGCCTCCGTGCTTTCGATGGCCTCGGCTGCTGCCTCGGCGGGTACGGCGACCTCTTCAGTCGCGGCCTCGGGTGCCGGTGTTTCTGCGTCGGCAGGTTGTTCGGTCGCTTCTACCGCGGGCTCTTCGGCCTCAACCGATGCCGCCTTCACCTTTTCACGCTCACCGCGCTCGGCTTTGTAGCCCAGGCCCTGCATCAGGTCTGCGAACTGTTCAAGCGTCATGCCGGTGATCGACAGCATGTCAGGCTTGGCCTCGAACCCGCCCCGGCTGTCTTCTGCGCGCAGCATGTCGGCCAGACGCTCCAGCATATCGATACGGATGGAACGTTCGCCTGCATCGCGGTAGCCGCACATGGTGTCGTAGCCCTCGGGCGCATCCTTGGCGACCGGAACCGTGACCAGACCCGGAGGTGGCGCATCGGGGAATTCCTGCAGACCGCCGGCCAGTGCCCACAGTACCAGACGCAGACGCGTCGGGGCGGGCTTCAGCAGCAGCGGCATGAAGATGGTGAACTGGCCAAACCGGATACCGTGCTTGCGCAATGCGCCACGGGCGTCCTGATCCAGATCCTTGACCTCTTGCGCGACTCCCGCACGGGGCAGAACACCAAGCGCCTCGACCATACGGAAGGCAAATCCTTTGGCCAGGCCCGACAGTTCTTCATCCCGCGACAGATTCAGCAGCGGTTCGAACAGAGCGGCCACTTTGCGGTCGATGAAGTGCTGCAGGCGGCGCTGCACTTTCTGCTCGACTTCAGGGCCTGCGGCCTCATCCACAAACACCTCGACCATCGGCTTGAGTGGCTCTGCCCCGGCAACCAGCTTGCCGACGGCATATTCGCCCCACATCAGGCCACCCTGATCGGTAAAATCAATTTCGGTATCGGGCGCATTGTAGAAACGGTCGGCACGCAGATGGAATTGCGGCGCGAGTGCTTGCAGGGAAGCCGTTTTCAAAGCTTTCGCCTCGGTTCCTTGCGCGCTTTTGTCCGGGATAAACCGGAACCCTTCCAGACGACCGACGAATTCTCCTTCGACGGTCACTTCACCCTTGTCATTTACTTCGGCCAAAAGGGCCTCCTTCTGTTTGAGCCGGCGCAGCAACACAGATGTGCGCCGGTCCACAAATCTTTGAGTCAAACGATCGTGCAGAGCGTCCGACAGCCTGTCTTCTACAGTGCGCGTTTCGGCGCGCCAATGCGATTCGTCACGGACCCAGCCGTTTCGTTGCGCAACATATGTCCAAGTGCGAATATATGCCAACCTTTTGGACAACGCATCAATATCTCCGTCCGTTTTATCGATACGGCGGATTTGCCGCGCCATGAAATCATCTGGGATCGAACCGCGTTCGTGCAAGTGGCCGTAGATAACTTCGAGCAAGCTGGCGTGCTCGGAGTGACTGATACCGCGAAAATCGGGGATTCGGCACACATCCCACAACAATCGGATCGATGGACCGTCACTGGCGCGCGCCGCAACCTCTGCAACTTGCGAGAGCGATTTCAGCACATTCAGGTCGTCCGCAGGACGCGCCTTGATCAGATGTTCGCTGTCCGGGCTAACCTCAAGGGAGGCAATCAGGGCCTCAACCGAGCCAAACCGCAGGGCGGCATTCCGCCAGTTCAGCTTTTTCATCGGCGTAAACCGGCTGTCCATAATCGCCTGCGCGACACCTTCGTCCAGCGGCGGGGCCTCACCGGTCACGCCAAAGGTTCCGTCCGACATGCCTCGCCCCGCCCGACCGGCAATCTGAGCCAGTTCGTTTGGCGCAAGCGGGCGCATCCGCCGGCCATCGAACTTGGTCAGCGACGAGAACGCCACGTGGTTCACATCCAGGTTCAAGCCCATCCCAATCGCATCCGTGGCGACCAGATAGTCGACCTCACCGTACTGATAGAGGTCTACCTGCGCGTTCCGGGTCCGTGGGCTGAGCGCCCCCATGACCACTGCCGCACCGCCCTTTTGACGGCGCAGCAGTTCGGCAATGGCATAGACGTTTTCGACCGAAAATCCGACAATGGCACTGCGCGGGGGCATCCGGCTGATCTTTTTCGAGCCGGAATAGACCAGCTGCGACATCCTCTCGCGGCGCACGAACTGTGCCTCGGGGACAAGCGCCGAGATCGGGCCGCGCATGGTATCGGAGCCCAGGAACAAAGTTTCACTGGTGCCTCGCGAACGCAGCAGGCGGTCGGTGAAAACGTGGCCACGTTCGGGGTCAGCACAAAGCTGGATTTCGTCGATGGCGACGAAATCCGCCCCCATGCCTTCGGGCATCGCCTCAACCGTACAGACCCAATACTGAGTGCGCGGCGGTACGATCCGTTCTTCTCCAGTTACCAACGCCACAACCGACGGCCCCCGGATCGCGACGATCTTATCATAGACCTCGCGTGCCAGCAGACGCAGCGGCAGGCCGATCACACCAGTCCGGTGCCCCAGCATCCGCTCAATCGCGTAATGGGTTTTACCTGTGTTAGTCGGGCCAAGTACGGCCACGATTCGGGATGACCCGCTCACCTTTGCCCCCTGCCCCGGTTCTTTAGAGGGCCGAGCCCTCGACCTGAGGCTTCAGTCGATTCACGGCATTGGTTACTTCTTCGTGATGGGGATGTATAGCCAAAGCACGGTCATAGGCTTCCAGAGCTTTGTCGGGCTGACCGATGATCTCGAAAATCAGGCCCAATCCGTAGATGGCCTCGTAATTGTTCGGGTTCAGCGTCAGCGCATGCTCCAGATCGGCTGCGGCCATGCCGAAACGATCGATCCCGAAGAACACGGACGCCCGAACATGCCAACCTTCGGCAAATTGAGGCGCGTGATCCGTTAACGCCGTCAGATGCTCAATTGCGGCTTGTGTGTCCCCATCATCCAGCGCCTCTCGACCACGCTCCAGCAGTAAATCTGCCGAGGCTGATCCGGATTGCGCCCACAACGCCTTGAGCTGGCGATCAATGTTGATCGACTGTTCGGGGGTTGCCTGCGACAATTGCTGCAATAGCTGTTCCTCATCCCGGGAATCCGCCGTTTGTGCAGAACAAGGGAAGGAAAACGTGACTAGAAGCGCTGTTGCCGCAACGATACCTTTGAGATTGGTGCTTGCAATGCTCATAACAACGTTCAGTGTAGCGCAGCGCCCGTGGATGTCCATTCCCGGCGCACAAAACATAGTGAGGAGAATCATGAGCGACACTCTGGAAAAAGCCGCAGCCGCATTGAACGAAAAACTGTCGGGCGGCGATTTTAGCGCATCGGCAAAATTTGCCATCGCCGATCTGGGCTCGATCGTTCTGGACGCAAGCGGTGCGCGCGTCAGCGACGAAGACACCGACGTGACCATGAGCGCGGATGCCGAGACGTTCGAACAAATCCTCAGCGGTGAACTGAACCCAACCGGTGCCTTCATGTCCGGCAAGTTGACCGTAGATGGCGACATGGGCGTGGCCATGCAGCTGGCGTCGGTGCTGGCCTGATGAAACTGTCGCCGGCCCCTTTCTTTGATGACATGGCCGGCGTCCCCGCCGGTGGTAAAGCCCATTGGCTGAACACAGCGGACGATACACGCATTCGGGTTGGCCACTGGCTGCCCGAAGGCGATGCCTGCGGCACGGTTATGATGTTCCCCGGCCGTACTGAATACATCGAGAAATATGGCGACGCCTCTGCCGAGTTTACCGGCAGGGGATTTGCCTTTTTGGCCGTCGACTGGCGCGGTCAGGGCTTGGCGGACCGGCTGTTGGATGATCCCAGGATTGGTCACGTCGACAAGTTCACGGACTATCAAAAGGACGTCCAGGCCACCCTGGATCTGGCGACCGAGCTTAACCTGCCAAAGCCATGGTTCGTCATTGGACATTCCATGGGCGGTGCAATCGGCCTGCGCGCCGCGTTGGAGAAGAACTGTTTCGCAGCCTGCGCGTTTACCGGACCGATGTGGGGCATCTTCTTCACACCGATCATGAAGCCGCTCAGCCGTCTGACTGCCTATTGGGGGCCCCGGATCGGGTTGGGGGAAAAAACTCCACCCACCACGTCTTTGGAGAGCTACGTCGCATCCCAATGCTTTGAAGGCAATGTGCTGACCCGCGATCCGGCAATGTTCCAGATGATGAAGGACCAGTTGGCCGCACATCCTGAACTTGCCCTTGGCGCGCCTTCGACAATCTGGTTGCGCGAGGCGTTGGATGAATGCGCTTGGTTGATGGAACAAACAGCTCCTGAAACTCCCAGTCTGACCTTCCTGGGCAGCCATGAACAGATCGTCGACCGCAAGGCCATTCGCGCCCGCATGGCGAACTGGCCCAGTGGCACTTTGGTCGAAATCCCTGATGGCGAGCACGAAGTTCTGATGGAGGCGCCCGATGTGCGCGGGCCGGTCTTTGACCAACTGGCCGCTCATTTCAAGGCCGCGTTGCCTGATGCGGTGCCGGAACCGGTTCTGTCTTCTTAGGTCAGAACATGCACCGCTTGTGATCCCCGCCTTGCGCGCCTAGATGTTGGCGAAAGCTATTATCGAGGTGATCCATGCGCGACCTTCCCTTTCCCGTACGTGACGCAAACGCAGTCGGAGGTGCCGAAAATCTGGGCGACCTGCCGGAATGGGATCTGACCGATCTGTACACGTCAGAAGACGCGCCCGAGCTATCCCGAGATCTGGACTGGCTGGAAGGTGAATGCGCCTCGTTTGCCGCAGATTACGAGGGCAAGCTGGCAAAGTTGGACGCCGCGGGCCTTCTGAATTGTGTTCAACGCAATGAAAAGATCAACGCCATCGCAGGTCGCGTCATGTCGTTCGCTGGTCTGCGCTACTATCAGCTGACCACCGACGCAGAGCGCGCCAAGTTCCTGTCAGACATGCAGGAAAAGATTACGATTTTCACCACCCCGCTGGTGTTCTTCACGCTCGAGATCAACCGCATCGACGATGACGTGCTGAAGGCTCATTTTGACGCCAACGCCGATCTGGCGCGCTATGAGCCCGTCTTCCGCCGCATTCGCGCGATGAAGCCCTATCAACTGTCTGACGAACTTGAAAAATTCCTCCACGATCTCGGCGTCGTTGGCGATGCTTGGGAACGTCTGTTCGACGAAACCATCGCCGGTCTGACGTTCACCGTCGACGGCGAAGAGCTGAACATCGAAGGCACTTTGAACCTGTTGACCGAGCAGGACCGCGCCAAACGTGAAGCCGCTTCGCGCGAGTTGGCAAGCGTGTTTCAGAACAACATCAAGACCTTTGCCCGCGTCCACAACACGCAGGCCAAGGAAAAGGAAATCGTTGATCGCTGGCGCAACATGCCGACCGCGCAAACCGGACGCCATTTATCCAATGACGTGGAACCTGAAGTGGTTGAAGCCCTACGTGAGGCGGTTGTGGCCGCCTATCCCAAACTGAGCCATCGTTATTACGAACTGAAACGCAAATGGCTTGGTCTGGACGTCATGCAGGTTTGGGATCGTAACGCTCCCTTGCCGATGGAAGACACCCGCATTGTCGGTTGGGACGAAGCGGAAAAGACGGTGATGAACGCTTACAATGCGTTTGACCCACGCATGGGTGAAATTGCGGCGCCCTTCTTCTCGAAAGGCTGGATTGACGCAGCTGCAAAGCCGGGCAAGGCACCGGGCGCATTTGCGCATCCGACCGTCACCGAGGTGCACCCCTATGTGATGCTCAACTATCTGGGCAAGCCGCGCGACGTGATGACGCTGGCGCATGAACTGGGCCACGGCGTCCACCAGGTGCTGGCCGCCGATCAGGGCGAGATGCTGTCGTCAACGCCGCTTACGCTGGCCGAAACGGCATCCGTGTTCGGTGAAATGCTGACCTTCCGCAAGATGTTGGACAAGGCCGAAACCCCCGAACAGCGCAAGGTGCTGCTGGCCGGCAAGGTCGAGGACATGATCAACACGGTCGTTCGCCAAATCGCATTCTACGACTTCGAATGCAAACTGCATGCCGCCCGCCGCGAAGGCGAACTGACCCCGGATGACATCAATGCCCTGTGGATGAGCGTCCAGGCAGAAAGCCTTGGGCCCGCATTTGAATTCATGGATGGGTACGAAACCTTCTGGGCCTATATCCCGCATTTCGTACACTCACCCTTCTACGTTTACGCATACGCTTTCGGCGACGGCTTGGTGAACGCGCTCTATTCCGTTTACGCAAGCGGATCGGAAGGATTCGAGGACAAGTATTTCGAGATGCTGCGCGCCGGCGGGTCGAAGCACCACAAGGAACTGCTTGCCCCGTTTGGACTGGACGCAAGCGATCCGAAGTTCTGGGACAAAGGCCTGTCGATGATTTCCGGCTTTATCGACGAGCTGGAAGCGATGGAAGATTAATCGCTTTTGGCTTTGGTCGTCAGGAACACTGCGGCCACGATAAGCACTGCCCCAAGGGCCGCGATCGGAGTGATTGCGGCCCCCAGGAACAAGGCCGAATTGATGAACGTGAATACCACGGAAGCGGCGAACATCAACGTAGCTGTCAGCGTCGAAACCCGCGCCGCAGCCTCGTACCACAGGTAGTAAGCCAAGGCAGTCGGCAATACCCCTAGCAGAATCAGGAATACCACGTCGTTGGCCGTTGGGACCTGCAGTGAAAAGATAGCCAACGGAAGCAGCAACACCCCTGAGCACAGGAAGATCCCGAACAGGAAATTCAAACGCTCGCCGGTTGATTCCGAATTTCGCATCGCCCGGCTGCTGGAAATCAGGAATACGGCCCAGCTGAGGCCCGCTCCTATTTCAAGAAGATCACCGAACAGAGGTTCTCCACCTCCTTGGAAATCCTGATAAACCGTTAGGAACACGCCAAAAATTGCCAGGACCGTTGCCAGAACATCCGTGCGTGTTACGGGTGTATCCGCAAAGAAATACAGGAAAACCAACACAAAGAACGGCGCTGTATTCTCAAGAACCATGGCGTTCGCCGCACCTGTATGTTCAAGCCCGATGTGAAACAGGATGTAGTTGACCACCGTGGACAATACGGCCAGCCGAAAGTTCCAGTCGCCGATCCGGATCGACACCGAGACCTTCATGACCCGCAGCATGCAATAGATGGCAAGCGCCGCGATAAACAATCGCGTCACAGCGATCTGCAGCCCGCCGAGATCGCTGGTCAAATAGCGGACAATGACACTGTGTGTGCCCCACAAGAACGCCGCCAAAAACCCAAGAACCAGCCCATTCTGCAAAAGCGGCTGTTTCACTTTGGTTTCGGGCATCCTCTCGCCCTGCCTATTTCAGCTGACTGTCTTTGGACCCGCGACGGTTTAAGCCAGACCGGGCCTTGAAAGCCCCGTCCCGCTCTTGCTGGCAATCGAGGCACAATTTCACCCCGGGCAAAGCTAGGCGCCGCTTCTCAGGGATCGGTTCTTCACATTCGGCGCAATGAGTCAGACTTTCCCCGACAGGCCGCCTTTGCGCCTGCATCCGGGCCAGTTCATCCGAAATGGACGCTTCAATCTGTTCACTCACCGCGCCGTCGCGGGCCCAGCCGCCTGCCATGGTCTCCCTCCTGATCGGGTGACCGTCAGATTAGACCGGCCTGGCGCGACGTGGCAAGTCAGAGCGCGACTGCGCCCTCGAACACCTGATCGATCATCTCCTGCGTACCGCGCGAAAACTCCAAGGGGCACGGGTAATCGATACCGTCGCGGACCGAACGGCAGAAGGCTTCGACCTGAAGCTTATAGTGGTCATCGCCGGGGAAGCGTGTGACCTGCACTTCAAGGCCCGGTCGGTGTAGTTCCACCCGCGCCTCACCGAATACACGTGCGTTGAACGGAGCGGTCAGGCGGATTACGCCGCCTTCGCCATGAAACACCATTTCCTGATGCGGATGCATCCGGATGGACACGTAGCTGGAGTAGGTAAAGCCCGGAAATTGCGCCCGAATTTCGGTAAAGGCGTCTATGCCGTCCTCCCACCGGATCGCGGATTCGACGGACAGAGGCTCCTGCCCCGTCGCAAACCTGGCGCTGCCGATTACGTAGACTCCAATGTCCCGCAACCCTCCGCCGCCGGTCTCTGCCCTATTGCGGATGTTCCCAGTGTCTGCACGATTATCAAAGCTAAATGCCCCGGTTACATGCACGAGCTTTCCAATCGCTCCGTCTGCGATCAGTTGGCGCACGAACTGCCATTGCGGGTGATGCACGATCATATAGGCCTCGGCGGCCAGCAAACCGGTCTCATCCCTCTTTTGGATCAATGGCGCGAACTCGGTCGCCGCCATGGTCATCGGCTTTTCGCACAGCACATGTTTCCCGGCCTCCAGCGCCTTTAGACTCCATTCGACGTGCAAGTGATTGGGCAGCGGGATGTAGACTGCTTCGATCTTGGGATCCGCCAAAAGCGCGTCATAGCTGCCGTAAACCGTCAGATCAGGGCAGAACCGCTGGAACGGCTCAGCTTTGGCTGCATCCGACGTGGCCAAGCCTGCCAACCGTGCACCATCGGCTGCGTTAATTGCTGGAGCCATATGTTGGCGCGCAAACTTCGCGGCACCCAAAACGCCCCATTGAACCGGCTGCTGCATGACGCATCCTCATTGTCTGACTGCTTGCGCTAACTGTATCAATCAACTGGGGGTAAGTCAGGTTTTTCTTGGTCTTGATAACGGCTGGCGTCGGCAGATTGAAACTCCTCCCGATCCAACTTTTTCACAACGGTCAGGGCACTGGGAACGGCTGCGGACCCGGATTGAGCTTGTCGAAATTAGATTGCGAACACTGTTTCGCAGGCTCAGTAGCGGCAGCGCTAACACACTGAAAAAACAAACACAAAACTTTCAATTTCCCCACTGATGAATCAGCGCAACATCAGCAATCCTCTGAATTTCTTGATCCGTTTCATTTTCTCCGACGTAGCAACTATGTCACCGGGCAATTGGCATTGTGTGCCGCTGGAGCGCCCGGGATTTATGTTGTGACCAACTGGGTGGGAGATAGCCAGAAATGCCAACACCGACAGACACAATGACGCCGACGATCACGGGAACCGTGTTAATGAGTGGTGCCGTCGGCTCGTTCGACGAGAACAACGAAGATTTCGACATCCTGCGCGAGGCCGTCGTCGCCGCCGGGCTGGCTGGAGCACTGGACGATCCTGAAGCCAGCCTGACCGTTTTCGCGCCGAACGACGCAGCGTTCGTCGGTCTGGCGCAAACGTTGGGCTACACCGGCTCGGACGAGGCGGGCGCGCTTGGGCACATTGTCAAAGCACTGACCCTGTTAGGTGGCGGAGACCCGATACCCCTGTTGACGGACATCCTGAAGTACCATGTGGTTAACGGTGCTTTCGATCTCGAAGCAGTGGCTGGTTTGGGCAACGGCGCTCAGATCGAGACGCTTCAGGGCTCATCAGTCGAGCTGAATTTGGAAAGCGCGCCGCCAAGCCTGGGCGACGCGGATGACGGCATTGCCGACCCTGGCCTGATCGGGTTTGATGTGGAAGCGTCCAACGGGATCATCCACATCCTCAACGGCGTTTTGCTGCCCGTATCCGTTAGCGACATTCTGGGTCAGAAAAACACCGACTTCATCCTCGGCGATGACTCGGACGAGTTTTACTTTACCGGTCGCGGTCAGGATTTTGTCCATGGCGGTGGCGGACGGGATGTCATCAACACAGGAAAAGGTGATGATGTAGCGCTGGGTGGCGCCGGTAATGATGTCATCTTTGGAGGGCGCGGAAAGGACATTCTGCGCGGTGATGAGGGCGAAGACACGATATTCGGCGGCCGAGGGTCGGATGTGATCGATGGCGGAGCCGACAATGACACCCTGTTCGGCGGTCGCGGCAAAGACATGTTCGTCTTTGAAAACGGTGACGGCGATGACTGGATTGTCGATTTCAAAGTCGGAAAAGACAAGATCGACCTATCTGGTTATGAAGGCATTTCCAGCTTTGAAGACATCGAAGACGACATCTCGGGTGGCCTATTCCGCACGACGATCGAGTTGGATGACGGCGACAGCATTGACCTGACCGGCGTCTGGCCTGGCCAATTGTCCGAAAACGATTTCATCTTCGCGTAAAACAAATCAGCCCGCCAATTCGGCGGGCTGATGCTTGTTGGGTCAGACGGTGCCCAACATTCCTTTTTCACGCGCAAGCTCGCGCATTTTCTTCTGCAGCTTTTCGAACGCGCGCACTTCGATCTGCCGGATACGTTCGCGGCTGACGTTGTATTGCGTGCTCAGCTCTTCCAGCGTGACGGGTTGATCCATCAGACGTCGTTGGGTCAGGATGTCCTTTTCACGGTCATTCAGTACATCCAGCGCAGCAGCCAGCAGTTCACGACGCGCATCCAATTCATCGCGCGCTTCGTAGTCACCGGCCTGGTCTGCGTCTTCATCCTCAAGCCAGTCCTGCCACTGCATAGTGCCTTCGCCCTCGGACCCGACGGTCGCGTTCAGCGAGGCGTCCCCGCCGGACATCCGGCGGTTCATGCTGATGACTTCTTCTTCGGTCACACCCAGATCGTTGGCGATCTGTTTGACGTTCTCGGGGCGCAGGTCGCCTTCTTCCAAGGCGCCGATGCGGGCTTTGGCCTTGCGCAGATTGAAGAACAGCTTCTTCTGCGCCGACGTAGTGCCCAGTTTTACCAATGACCACGACCGCAGGATGTATTCCTGAATCGAGGCACGGATCCACCACATCGCATAAGTCGCCAGACGGAATCCCTTTTCCGGATCAAACCGTTTGACGGCTTGCATCAAGCCCACGTTGGCCTCGGAAATCACTTCGGCTTGAGGCAGTCCATAGCCGCGATAGCCCATGGCGATCTTGGCCGCTAGCCGCAAGTGCGACGTGACCATCTTATGCGCGGCCTCAGTGTCTTGCTCTTCGACCCAGCGCTTGGCCAGCATGTATTCTTCTTCCGGCTCTAGCAGGGGAAACTTGCGAATTTCCTGCATATAGCGGTTCAGGCCGCCCTCGGGCGTCGGCGCGGGGAGATTTGCGTAATTTGCCATGTTTCATGTCCCTCCGACAAATGTTTACCTTGTTAACATAGGATATGGGAACAGGTCCCGATCCATTCAAGAGGTACCGTTAACAGTCTGAAATTAACGATTGATAAAGGAAAGCTAAGAACGCGTTACTCACATAACTTTGCGTATTATGTCAGCGGCGCGCGCAACTGTTCAATCAGATTTTCTATGTCATCGGGTAAATCTGCCTCGAACCGCATGGTTTCACCGGTTACAGGGTGCTCAAAGCCCAAAACGGCAGCATGAAGCGCCTGTCGCGGAAAGCTACGCACCGCCTCGGCAGCGGCAGCACCGAACGCTTTTGCGGCGAGTTTGCGCTTACCACCATACACAGGGTCGCCGACCAGACCATGCCCCGCATGGGCCATATGCACGCGAATCTGATGCGTACGGCCGGTTTCCAGCCAACACTCAATCAAGGCGATGCCAGCAGGATGACCAAATGTCTCAACCAACCGCGCTCGCGTCACCGCGTGTCGACCGCCATGAAACAGCACAGCCTGTTTCTGACGGTCAGTCTTATGCCGGGCCAATTGCGTGGTCAGGCGCATGATATTGCCCGGCTCAAAACTGACACCCTTGATTCCGCGCAACCGGGGATCATTTGCATCCGGCACGCCATAGCAAATCGCGCGATAATAGCGTTCCACACTATGTGCTTCGAACTGCGCCGCAAGCCCGTGATGCGCCGCATCCGACTTGGCGACGACCAGCAATCCGCTGGTCTCTTTGTCGATGCGGTGCACGATGCCGGGGCGTTTGACACCGCCTACGCCAGACAGATCCTCGCCACAATGATGCAACAGAGCGTTGACCAGAGTGCCGTTGGGTGATCCCGGCGCTGGGTGCACGACCATACCGGCCGGTTTGTTAATAACGATCAGGTCCGCGTCTTCGAACATAATCTCCAGCGGGATATCTTCGGGACCTATGTGGCTGTCCTCAGCCTCGGCCACAGTGATGACGATCGCCGCCCCTTCGGCCACCTTGGACTTGGGGTCGCGGACCTCAGCGCCGTCGATCGTAACGGCACCGTCGTCGATCAACCGGGTCAGCCGCGTTCGGGACAGGTTTTCATCGGCTGGCACATCCCGTGAAAGCGCCTTATCAAGGCGAGGCGGCGGATCGGCCGCGATGTGAAATTCAATCTGACGGGTGCCCATGACTGTCCCTTCCGAACCCCAAGAACCGCAGGAAACGCCACAGCTACGCCTGCTGCGGAGAATGGTCATGCTGCTGACCGCGGTGATGATTGGCGGGGTTCTAGTGACATTCGCACTGATTGTCATCCGACTATCGGACAGAACCCCCACCCTGCCCGACCAGATCGAGTTGCCGGACGGTGCAAAGGCGCAAGCCGTAACGATCGGCAACAACTGGTACGCAGTCGTCACCGACGACAACCGCATCCTGATCTTCGACAAGACGACCGGAAAGCAGCGTCAGGAAATCCCTATCGCGGAATGATGGTCAGCTGTCCAATGCCATCCGGAACACGATTTCTGACGCTTTGCGCAATGCCTCGTACTCTTCGGGCGAATCCCTGCGGAACGTCTTATCCCCTTCATCCAATTGCTTGGAGCTGAACAGTTCGGACCGGTCGGGAAAGAACTCCTGCCGGAACGCGATGTCTTCGTTGGCTAGAAACTCGTCCAGCCACGCGCGTTCGTCGGGTTCCAACACGTCATTTCGGCGCACCATAACCGGATCCTCAACGACGAGCCGACGCAATTGACGGCTTTTCTTGCGGCCAATCGCACGGGAGACGATTCCAAATGCCTCGCTGGCAGCACGCGACTGAGACGGGTTTGACGCATGGCCGCCGGTACGGCCTTCCTCCAGCGGCGTACCGATCCGCGACAGGAAATCATCGACAACACTGCCCTGAACCATTTCGGAGCGTTCGTACAAAAGCGGAGCCACCGAGACACCAGGAAAGGCAGTCCGGATCTGCGCCAGCTTGGCGGAAAGACTATAAATTTCTGGCCTATCGCGGATCTGATCCAATTGATGGCGAATATACTCGGTCCCACCATTGGGCAATCGCCCGTTTTTGGCGCGCTGCTTGTAGTCCGCTTCGAAAAAGTCGGAGTAGCGGCGACAATAGAATGTGATCCGCAGCGATCGCGATGGTATATCAGCAAACACTTCGGCCAACCTGTTCAGATCACAGGAATAGAACATCTCGGAAGATACAAGACAGGTCTGATCGGCATGCGAATCGTATTCACTGGTCATGGCAGCGCGAAACTGATCCATCGGCTGAGAGGTCTGATTGATATGAAACGCAATGATATTGTGGCTTACCGCGAGACGCCTCTTACCCTCTAGCCTTCGTCGGCCGGTTTCCATGTACCGCAAACCGATCTCGTTCAGGACACCCGGATTTCCGCGCAAGTACCCCTGCAGGGCAGTTGTGCCGGTCTTGGGCATTCCCATATGCAGCCAAAGCATTATTGCGCTCCTGTCCCTGAGAAATTTCGCGTCATGCCTGTTGGCTTGCCGCGAACCCTGCGGTCATCTGCTGCATGAGGTCTTGCATCTCGGGCAAGTCGCGCAGTTGTTCGATCTGCCGTCGATGCAGATCACAGGATGCGTGATGCAGTGAAGCAGTCTCGGGATCGGACAGCATCTCATAGTAATATGCGCGCTTGCGATCCAGAATGGCGTCGATCGAGGTATTTGTCTCGGCATTCTGGTTCATCATGTTCCAGTATTCCAAACCAAGGCTTTCGCCCAGATGGTGGGCGCGACCGCGCATCTTTTTGACCAGATAGCTTTCGCAGGACTTCAACGCGTAATGGTTGACCTGCACCAGATCATACCCAAAAGAGTCCCGTGCCGACCGCCAGCTTTTGTCAAAATAGCGCTCGGGCATCAACTGACCCGATCCGTTGTACCAGTGGCACTCTTCCATGGTCTCAACCGTTGGCCGCTTGGGGCGATGAACGCCCAGCGCGTCCCAAATTCCCCGTTGGAACATGGTTTTAAAGCCCCACGCCTGAGGCGGTCGAAATATCCGCTCTGGCGCCGCTTGCCGGAACTGATCCGACAAAAATCGATCCTCGTATTGCACGACCCCAGCATTTCCAAACAACCGCCAGGTCATTGAAATCGTTTTTGCATCGGGGATGGCGTCCGTCAGTGCCCGCAGAGTGTTATCCCCTGTCTTGACGTTGATGTGCTCGTCGGCGTCGATGACGATGACCCAGTCCTGCGGTCGTGCAACCTCCATCCTGAGAAAGGTCTTGTAAGCCCGTTTTTGCGGGCTGGTTTTCCGGCGCGAGTTGTTGTCGACATGGGTGAGAACGCCTGTGTCGTCCAGGCGCTGCAACAAAGCATCTGTTCCGTCCGTGCAGTCGTTGGTCATCACAACCATTTGGTCGACACCAATCGCGCGATTATGCGCCACCCACTCCAGCACAAACGGGCCTTCGTTCTTCATCGGTGTGATGCTGATGTATCGCGGGTCCTGATCGGCCATACGTGACTGCCCTGTTCGTTTTTTGTTGCCCAATGCAGATTGGGGTCATTTAGAATTTGTGTGTAAATTACGTTGAGTTGATGGAACTACCAAGGGGAAATGCGATCATTTACCCTCCGGCCCGCTTTAACTGATTGGAAAACCTCTTGAGCGTCGGGCACAAGTCCCGTGCTTTTTGCAGAAACGCACGGGCCGCGTCTTTTTCACCGCGCTGCAACAAAATGCGCCCGGCCTCGCCTTGAATGGCTGCTGTGTTGTCGTCAAGCTCTGCCGCCTGAATGATCTGGTTCTGACCCTGTTCCACTGCTCCGTTCTTTTCCAGCAGCTGCCCCATCGCAAAAACCAGAAAGGCGTTGCCCGGGTCGCACGCCAACGCATCCGCCATTGTGATCCGAGCCGCAGACCCGTTTCCGTCGGCCTGAAGGAGCTCGGCCAATCGTTTATGATAGAGCGGATTGTCTGGCACACTGGCCAAAACCATCCGCGTTGAATCAATTGCCTTTGCAATCGAAGTCTCACCCATATGTACAGCCAGTTTGGCACTGAAACTCTGAACGCGCGGGTCCGATTCCGGGATGTCGGTCATGCGAACAAGCCCATCATGCAGCTGATTCAGACGCGGTTGGTTTTCGAACAGTCTGCGAGCCTTTTGGTCCAGAGAAAGTTCTGACCAGTCCAGCAGCAGGAAATCAAAATTGCATGGAAGGCGCACCAATACTTTGCGCTGAGCAACATGGGAATTGAAGTTGAACCACGGCCTGCGGATCACCTTTTGCAGCGACCAGTCGGTAGGAGGAAACAGCCGCAGCGAGATTTGGTCCCGATAAACGACCCGAGAGCCGAAAACCAAAACGTCCGGTCTGATCGGCTTAGCCCAAAACGCGCGACTGAATGCCTGCCCTGCCTGCCAGCGCTTTCGCTTTTCCCCCAATACCGCGGCCTTCATGGCACCGCAGACCGCGTGGTCTTCAGGCCAAACATTGGGGTCTTGCAGGGCCTTTTCGACCATTTCGGCAGACGCATCCCATTTACCTGCATAAAACAGGTTAAGCGCCTGAAGAAGAGGAAGAAATGCGTTGTCCGCGCCGTCTTCCAGAAGCCGCGCTGCGATACTCGTCGCCTCGACAGTCCGATCGTCCGAATGCAATCGGTTCATGTGAAACAGCGCTTTGGAATAAATGTGCGACGCTTCGGATGCGTTCAAAAACCCATTTGAACCTGCGTGCAGTTTTTTAATAGTGACTTCATTCGCCCGAGCAATCTCTTCCTCGGTCAACACATCCCGAAACACTTTGCGCTGCTGCCCCGAGATGCGGGCGGCGGCCATGGAGAAGGCAGAGATGACCGGCGCAATTACCTGATCCGCCCGCGACATCGTATAAAGCTCCAGAAAGTCGCGCTTGGCTCGGGTCATCCCGGACACATCGGCGATGTCGGACATTTGCAGCAGGTTCGGAAACCGTTTCTGGAACCGCCTGACCAGCTCGGGCTGATCAGAAAACATGATCGCTGTCTTATCGGCATTTTTCTCTAGATGCGCCTCATACAACTCTTCTGGCTCGATTTTCGCGGGCCAGGTCGTGTGTTTCCATGGTAATCCGTTCAGAATGTCGCCGCGGCGGATATGATAGGCCGACACGCCCTGCCCTGACAGCTTGGCATCCGCGCGGTCCATCACTTTGCGGATTTCTTCGGTGAATCCGACCTGTCGGATAAAGTCGCGGTATCTTGGGCGAATGGCTTCGATATCTTCCCAGGGAAAAGCCAGAACCTCGAACCCTTCCTCAACCAGCACCGAACTGCCGGAATTGAGATGTGCGATCAGGCGATCAGGTGACGCGTCGTTCTGAAAAGACCAGATTGGTAGAGCATCCTGCGCAAGGGCGCTGAATGCCTCCTGGCTCAGGAAGTGTTCATCCATCCATCCTTGCGCAAACAGCTCCTGTGGGTGATTCAGTTCCGGTGCATCAGCTCCCTGAGGGAACCAGTTCACCCGAAAGGTTGTACCAAAATCCTCGGCCAGACGTATGCAGGTCAGCATCATCAGCAACCGTGCGCCCATGCGGTCCTTCCGCTGGCCGATGAACACGCCCTTGGCGGGGGTCATTGGGCATCCTTTGCCATCTCGGCCATCGCTTGTCGGCGCAGTCGGCGAAACCGCTGCCTCGCCCGCTGCACCAAATCCGGGTGCCGCTCCCCTCCGGCGGCTTCGATCCCCCGCATATACAGTGGCAGTCGGCGCCGCGCGCGCATCATCCTGTAATACTCGGTTGAATCCAACGATCCATCCATCGCCCCCAGCATGACCGGCTTTAGGATATCGAGTTTTCGAAGCATCGGCGCAGCAAAGTGGTTCGAATACCACGTCTTGAGCAACATCACGTTGTCGCCTTGCAGACGCCCAACCTGCTGGCGGTCCAGATCGAATAACGGGTCATAGAACACGTAGACCTTACCCGCAGCCTGAACCGTCTGCGCCGCATCGCTCATCGGCAGGTCCCAGTCCTGCACACGACCGAACCGATACCGCGTTTCCCAGGGCACAAGTCGTTCATCGAGCGTCGTTTGCGGGTTGAATGCAATCACGTTAGCGCCGGGAACATGCGCCGAAAAAGTCAAAGCCCCAAAGCCCCCCATCGACGCACCCGCGAAAACGACCTGATCGAACCGCTCAAAAAACCCTTCAGCGACCTTGCTTTCGAAATACGAAAGGACCTCGGCGTCGCGATACCACGCTTTGGTGCGCGCAAAGACCCCCATGTGAGACCACCCTTCGTCCCGAAAGAACTTCCACCCCCAAGGCTCGCGCGCGAATGACAGGTCGTTGGCATTTGCGATATTGTCGAAGCTGACCACCAGCCGTGTGGTGTCGCGCTGATGGAACAGGATCGAATGACGCTCCAGCTTTTGCAGGAAACCGGTTCCGTCTCCACCGGGATAAAGCTCTACAAACCATGGCGGAGCGGGGTCGGTCAGAATACGCTCATACCCGGTCTTGCGGTCGGGATGTTCCGGTTTCAGCTGCTCTTTTGAAAGTTCGTCTGCCATGGCCATCAGATCAGATTGTCGGCCAGCCATGAGCGAAACTCGACCCATTCCGGACGCATCTTGATTTCGGACACCTTGGCGCGATGCCAATCGCAGGCCTGCGCGTGCAGCTCTTTTAGTTCCGCATCCGATTTCAACTCTTCCAGCAATGGCGCAGCGCGGCGCACCGCGGGCAGGATGGACTGGTCGGTCTCTTTGTTGGCATTCATGTCCTGCCAGTAGGACTGCCCCTGATCCACCTTGATATGGTTCGTCCGCCCCCGATCACGCTTGATCAGGAAACCGTCCATAGACCGAACCGAATAGTGATGAAGCCGCCCCAGCGAATGGTCAAACCTGCGCCATGCCCGCCAGCCGACCTTCTCAGCCGGGAACAGTTTGCCGCCAGCATCGGACCAGGCAATCTCGGACGCTTTTTCCTCTTCGAACCCTTTCGGGCGATGCGGCCCAAATCGCGTAAACTTGCCGTTGTTCCGAAACAGCGTTTTCAGACCGTAGGCGCGGCCCGAATGATAGGGATACTCCTGATCGCTCATCGAAAAGGTTTCGGTCACCGGCCTGTCCTCAAAACTGATGTTCCCGGAACTCCCAAACAATTTCCACGCAAACGAGATAGCGTCGACCGGCTGCCCTGCCCGGCTTTCGACTTCAGCGATCAGAGCACCAAAACCATTGTCGCCGCAGCGGATATTCCAGAATTCGTCCACGTCCAGACACAGCAGCCACTCGGCCTCTTTGACCTTGGGTTGGCGCCGCGCACGGCGCAGCATCTGGTGCTGAGGATTCCCGCCCTCTTTCACCTCGTTGCTGACATGGGTGGCCAGGCCCAGCTCTTGCAACCTAACTGCAATCTTGTCCGTTCCGTCGTCACAGTCATTGGTGAAGATCACAAAATGATCGACACCCAACGTTTTGTGGAACGCGACCCATTCCAGCATGTAAGGGCCTTCGTTCTTCATCGTTGTGAATACGGTGATCGACTGAGACATTAATACCCTTCCCGAAACTGTCTTGCCTCACACATACACATCCCGATCCGCGCGGGCGAGACAGGAAATTGCCGGGAGAGCATTCCAACGCGAACTGGTGCAACTGTACACAGCAGATGCACTGACAATTCATCAGTTTGGGTTAGATGTTGGTGCGGTCGAGAAGACTCGAACTTCCACGGGAGTTACCCCACAGCGACCTCAACGCTGCGCGTCTACCAATTCCGCCACGACCGCACTGCCAGTGACTTGGTAGAGGCGCGTATAGACGGTGGCGAACAGGATGTGAAGAGGCAAAAAACACGCTGGTTTGAATTCCTCTTTACTGCCCATATCTGTAGCGCGTACATCGCTAATCGCCCCTGTTCTCGGAGCCCGTCCATGACCGCGCAAGAATCACGTCCAATTGTTCAGATTGATATCGTCTCGGACGTTGTCTGCCCGTGGTGCATCGTTGGCTTTCGCCAACTAGACCAGGCTTTGCGGGAACAAAACGTACTGGCTCAGCTCAGATGGCATCCGTTCGAGCTGAACCCGAACATGCCCGCCGAAGGTCAGAACCTGCGAGAGCACATCATGGAAAAGTACGGTTCGACAGCCGAACAAAGCCAGCAGGCGCGTGACCGGCTGACCCAGCTCGGGGATGAACTTGGTTTTACCTTCAATTTCAGTGATGACAGCCGCATGGTGAACACTTTTGCCGCGCATCAACTGTTGGACTGGGCCGAGTCTCAGGGTCGCCAGCATCCTCTGAAGATGGCCCTTTTCGCGGCATATTTCACCGACCAAAAGGACGTCTCCAAGATCGAAGTCCTGCTGGATGCCGTCCAGGCCGCAGAGCTGGACCGGGCAGCGGCCCGCGCGGCTCTGGAATCTGGCAATCACGTCGCCCCGGTTCGTGAGAAACAGCAATTCTGGACGAACAACGGTGTTTCCGGTGTCCCTTCAATGGTGTTCGGTGGGAAGTACTTGGTCACAGGGGCTCAGGGGACCGAGACGTACACGAACGTTCTGCAGCGGTGCCTGGCCGAGGCCGCGTGACCTCTTTTCTTCGCCCTGCCCCAGCGATAAGGAACCGCCATGGAATGGAAGATCACTGACGGGCTGACCGACTACAACGATGCTGTCGCCTTTATGGAGGCGCGCGTGGCCGCGATTGCGGCTGGCGAAGCAGACGAATGCGTCTGGCTGCTGGAGCACCCGCCACTTTATACTGCTGGTACATCGGCCCGGATCGAGGATCTGACCGATCCGGATCGCTTTCCGGTATATGAGGCCAAACGCGGCGGCGAGTATACCTATCACGGTCCCGGCCAACGTGTAGCGTATGTCATGCTTGATCTGAACAAACGCGGCAAAGACGTGCGCCGTTTCGTCAAGCAACTTGAAGAATGGGTGATCGCGGCGCTTGCCGAGTTCAACGTGCACGGGGAAATCCGGGACGGTCGCGTCGGGGTTTGGGTGCGACGCAACGATAAACCTTTGACCGCATCCGGCAAACCTGCGGAAGACAAGGTAGCCGCCATCGGGTTGCGTTTGCGCAAATGGGTCAGCTTCCACGGAATATCGATCAACGTTGAACCGGATCTGGATCACTTCTCGGGCATTGTGCCCTGCGGCATCACCGAACATGGAGTGACGTCACTGGTCGACTTGGGTCTGCCGGTCACTTTGGCCGATGTAGACATAGCTTTGCAAAAAACCTTTTCGGAAATTTTTGACCAGATCAACGCGTGATACTGCGAATCATTTAGTATTAACTATAGGTTAACAATACCGGGAAACAGCCACCTTCTGTTTCCATAGCGATCGAAAATTTCCCAATAGCTACGGTTTAATTGGCGTAAAATTACTAAAAACTCACTCAAATAGATACATCCCGCGCGTTTAAGGGTAATATGAATTTACCGTTCTTAGAGTGAGTGGTGTGTTAACCGGTGATCTTGGGTCATCCCATGAAGTCGGAAAAGTTCTTTGTTAACGAGTCTGCCGTTCCGACCCCAAATCGGAGCGGCAATTCTCATCCCACACCGCGCTTAGCCTTCCCCATGCCCGAAACGCGATGACCCGACGCAGGCGCAATCCTCCTGTTCGATCTCCAGCGTCGCGTGCCCGATACCGAACCGATCACTCAGCGCTTGCCTGACGTTGGACCTGACCCCTTCTGCGCGTGACCAAGCTTGGGTTTCAATGACTAGATGGGCCGTCAGAGCGGGTTCGCGCTCCTGCATGCTCCAAAGGTGGATATGGTGAACCTCGGCGACACCTGGCAGGCTCTCAATGGCGGAGGCAACCTCTTCGGGGTCGAGTTCGGGCGGCGCGGCCAGCATCAGGACGCGGATGGTTTCGCCAATCTCGCTTTTGACGTGCCACAGGATGTAGATAGAAATCATGATCGTGACTGTCGGGTCCACCCATGTCCAGTTGAACAGGATCACCGCGCTGCCGGCGATGATGACTGCAACGGAGCCCAAAGCGTCAGCTACGTTATGTAGAAAGGCCGCCCGAATGTTCATGCTTTCCTTGGCCATCGTATAGGTCAGCGCAGCAGTGATGAGGTCTACGATCAGGGCCAAGGCTGCGATCCAGACGACGATCCAGCCGTTAATGGGCTCTGGTTCGAAAAACCGCATGACGCCTTCGTAGAACAGGTACACTGACAGCACGATCAATGTTGTGTAATTGACCAGTGCGGCGACGACCTCGGCCCGGCCATAGCCAAAGCTCATGCGGGGATCTGCCGGACGCCGGGCAATCTTGCGGGCGAAAAAGGCGATGACCAACGCAATAGCATCCGAGAAATTGTGCAGGGCATCCGCGATCAGCGCCAGCGACCCAGAGAAGATACCCCCTACAACCTGCGCCAGTGTCAGGAACATGTTGACGGCAATCGCCCAAATCACTCGCGCATCCCCTGCTTCGGGGTCGATGTGAGTGTGCGCGTGACTGTGCCCCTTGTGAGAATGATCATGCGGCATCTTTTTTGTGTGTCCCTTGTTACGACTCCACACCGCATGTAATTCCTCTAGTTACTAGAGGTTCAAGAGCCCAAGGCAAAAAATATGCATTCGATTGGAAGTCTGTCGCGCCGGACCGGGGTAAAAGTTCCGACGATCCGGTTTTATGAAGACAAAGGGCTGTTGCCCAAGCCAGAGCGAACGGCGGGCAATCAGCGCAGGTATGATGAGACAGCATTGAAACGGCTGCTCTTTATTCGCCATTGCCGTGATTTGGGATTGCCGCTGGCCGATGTCGTGGGCTTGCTGTCCCTTGAGGGCGCGTCGGGCAGCGACCTCAACCGGGCACACGAAATTGCCGAGAAGCAACGGGCCGACCTCAGGGACCGTATTGCCCGCCTGCAAAATCTCGAGGCTGAACTGACCCGAATTTCAGCGGCTTGCGACGGAAAGCACGACCACGTCTGCGCCGTGCTTCACGCCTTTGGTAACCATAGCGAATGCATGGGTGCGCACTCGAATACAAAGTAAATCGGGTCGCTCAGTTCAGCGCGGCTTTGACCTTTTCGCCATGCTCTGCGATCAGATCAAAGTCGCCCATCGTTCCGGGCGCACGCACCGCGACACCGTCATAGCGCGGCAGGATGTGGAAATGCAGGTGGAACACTTCCTGACCACCGGCGGCCTCATTGAATTGCTGGATCGTGACGCCATCCGCATCGAATGCCTTGACCACAGCCTTCGCCAGTTTCTGAACTGTTGCCATCACGGCTGCCAGTTGCTCGGGCGAGGCGTCCAGAATGTTGCGGCACGGCGTTTTCGGGATCACCAACAAATGCCCGTCCGCCCGTGGCATGATGTCCATGAACGCCAGCGTTTCGTTATCTTCGTACACACGGGTCGAAGGGATTTCCCCACGCAAAATCTTGGCAAAGATGTTCTCGGGATCATATGCGGCCATTTCAAGTCTCCGGTTGCAACGTCGCCACAGTTCTGCGGCGCACCTGGGCGCGGGTCAAGCGGCGAAAGCACTCAAAGGCTCGCCCCCTTGAATTCCCGGCGCGGATCCCCAAATGAGTGCGGAATTTGGTCGATTTTCCGCGGGTCAGCCTCCTACCCGCGACAATTAATCTTGATCCAGATCAAACTCGACCATTGAAGGTGCCCTCTGCGCATTCTAAAACCAGCAGGAATCCCGCGCGTTGGAGAGGTCCAACTGTGCGGTGTAGTTGCAACAGGAGGCACCTAATGGCAGACGCAGCCATTCATGGTCATGGGCATGAAGACGAGCGCAGCTTTTTCCAGCGCTGGTTCATGTCGACCAACCACAAGGACATCGGGATTCTCTACTTGGTCGTCTCGGCACTTGCCGGTCTGATCTCGGTTCTGATGACCGTCTACATGCGGCTCGAACTGATGCACCCCGGTGTTCAGTACATGTGCCTGGAAGGCTTCATGGCCGACCCATGTACCCCCAACGGACACCTGTGGAACGTTATGATCACCTACCACGGTGTTCTGATGATGTTCTTCGTTGTTATCCCTGCCCTCTTCGGTGGATTTGGCAACTATTTCATGCCGTTGCAGATCGGTGCGCCGGATATGGCGTTCCCGCGGATGAATAACCTGTCCTTTTGGCTGTATGTCGCTGGTACGTCGCTGGGCGTGGCCTCGCTGCTGAGCCCCGGCGGTAACGACCAGCTGGGTTCGGGCGTGGGCTGGGTGCTTTACCCACCGCTGTCGACGACCGAAGGCGGCATGTCCATGGACCTTGCGATCTTCGCCGTGCACGTATCGGGCGCCTCCTCGATCCTCGGCGCGATCAACATGATCACCACCTTCCTGAACATGCGTGCCCCGGGCATGACCCTGTTCAAGGTGCCTCTTTTCAGCTGGTCGATCTTCGTGACTTCGTGGCTGATTCTGCTGTCGCTGCCGGTTCTGGCGGGCGCGATCACCATGTTGCTGATGGACCGCAACTTCGGCTTCACCTTCTTTGATCCGGCCGGTGGCGGCGACCCGATCCTGTATCAGCACATCCTGTGGTTCTTCGGCCACCCGGAAGTGTATATCGTGATCCTGCCCGGTTTTGGCATCATCAGCCACGTGATTGCGACCTTCGCACGCAAGCCGATCTTCGGTTACCTGCCGATGGTCTGGGCGATCATCGCGATTGGTGTTCTGGGCTTCGTCGTTTGGGCGCACCACATGTACACCGTTGGCATGTCGCTGCGTCAGCAGGCGTATTTCATGCTGGCCACGATGGTCATCGCGGTTCCGACCGGCGTTAAGGTCTTTTCGTGGATTGCGACCATGTGGGGCGGTTCCATCGAGTTCAAGACGCCGATGCTGTTCGCCTTTGGTTTCCTGTTCCTGTTCACCGTTGGCGGTGTGACTGGCGTTGTGCTGTCGCAGGCTGGTGTGGACCGTGCCTATCACGACACCTACTACGTCGTTGCGCACTTCCACTACGTGATGTCGCTGGGTGCCGTTTTCGCAATCTTTGCTGGTGTCTACTTCTACTTCAGCAAGATGACGGGCCGTCAGTATTCCGAGTTCTGGGGCAAGGTTCACTTCTGGCTGTTCTTCATCGGCGCCAACCTGACCTTCTTCCCGCAGCACTTCCTGGGCCGTCAGGGCATGCCGCGCCGCTACATCGATTACCCCGAGGCATTTGCCCAGTGGAACTTTGTATCGTCGATTGGTGCGTTCATCTCGTTCGCCTCGTTCCTGCTGTTCTTCGGCATCGTGATCTACGCCCTGCTGCGCGGTGCGAAAGAGACGCGTCCGAACCCGTGGAACGAATACGCGGACACGCTGGAATGGACCCTGCCCACACCACCGCCCGAGCACACGTTCGAGCAGCTGCCGAAGCAGGAAGACTGGGACAAAGGCCACGCGCACTGATCCCGGCACTATAGAAACCGATCAAAGCCCCGCCCAGTGCGGGGCTTTTTTCTTGCCTGCCTTTCGCTGCCTGTTGCGACGCACACGTAGACACACGCAAGATCGTCCGAATAGTATTCAAAAACAGGAATTAGCGACGCCCAAGCAGACGATACTTAACCATGTTACTTCACGACGGCATTTCTATTCGGAAGCTCATCAAAGGATCCGCTGGCTTTATCTGTATCGTGCTGGCGTGGATCTTTCTGGTTTTGGTGGTCGATGAGCTCACCCCAATTGACCTGATTTCGAACCCCAGCCCGCCGGTCGCCATGCTGGGATTGGCCGTTGCGTTCTTCCTGGGGTTCAAGAACACATCCGCGTATGGGCGTTGGACAGAAGCAAGACGCGTATGGGGCGAAATCGCCAATTCAAGCCGCGATTGGGGGAACACAATCGGTACGCTCGTCCAACCGGACGGCACTCAGATCGAACCAGAGCTGAGGTGCGAGTTGGTTGAACGGCATATCGCCTGGCTGAACATGCTGGCCTATCAACTGCGCCAACCTTCCCCCAGTGGACGCACACGCAGGCCTTGGATGTTCGGCCATTCGCCGTTGTCCGACCGTGAAGAGCTGCATCAGAAACCCGAGAACTGGCAGAAAAGCCAATTGGACATGGACTTGCCGCGCCTTGAGGGAAAGAATAATCGCGCAGCCTGCCTACTGAACCTGCAGGCCCGGCGGCTGTCGGGAATGGCGCAGGACGGCAAGATCTCACCCTACTGGCACGTATCGCTGATGGACCGCCTGGGCCGGTTCACAGCGGCTCAAGGTCAGTGTGAGCGTCTCAAGAACACCCCCTTTCCCCGCCAGGTGGCCGAAGTCGGCCGCATGTTCAGCTGGATCTTCATCTTCATGCTGCCTCTTGCCTTCAACGACGAGCGTTCGGTCATTACCGGGGACGACGTTTCGATGATGAAGGCCGTGATGGTCGACTGGCTCACCTTTGCCCCGTTTGGCGCTTTGGTGTGCTGGATTTTCTTCGTCACCGAACGCGTCAGCGCCTCAATGGAAGATCCGTTCGAAGGCGATGTCACCGATGTCCCAATCTCGGCCTTGTGCCGGACAATCGAAATCGATCTGCGTCAGATAACCGAATGTGGGGTTGCACCTCAACCAGCGCAACCCATCGAAAAAGCTCTGTTTTAAGTTACCGGTCATTAGCGGGCTGGCCGCCCGCTTTTAGGGCAAATTCGAAAACCTGACGGTTTTAGGGTATCATGCATTCTGAAACTCTGCGATCGGAGTAAACAGATGCCCGAATTAGATTTTTGGTATTCCATTGGCAGCACTTACAGCTACCTGACGATCATGCGCCTCGATGAATGGTGCGACGAACATGACGCGACGGTCAACTGGCGACCGTTCAACGTGCGCACCGTGATGTCCGAACAGAAGAATATTCCCTTCGCAGGCAAGCCGATAAAATCCGCGTATATGTGGCGCGACATCGAACGACGCGCCGCCAAGTATCACCTTCATGCCCAGCTTCCCGCGCCCTATCCGATCTCGGATCTCGCTCTGGCCAATCAGGTGGCCTTGCTGGGGATGTCGGACGGTTGGGGCAAAGCATTTACACAGAACCTGTACCGCATCTGGTTCGAAGACGGGATCGAAGCCGGAAGCGAAGCGGCCATATCCGAAGCCCTGCACCGCTGCCAGCAGGACCCGCGCCTGACGCTGGCCCGTGCCCGCAGCCCCGACACAGTTGCGGCGCTGGAAACGCAAACCGATCAGGCCACGAAGCTGGGCGTATTTGGTGCCCCCAGCCTAGTCGTGCGCGGAGAGGTTTTTTGGGGCGATGACCGCCTTGACGACGCTTTGTCCTGGGCCAGAGTCGGCCACGTCACCTGATCTTTCCCATTCGACACCCGATGGTGTTGCGCTATTTTTGAACCATGCCTTACCGATGGAATCAAACCTCCAGTTCCGAGCAGGAGTTGCGCCTGTGGCCACATAACTCCCTGCCCCCACGCTGGGCCATGTGGGTGGTGTTTTCCGTATTCCTGTTTGGCCTGATTCCCCTTCTCGCCGTGCTTGGCTCGGTTCTTCTGTGGGGATTGCTGCCCTTTTTACTTGTGACAGTCCTGGGGCTATGGCTGGCGATTCAGTCCAATTACAAGGCACGCAGCGTGTTCGAGATTCTGACGCTGAACGGCACGCAGGCCCGGTTGGTGCACCACCATCCGCGTCGGGGTCAGCAAGAGTGGAGCTGCAATCGCTATTGGGCGCGCCCCGAGATGCACGTGTATGGAGGCCCGGTTCCCAACTACGTCACGCTGATCGGAGAGGGGCGCGAAGTGGAAATCGGTGCTTTTCTGTCGGAAGAAGAGCGAATTGCTCTTTATGATGAGCTCACAAAAAAACTGCGCGAACCGGTCGCGCAGCCTTAGAATTCTCTGATTGATTAGCGCTCAGCAGCCGCCGTTTGAGGCGCAGAGCTGATCCTTGACCATTGGGCCGACCTTACCGAAGTCCATCTGGCCGGTGTAACGGGTTTTGAGCTCGCCCATCACCTTGCCCATATCGCGGATCGAACCGGCGCCCGTGGCAGTGATCGCGGTCTGAATGGCTTTGGTTACTTCGTCATCGTCCAATTGCTTGGGCAGGAATTCCTCGATGACCTCGACCTCGCGCAGCTCCCGCTCGGCCAGATCCAGCCGGCCGCCCTCTTCGTAGGCACGGGCGCTTTCCTTGCGTTGTTTGGTCATTTTACCAAGGATTTCAAGCACCTCGGCGTCGCCGCAACCTTTGGCTTCTTCGTTATCAGACGCACGCGAGGCGATGTCACGATCCTTGATCGCAGCATTAATCAGCCGCAGCGTCGACAACCGCTCGGCGTCCTTATCTTTCATTGCTTGCTTAAGGGCTGTGTTGACCCTTGATCGCATATCCATATGTTCTGTCCATCCCCATGGCAAAGGAACCCTGACCATATCGAAACAAAAAGCGCGATACAACAGGGGGTCAATATACCTAACCCATTGATTTAAAACAATAGCCCAAAAATTGAACAGACTTGACCCGAGCGTTCAACCCCCTTAGGTATGCGCCGGTTTACCTTGCAGGAGAGTCGCGCCATGGCCCAGAACGCCCCGTCCAAGCCCACCGCATGTCTGGCATTGGCCGACGGTACATTGTTCTACGGTATGGGCTTCGGCGCCACCGGCCAGACCGTTGCCGAACTGTGCTTCAACACCGCCATGACCGGTTATCAGGAAATCATGACCGACCCCTCCTACGCGGGACAGATCGTGACCTTCACATTCCCTCATATTGGTAATGTAGGTGTGAACCCCGAGGATGACGAGACCGGCGACCCGGTTGCGGCCGGAATGGTGGTCAAGTGGGACCCGACAGAGCCGTCGAACTGGCGCTCGGCCGAAGAACTGAAAACATGGCTTGAACGCCGCGGACGGATCGCCATCGGTGGCGTTGACACCCGTCGCCTGACCCGTGCCATCCGTCAGCAGGGCGCACCACATGTGGCGCTGGCGCATGATCCCGAGGGCAATTTCGACATCGAGGCTCTGGTCGCTGCCGCACGTGGCTTTGCCGGTCTCGAAGGTATGGACCTGGCCAAAGACGTCACCTGCGCCCAAAGCTATCGCTGGGACGAGATGCGGTGGGCTTGGCCGGACGGCTACAAGCGTCAGGAAGCCCCCGTGCATAAGGTCGTCGCCGTCGATTTCGGCGCAAAGCGGAACATTCTGCGCTGCCTCGCCTCCGCTGGTTGCGATGTGACCGTACTGCCGGCCACGGCCACCGCCGCCGAAGTGTTGGCCCACAACCCCGACGGCGTTTTCCTGTCGAACGGCCCCGGCGACCCGGCGGCCACGGGTGAATACGCGGTGCCTATGATCAAAGAGGTTTTGGACACCACTGACCTGCCCGTCTTTGGTATTTGTCTGGGCCACCAGATGCTGGCGCTGGCTCTGGGCGGTCAGACCGTCAAGATGAACCACGGCCACCACGGCGCGAACCACCCTGTCAAGGATCTGGATACCGGCAAGGTCGAAATCACCTCGATGAACCACGGTTTTGCGGTGGATGCACAATCCCTGCCTGAAGGCGTAGTCGAGACACACCGCTCACTGTTTGACGGATCGAACTGCGGCATTCGGATGTCGGATCGCCCGGTCTATTCGGTTCAGTACCACCCCGAAGCTTCGCCCGGCCCGCAGGACAGCTTCTACCTGTTCGAACGCTTTGCCGAGGCGATGGCGGGTCGGAAGGCGAAGGCTTAATCGCCTCATCGTTCGATGTTAACCCGCTGTTAACCTTGATTGAGCAACCCTGACGCCGGGTCACCGCGTCAGGGTTTTTTTATGGTCGAACTGAACCTGCAGCAATTCGCGCGCGCCGCGCCGATTTCTGTTCGGGCGCGAAAACCCCTGGGCACCTGCCTGGTTGAGCGTGGTTGCATTACTCCCCCGCAACTGGAAAAAGCGCTGCATCTGCAATCCAGACAACAGGCCCCGCTGGGCGAGATTCTTGTGGGTGAAGGCTGGGTCAGCCGCCAGGAGGTCATGGAAGCGCTATCGGAACAGCACTGCCTGCAAATAGCAGACCTCGAAAACATGGCGCCGCCGCGGGATTTGTGTGACATCAGACCTGTCGACTTCTGGTTGGAACACAATGTGGTCCCATGGCAGCGCATCGGGCCGATTTTGTTGGTGGCAACCGCGTGCCCGGATCGCTTTGCTGCTGTTCGTGCCGCGTTGTCGGACACCGAACACACAATTGCACCCGTGCTTGCGTCGGCAAGCCAGATTGATCGGGCAATTGCCCAAACCTTCTCCGGTGCGCTGGCCGAGGCTGCGGAAACGCGGGTTGATGAGGATCAAAGCTGCCGGTCCTGGACGCCAACGGCCCGCGCGGGGCCTGTCGTGGCGCTGGTCGGGCTCGTTTGTTTTTTGGCGGCCTTCCCTGTTGCCGGTCTGACCATCCTTCTGACTGCCGCCGTTGCTTCCCTGGTCCTGTTTATGGTTTTGCGCCTGGCCGGATTACTCTCGTTCCTTGGGCAACGCAGGCAGAATCGTACAAACTCCGAAACCGTTCCGGTACCGCTGCGATTACCACGTGTTTCGGTCATGGTGCCACTTTACAAAGAAAGAGAGATCGCAGGCGCTCTGATAAAGCGGCTTCATCGCCTGACGTATCCCAAAGCCTTGCTCGACGTCATTCTGGTTCTCGAAGTTTCGGATAATGTCACGCGCACCGCGCTGAAAAAGGTCAATCTGCCCAGTTGGATAAGTACCGTTGAAGTCCCTGAACTAAACGGGCTAACCACAAAGCCCCGCGCGATGAATTACGCGCTGAATTTTTGCCGTGGCGACATTCTGGGCGTTTGGGATGCCGAGGACGCTCCGCAGCCCGATCAGATAGAACGCGTCGTCGGGCATTTCGCACGGGCCGGTGAGGATGTTGTCTGTTTGCAAGGCGTTCTGGATTACTACAATCCCCGAACCAACTGGCGATCACGGTGTTTTACCATCGAATACAACAGCTGGTTTCGGATTATCCTGCAGGGTATTGCGCGTCTGGGTCTGGTAGTTCCGCTTGGCGGCACGACCTTCTTTTTCCGCAGAGATAAACTGTTGGAACTAGGCGGCTGGGATGCCCACAACGTGACCGAAGACGCTGATCTGGGTGTCCGCCTCAGTCGCGCGGGTTATCGGACCGAGATGGTCGATACCACGACATATGAAGAAGCGAACTTTCGCGCTTGGCCATGGGTCAAACAGCGCTCGCGCTGGCTCAAGGGTTTCATGGTGACCTATCTGGTTCATATGCGCGCGCCGATGCGTTTGCTCAGGGAACTTGGGCTAAAGCGTTTTCTTGGGGTCCAGGCGTTTTTTCTTGGCACCATCGGTCAGTTTCTGCTGGCCCCTGTGCTGTGGGTGTTCTGGCTGGCGACGTTGGGCATTGCAGGCCCGTTCGATCCAATCTTGTCCAAAGGTGTGTTCTACGCCTTGCTCAGCCTTTTTCTTGCTGCCGAACTCACGAATTTGATTGCCGGAATGCTCGCGGTTAGCGCTCGGGAAAGGCGGTTCCTCATGCTATGGGTTCCGACCATGCCTCTGTATTTTCCACTTGGCGTTCTCGCCGCCTACAAAGCGCTGTGGGAATTGGCCAGCAACCCGTTCTTCTGGGACAAAACCCAGCATGGGCAGGCCAGTGAAGAAGTTAAGCCGCTCTAGAAATCAGTTCTCGCGCAGCACCGCATCCTGTTTCAGACGTGTCATGAACGCGACAGAGATATGGTCCTTCAGCGCGCGTTCGGCGGCCTCTTCATCCCGCGCGGCGATCGCCTCGACAATGCCTTTGTGTTCGCTTTGCGCGATCTCACCGCGCCCCTGGACGGCCAGGGATGTGGTCGCCATCAACGCCATGGTCCGATGAACAAGGTCCAGTTGCTGCACCAGATACCGGTTGTGCGAGGCCAGATGGATCTGTTCATGAAACCGACGGTTCGCCCGAGACAGCGCCGACGGGTCGTTCACCAGCGCATCATCTGCTTCAACCATATCCTGAAGCACTTTGATTTCTTCCTCGGTGGCATGCTTTGCAGCCAGCTTTGCTGCCAACCCTTCAAGCTCGCGCCGCACAACATACAATTCGGCCATCTGATTGTGGTCCAACGAGGCCACGATCAGCGAACGCCCGTCGCGTTCCAGCAGGGATTGCGTCTCCAGCCGCTGCAGCGCTTCGCGGATCGGTGTGCGGGACACGCCGAAACGTTCCGCCAACTCACTTTCGACCAATCGGTCGCCGGGCTTGTACACGCCCACGTCAATCGCTTCGAGAATAAGGCTGTAGGCGTCTTTGTTGGGTTGTCGGGATTGCGGCATGGGGTGTTTTGTCTCCTCGTTCGGACATGTCTATCCGCCTCTGGCCCCCGCAATCAAGTGCACCATTGAAAACCATGCGCCCGCGCCCTAAACCCAAAGCCATGGTCAAACCTTCCTTTGCTCACGTCACCCAATGGGTGTTCGACCTCGACAACACTCTTTACCCGCCTCATATGCGCCTGTTCGATCAGATCGAGGTGCTGATGACGGATTACGTGGTGCAGGCTATTGGCGTCGACCGAGTCGAAGCGGATCGGCTTCGCTCGCATTACTGGCGGCAATATGGCACCACGCTGGCCGGGTTGATGGCCGAACACAACTTGGACCCCGATCCGTATCTTCATGCCGTCCATCAGGTGGACATGAGCCACATGGACCCTGACGCCGAACTTGCCGACCACATCCGGTCCCTGCCCGGACGTCGCATCGTCTACACGAATGGGAGTGCGCCTTATGCTGAGCGGGTCTTGGAGGCACGGGGCCTGAGTGGGCTGTTCGATGCCATCTATGGGGTCGAGCACGCAGGATACCGGCCAAAGCCCGAAAAAGCCGCGTTCGAAGCGATATTTACCAAGGATGGCATTGATACCGCCAAGGCAGCAATGTTCGAGGATGACCCACGTAATCTGACTGCTCCGCACGCGATGGGAATGCGCACCGTTCATGTCGCCCCCGAGCCGCATGAAGCTGATCACATACACCATTACACCGATGATTTGACCGCGTTTTTGGCCCGCCTGCGATAGGCTGTCACACTGCGACGATCTGCACATTCTGCAGGTGCGAAATCGCCCCTATATGCGCTTCTGCGACGAACAGAACTGGAGACCCCATGAGCGCGATCGAGATGCCTCGGCGCCTGCCAATCTGGCAGCGCCTGTTGTTTGCAATTCCCCTGTTTGGCTGGATGGCCCGCGATGCCGCTCATGCGAAGGGCGAAGATTGGGGCTATACCGCAGCTGCGATTTTCAGCATGTGGGGCTGCTCGGCCCTGTTGTTTGGCTTGCCCGGACTTTATATCCCGGCGGTGATGATGGTGCCGGTTATGTTCCTGATCCTCATCCTGATTTCACGCGGCTAACACACGAGACAGGATGTCACTTGGCACGCCCCCCGGAACCGCACTAGGTTCTGCGCAAGACACGGAGGCCAAGGCCATGAAAGACAGCTGTGACATCCTGATTTCCGGCGGCGGAATCGCCGGACTGACTGCTGCGGCGGCCTTTGGAACTGCCGGGTTCGACGTAGTCTGCGTCGACCCCTCACCGCCCATTACCGAACGCGACGTAGACGGATCCGATTTGCGGACCACCGCTTTTCTGCAACCGGCACATGGGCTTCTTGAACAATGTGGGTTGTGGCAACGGTTGGACGCACACGCGGCCCCCCTGCAGATCATGCGAATTGTCGATGCCGGCGGCGACGTGCCTGAACCCCGCGTTGTACGTGATTTCAACGCCGCCGATATCTCGGACCAGCCCTTTGGCTGGAACCTGCCCAACTGGTTGCTGCGGCGTGAGATGGTAGCACGTCTGGCCGAGCTGCCCAATGTTGACTTCCGCCCCGGGACCGGAACAGTAAGCCTGTTCACCCGCACCGCCGAAGCGCGCGTTGGTCTGAGTGACGGCAGCCGCATCCGCTGTAAGTTGGTGGTGGCTGCTGACGGGCGCAGTTCCCCCATGCGAGAAGCGGCTGGGATCAACGTTCACACCACACGCTATGGCCAAAAGGCACTGGCCTTTGCGGTCACACACCCCATCCCTCATGAAAACGTCTCGACCGAGATCCACCGCTCAGGCGGGCCATTCACCTTGGTCCCCCTCCCCGACTGGCAAGGTCAGCCGTCGTCCGCAATTGTGTGGATGGAGCGCGGCCCCCGCGCGGTTGAACTGCTGAATACCGAGCCCGAGGCGTTCGAGGCGCTGATGACCGAGCGGTCTTGCGGATTGTTCGGACCGTTGAAATTGGCCTCGCGCCGGACGATCTGGCCGATCATCAGCCAGTCCGCAGAGCGCTTGTCCGGTGAGCGAATTGCACTGATGGCCGAGGCAGCCCATGTGGTGCCCCCGATCGGTGCGCAAGGCCTGAACATGTCACTGGGCGATTTGCGCAGCCTGCTGGATCTTGCGCAGGCTCGACCCGATGGTTTGGGTGACGCACAGATGCTGGACGCCTATCACAAGGCGCGCCACACCGAGATTGAGATGCGGGTCAAAGGCATCGACCTGTTGAACCGCGCGTCGATGATCGAAGCACGGCCATTGAGGGACGTACGGGCGATGGGGCTGAACGCACTCTACTCCCTGCCGCCTGTTCGCAAGACACTCATGCAGATGGGCCTCGGCGTACGCTGAGGCCCCCCAAGGTCACAGAACCTGGTCCAACACGCGCTTGAGACGCGCGATTGTGCCGTCAACGTCATACAGCTTGTCCAGACCGAACAGCCCCAGACGGAATGTGCTGAACCCTTCGGGCTCATCACATTGCAGGGGAACGCCAGCTGCGATCTGCATGCCCAGAGCACCAAATTTCTTGCCATTCTGAATCTCGGGATCGGACGTGTAGCTGACAACAACGCCGGGGGCACCGAAACCGTCCGCAGCGACCGAAACAATACCTTTGTCCCGCAGCATTGCCCGGACACCATCGCCTAGTGCCCATTGCGCATCGCGGAGTTTTTCGAACCCATAGTCGCGGGTCTCAATCATCGTGTCGCGGAAGGCCTTCAATGCATCCGTTGGCATGGTGGCATGGTAGGCGTGACCGCCGTTTTCATAGGCCTGCATGATTTGACGCCATTTCTTCAGATCGACGGCAAAGCTGTCCGAGGTTGTCTCTTCCAACCGCGCTTCGGCCCGTTCCGACAACATGACCAGACCGGCGCAAGGCGACGCGCTCCATCCTTTCTGCGGGGCCGAGATTAGAACGTCCACGCCAGTCGCCTTCATATCAACCCAGGCGCAGCCGGATGCGATACAGTCCAGTACCATCAGAGCTCCGACCTCATGCGCCGCCGCTGCCATGGCGGTCACGTAGTCATCCGGAAGAATGACGCCGGCCGCAGTTTCCACGTGCGGCGCAAACACGATGTCCGGGCGCTGCTCACGAATGGTGGCGACGACTTCTTCGATCGGCGCGGGCGCAAAGGGGGACGGGCTGGAGTTGCCGGTCTCGCGCGCCTTGAGCACAGTAGCAGACGCGGTCAGCCCGCCTGTTTCGATGATCTGGCTCCAACGATAGGAAAACCACCCGTTCCGCACGACCAGAACGTTGGCGTTGCGCGCGAACTGCCGGGCCACGGCCTCCATCCCATAGGTGCCACCACCTGGAATGACCGCAACGCCGTCCGCGTTATACACCTCTTTCAAAAGACCCGATATGTCACGCATCACCTGCTGAAACTGAACCGACATGTGGTTCAGCGACCGGTCCGTGAACACGACCGAGAATTCTTCGAGCCCATTGGGGTCAACGGTATCCAATAGCGCTGGCATGGTTTGTCCTTTCGATTTGTCGACTGCTGGCTCACGCCTCCAGCACGTATCTCTCAGCCAGCACTCAAACCCAAATCTTGACCCAAGGGAACCCAAAATATTAACGACTAATTTACTAATTTTGCGTCCAATGAAACAACAAATGACGCCAATTAGTGTCAGCAACCCTTTACACTTTGACGTGTTTCTGACCAGATACGTTCACTTTGTGGAAGAAAGGTATTTCGACACGTGAATGCGCATAAGCGGATCAGTTTTCAAGTTGTTCGGGACGAAGTTAAACGAAGGATCGAAAGCCGCGTTTGGCCTCAGGGATCATTGCTACCGACGGAAACGCAACTTGCCGAAGAGTTCAATTGCGCACGCGCCACAGTCAACCGTGCCCTGCGTGAGCTTGCAGAACAAGGCTTTGTAGAAAGAAAACGCAAAAGCGGAACGCGAGTCAAAAAAGAACCCAGCAAGCATGCAAAACTTGAATTTTCCCTGACACGCCAGACAGTTGAAGGCCAAAACGCAACCTACCGCTATTCGCTGGTCGAGCGTAATGTCGTGGATATCCCCGGCTGGTTGGCATCGCAGATAGGCGTTACATCCGACGCGCGCATCCTGCACGTCATTTGCATGCATTACGCCGACAATCGCCCGTTTCAGCTAGAGGAACGCTGGATCAACATCGATGCGGTGCCAGAGGTGGAACATGCCGATCTGAACACACATGGCCCGCACGAGTGGCTGTTGCACGCAGCCCCCTTTACCGAGGCCGAAGTCGCCTTTTGCGCGATTTCAGCCGATGGCCGGTTGGCTGAATTCATGGGTACAACCGCGGGCACTTCTATGATCCAATTGGAACGCACCACCTGGAAAAACGGTCAGCCAATGACATTTGCACGGATGACACACCACCCCGGATATTGCATCCGCACCCGGTATTAACGCGGCCTAACCAATCGGGCCGGGCAATCGCTCCTCACTCAGCAGGACGTTGGCTTCTACATCCCCTGCGCCGGGCAATGTCATGATCCGTCGGCGCAGCACTCGTTCAAAGTCTGAGAGATCACGCGCGACCACACGCAGACGGTAATCGTACAGCCCCAAAACGTGTTCGACCGTTTGAACTTCTGGAATGGCGCTTACTGCACGCTCAAAGTCCTCCAGGCTGATCTGCCCCTTGCGCGCCAGTTTCACACCGAGGAATACGGTGACGCCAAACCCAAGCGCTTCGGCATTCAATCGCAACCTGCGCCCTTTGATGACGCCAGCGGTTTCCAACCTCCGAATTCGACGCCAGGTCGCTGGTTGCGACAAGCCCAACTTGCGCCCCAACGCCCCGGCACTTTGCGAGGCGTCCTGCGCAAGGGCGAGCAGAATATTTCGGTCCAATTCATCAAGGTCTGTCATACCGGCAGGACCTCTTCGCTTTTGACCCTGGCGATGTGCATCAGCGCCTCGATATCCGCGATATGCGGCAGGGTAAGAATGCGGTCTCGGTACAGCTGCTGATAGTGAGACATGTTCCGGGCGAGCACAGAAAGGCGAACATCCACGCGCCCCAAAAAGGTTTGCAATTCGATGACCTCGGGGACTTGTCGGGCGGCGGCCGTGAACTCATCGAAGGCACGTGGCTGCGTTTTGTCGAGCGTAACGCGCAGCGAAACCTCGACCGCGTAGCCAAGCGTCGCCCAGTCAATCACTGCCTCTTGTCCTTGGATGATCCCAGCCGCCTGCATCTTTTCAAGCCGACGCCAACAGACGCCTTGGCTGATCCGGCAACGCTCGGCCAGTTCCCCTGCTGACAGGCTGGGGTCGGCCTGAAAATGGCGCAGGATTCGCCTATCAACATCATCGAGCATGAATTTTTTACTTTCCGTAAAAATTACGAATAAGTTCTCACGTTCAGGCGCAGAAATCAAGGATATGAGCATCGCAATCCTTGCGAACTCGCAGTAGAACCTCGGCAATCGAAACGGAAAGGACCGGCGACATGCGCGTTTATTACGATCGCGATTGCGACATCAACCTGATCAAAGACAAGAAAGTGGCGATCCTGGGCTATGGCTCGCAGGGGCACGCCCACGCACTGAACCTGCGCGACTCTGGCGCGAAGAACCTTGTCGTCGCTCTGCGCGAAGGTTCCGCATCGGCCAAGAAAGCCGAAGCTGAAGGCCTGGAAGTCATGGGCATCGCCGAAGCGGCCGCTTGGTGCGACGTCATCATGTTCACCATGCCCGACGAGCTGCAGGCCGAAACCTACAAGAAATACGTCCACGACAACATCAAGCCGGGCTCGGCCATCGCGTTTGCTCACGGCCTGAACGTCCACTTCGGCCTGATCGAGCCGAAAGAAGGCGTCGACGTCATCATGATGGCCCCCAAAGGCCCCGGCCACACTGTGCGTGGCGAATATGTCAAAGGCGGCGGCGTGCCCTGCCTGGTCGCTGTACACAACGACGCAACCGGCAAAGCGTTGGAAATCGGCCTGTCGTATTGCTCGGCCATCGGTGGCGGCCGCTCGGGCATCATCGAAACCAACTTCCGCGAAGAGTGTGAAACCGATCTGTTCGGCGAGCAGGCCGTTCTGTGTGGTGGTCTGGTCGAACTGATCCGCTGCGGTTTTGAAACGCTGGTCGAAGCCGGTTACGCGCCGGAAATGGCCTACTTCGAGTGTCTGCACGAAGTGAAGCTGATCGTCGACCTGATCTATGAAGGCGGCATCGCAAACATGGATTACTCAATCTCGAACACTGCTGAGTACGGTCAGTACGTCACCGGCCCGCGTATCCTTAAGTACGACGAAACCAAAGCGCGTATGAAAGAGGTTCTTGACGACATCCAGCAGGGTAAATTCGTTCGTGACTTCATGCTGGAAAACGCTGTTGGTCAGCCGACCATCAAAGCGTCGCGCCGCGCCAATGACGAGCACATGATCGAGGAGACCGGTGCGAAACTGCGCGCCATGATGCCTTGGATCTCGGCAGGCAAAATGGTCGACAAGGAAAAGAACTGATCCAAACCTGAGTTCGCGAAAGGGCGGCCCTGCGGGTCGCCCTTTTTTGTCCCCCTCGGAGCCAAGGCCACAAATGGTCCAGAACCCGACATCCCGCGACTGGAGCGGCGTTATTACTCTGGGCCTCATTTGGGGCGGCACCTTCATGGTTGTTGCCATGGCACTTGAGGGATACGGGCCGATTACTGTCGCGACAGCACGGACCACCCTTGGCGCAGTGATGCTGTTGGGGCTGATGGCAGTTACGAACCGCAAACTACCTTCCGGGTCAGCAGCCCTTTGGACGTCGGTGATCATAATCGGAATCCTGTCAACTGCGCTGCCCTTCGTTCTGCTGAGCTGGGGGCAGCAATACGTGCCGTCGGCCTTTGCCGGACTGTCCATGGCAGCGATTCCACTAATGGTGCTGCCGCTTGCGCATTTCTTTTCGGACGAGCCTTTGAACTTACGTCGGTTCGTGGGCGTCACCCTCGGTTTCTGTGGTGCATTGGTGTTGATCGGCCCCGGTTTGACACAACTTGGCCAAGGGTCGGAACCACTTGCCCAATTGGCCTGCATTGGCGCTGCGCTGTGCTACTCCTGCGCGTCGATCCTGACGCGACAATGCCCGCCGATTGATCCGGTCGTTCTGGCCGCGCTGACCCTGCTGGTCGGAGCGGTAATCCTGCTGCCAATCATGTTCGTAACGGAAGGCGTGCCAACCTGGGAAGGAAGCCGCCCCAGCGTTGCCATCATCGTGCTCGGACTTGTACCCACTGCATTTGCAACGCTGCTACGAGTCTCCGTCATTCGCAGTGCGGGATCGGTGTTCATGACACTGGTCAACTACCAAGTACCGATCTGGTCAATGGTTTTTGGCGCGTGGGTCCTGTCCGAAGCGCTGCCGCTGCGCTTTTACGTGGCGCTTGCCATGATCCTGACCGGACTGGCCATAAGCCAGTGGTTCAGCCTGCGCAAAATGCTGATCGGGCGTTAACCCGCGACTGCTTCGACCTCGGCGACGATCCCATCGACAACTTGCGTTAACAGGGCGTCGTCCTCGCACTCCGCCATAACCCGGATCAGAGGTTCCGTTCCAGATTTGCGGATCAGCAGACGCCCCTGCCCGTTCAGCCGCGATTCAGCATCGGCAATCGCCGCCTGAACGCTGGCCGCTTCGAGCGGAGTCTGCCCTTCGCCGTAGCGCACGTTTTTCAACATTTGCGGCACGGTTTCGAACTGGACCGACAACTCTGATGCCTTAAGATCCGTATTGACCATCTCGGCCAGGAAATGGAGCCCGGCCATCAGACCATCACCGGTTGTCGCGTAATCGCTCATGACGATGTGGCCCGATTGCTCTCCGCCCAGGTTGAACCCGCCTTCGCGCATCCGCTCCACAACGTATCGATCTCCGACACCCGTCCGCTCCAAACGCAGTCCATGTTCGGTCAGGTGCCTCTCCAGCCCCAGGTTCGACATCACGGTTGCAACCAGTGCGCCACCTTTAAGGCGATCCGCCGCGGCCCAGCTTGTCGCCAAAAGCGCCATCAACTGATCGCCGTCCGCCACCTGTCCATGCTCGTCGACCATGACAACGCGATCAGCATCACCGTCCAGGCATATGCCGACATCGGCACCATGGGCCACAACCGTCTCTGCAGCCAGCTGCGGGTTGGTTGATCCGCAATTCAGGTTGATGTTCTTACCATTTGGCGCGATGCCCACTGGGATCACGTCCGCACCCAACTCCCAAAGAACCTCGGGCGCTGTTCGGTGTGCCGCGCCGTTGGCGCAATCGACCACGACCTTCAGCCCGTCCAGTCGCAAGTCGCGGGAGAGCGAGGACTTTACGCGTTCACCATAACGGAACCGAGCGTCGTCTACTCGGCGGGCGCGACCGATATTCTGGGCCTGCGCGGGCTTGACACCCTCTTCGATCAGTTTTTCGATCTCGACCTCGGCCTGGTCCGACAGCTTGTAGCCATCCGGCCCAAAGAACTTGATGCCATTGTCCTCGGCCGGGTTGTGACTGGCCGAAATCATGACCCCCAAATCCGCACGCATGGATCGCGTCATCAGACCAACAGCTGGTGTCGGCACCGGACCAAGCAACAACACGTTCATACCGGTCGATGTCAGTCCGGCGGTCAACGCGTTTTCCAGCATATAGCCCGACAGGCGCGTATCCTTTCCGATAACGACCCGGTGCGCGCCGGACTGGTCGCGGCGGAAATACCGCCCCACGGCAGCCCCGATGCGCAAAGCCATCTCGGCCGTGATCGGATGCGTATTGGCGGTGCCCCGCACACCATCGGTTCCGAACAGCTTGCGCATTACTTCACTCCGTTATTTCTTGCCTGCGACCGGATTACCGGACGGCAGCCCACAGGCGCAAGGCCTGAGCTGTTTCGGCTACGTCATGCACGCGCAGAATCTGCACGCCTTGTGACAATCCGGCCAACCCTACGGCGATTGATCCCGGTGCCCGAGCGTCCTTGCGCGGCTCTTTGCCAATCTGGCCAATAAGTCCTTTTCGGGACACGCCCAACAGAATCGGACAGCCCAACCCGTGGAACAAACTGATACCCTGCAGCAAGGCAAGGTTATGCGCCTCGGTTTTGCCAAAGCCTATGCCTGGGTCGACCACAATCTGATCCCGGTTCAACCCGAGCTTTTCGAGATAGGCCACTTGCCCTTCAAGAAAATCGTACACGTCCAGCAGAACGTCGTCATAGGTCGGATCGTCCTGCATTGTGGCCGGATCGCCCTGCATATGCATCACGCAAACCGGAGCGCCGACTTCGGCGCAAAACGGAGCCAGTTCCGGGTCGAATGTAAAGCCGGACACATCGTTGATCAGCCCTGCTCCGGCCTCCCACGCGGCTTTGGCAACGGCGGATTTGCGCGTATCGATGGACACCAACGCGTCAGTGTGGGTTCTGATGGCTTCGATCAGCGGACGGGTCCGGGCGATCTCCTCACCTTCATGCACGAAAGTCGCGCCTGGCCGGGTCGATTCGCCGCCGATATCCAGAATGGCGACGTCCTGAGACACCATATGCTCCGCCGCAGACAACGCGGCCTGGACCGAGTTGTGCACTCCTCCATCCGAAAAGCTGTCCGGTGTCGCGTTCAGAATACCCATGATGCGCGGTCGATCCATGGATAGACCCGCAATGTCCGCGCGCGGACGCGTCAGGCGGCTCAGAGCGTCTTGTGGGACATCCTGTGCCGCAAGGATCTGCGGCGTTTCTGATCGGCTCAGCCGTTCAACATGGGTGAACCACAGCGATTGCCCAGCCAAAGGCACCGCACCCGAAGGCCGGTTCGCACCATGCTGAATCAAAGGCCGGAAGTACTCGGTCACAGTTGCGCCTGATCCACAGGCACAGCACGCAAGGGCGTTTTCGGCGCATCAGGCAGCGCACCGCCGATCACCAGCATCTCACTTGCCTCGAATGTGGCTGCGAACCACGCGGCCAGCGCGACGGCATCCGATGGTGCGGCAGACGGGCCATCAACGGCGTCCAACACGATTTTCGATGGTGCCCAGACGCAGATCTGGCCGTTCTTCATGGCCCAATCCAACTCAGTCCGCGTCGACACAACGACACAACGATGATCGCGTGCCGCCAGAACCCATGCGTTCTGTTCGATCGCCAGCAGATCAATCCGGCGCTGGGTCATCGCGTGACCTGTCTGAGCGACGGGCATTTCCGACGCGCCGACACAAAGGATCAGCGGGCGCTGGCGGTTTTCCAGTTGATCAATCCAACCGGTCAGGTTGGGTGAGCCAATTGCTTCGTTCGACAGAAAAACCAAACGCGGATGCGGCCGTTCTTCCTCGACCATGTCGTGGTGGAGGGCATCCTTTCCGCGCACAATCTCGACGCCCAATGCACCGGGACCACGATCCAGTTTTTCTATTCTAACAAAAGCCCTTACAGCCTGAGGTTCAAGCAGAATCCTCTCTGCCACGCGGTCCGCAAGGGTTTCAAGCAGATTGAGACGCTCAGCCGCGAGCTCATATGCGATGGCTTCGGTCACACGGTCATAGGACAGAATGCGATCCACGTCATCGTCGATCGGGTCAGTCAACGGGCGCACTTCAACCACGATGTTAAAGCAAATGCGCTGCGTCGTTCCGCGCTCGGCCTGGAAAGCACCGATCTCAACCTCGACGATGTGGTCGCGCAGCGAAATACGATCCAGCGGCCCCCGGGTGGCGGTCGCTTCGGACCGCTCGGACGGATGCGCAAAGGCGAGACGGATTTCAGAACTCATGCGGCAAACCTTTTCGGGCTTCGTGGACGTGTTTGCCCAAACTAAACGATGCGCGCGCGTATAACACCGCGACATGCGTCTTTCCAGCCACCGAATGCGGCGTTAGGTGACCCGGAACCAGCTCATCATACCCGAAGAGGCATGCCCGAGCATATGGCAATGCAGCAGCCAATCGCCGGGATTGTCGGTAACAAGCGCAATTTGTCGGGTCTGGCCCCGCTCGACCAATACCGTGTCACGCCAAGGCCCCAAGCTGCCGTCCGGCAGGACTAGCCGGAAATGGTGGCCGTGCAAGTGCATCGCATGGGGAAAGGCCGTTTCGTTGACAAACTCAACCCGAAAAGTCTGGCCCAAACTGGCGTCGAGAAACGGATCTTTGGGGCGCTCCGCATACCCGTTCAATGCCCAGAACCGGCCCAACTGGGCCAACTCTCGGCCGGTCAATTCGGTATCCCCCAGGCTGGCGCTTTCAAGCCAGCGCATTGCACCGCCCTGCAAAACCATGCGGTGCAGGGGTGCGGCATCAATCTGAAGATCCGGCATGTTATTCGCGGGCAACGGCTCAATGCCCTGCCGCCGTTTTGCTGCGGACCCAGTGGAAATCGGGAACCGCGCAAGCCCAAATCCCCCATCCCCCTCGACGCTGACGAGACTGGCGACATCGCCAGCAGCAGAGGTAACATCCACGAAAAGGTCAGCCCGCTGCGCCGGGGCAAGAGGAAAACTATCCGAAACTGGCATTGGCTCAGCCAACGGCATCCCGTCCAAGGCTACAACCCAGCCGGTCAGCCCGTCCAATGCCACATCAAAAATCCTGGCGTTTGAAGCGTTGATCAGACGCAATCGCAACCGTTCACCCGATCCGACGGAATATGCGGGATCAAAGCCGCCATTGACAGACACAAGGTTGCCCAGTCGCCCCGCATGGCTGAGGTCGTGCCCATTGTCGAAATCATTGACGATATGCGCGGTTTCCGGATCAAGCCGCCAGTCGTCGAGCATCAACGTCAGATCCTGATCAACATCCGGCGGGCTGGCTTCTTCAACGATCAGTGGTCCATAAAGGCCGCGTGCCACTTGCTCAACAGATCGATTGTGCGAGTGGTACCAATATGTCCCGGCATCCGGGACCAGGAAGTCGTAATCGAAACTCCCTCCGGGCTCGACGGCGTCCTGCGTCAGCCCCGGTACGCCGTCCATAGCATTGTCGATCCGAATACCATGCCAGTGTACTGCGGTCGGCTGAGGAAGCTTGTTGACCAGCGTGCGGCTGACACGCTGCCCCTGAGGCAATCGGATTTCCACACCGGGAACGCCGCCGCCATAAGTCCAAACGGGAGTAGCTGGATAACCGTCCGGCGCGATCTGCTGCATTGCTTCTTGCGCGACCAGATCAGCCCCGACCGACTGCGCAGCCTTGGGCAGCAGCAACAAAGCGGTCGAAGTTTGCAGAAACCGTCTGCGGGATAACATCATGGCGGACCTCCTGGTCCGCTACTTAGGTCATAAAACGACCCGCGCCATCAAGGTTCCAGCGCGGGTGCGTCAATCAGTTGCTCGCAGTGCGGTAGTTGTGGCGATAGAAAATGTGAACGCCAATCCGCGCAGTTTCTTTGTAGACGCGCGACCAGGACGGGCGCACCGCTTTGGTGTGGTAGTGGGTCGCCCCTTCGGTCAGCCCAACGCCAACGCCGTCGATTGCGGCGCGCGCGACCTTGGACACACGCTCATAGGCCTTTTTCTCGCGGATCACTTCCTTTTGGCCGTCGCAGGTGTAGGTAAACTGGCACTGGTACTTCTTGCCCGTCCCCTGCTTGATCACACCGCAGAGCGAGTTCGGAAAGCGGCCACTTTCGACCCGGTTCAGGATCACTTCGGCCACGGCAAACTGCCCGCGGACGCTTTCGCCGCGCGCTTCAAAGTACAGCGCTTCGGCCAAGCATTTAAAGTGCTCATCCCCGTTAGCCTTTGGCAACTGATCCAGCCAAGCCTTCGAGTAAGAGACTTTTTGCAGTACAGGCGCCTTTCGGGGCTTGAACAGATTCAGATAGTCGCGAAAGTTTTGTCCCGGCAGTTCGCTCCGGGTCACAAGCTCACGTTTGGCAGATTCGGTGGCTTCTTTCTCAGCGAAAGAAACACTCGGCAGCACGGTTGCCGCCATCGTGGCAACAGCCATTATGTATCGTAGCATCAGATAACCTCGCACAGGCACATTCTGCGCCATACCCTCCCCCGGCGGGCGCGACGAGGCTCTTACCGAATTCAATCGGCCACGTCCAGTTCTGAGGAAAAAGCAAGTGGAAAATCGCCGTTTCGTCAACAATATTTGACGACGGCGATCTCTGTCTCCTACTAATTCTAGTTTCGGAGTTGGCTGTCAACCCCCAAGTCTGGACGAAATCGCCAGTTGAGCGGCAGCCAGCCGAGCGACGGGGACTCGGAAGGGGGAACAGGACACATAGTCAAACCCCAAATCACGGCAAATGGCGATTGATTCGGGGTTACCGCCATGTTCACCGCAAACCGAAAGGGTCACATCCGGTTGTGCCTGCCGTCCACGTTCAGCCCCAAGTTTAAGAAGCTCACCTACCCCGTCCGGGTCCAGCACATGAAACGGATCTTCGACAAAGACACCCTGCCGCACATAGGCCGACATGAACCGGCCAGCATCATCCCGAGACAGCCCGTAGGTCATCTGTGTCAGGTCGTTGGTGCCGAAACTCAGAAACGCAGTCTGTGGCGCGATCTCATCGGCCCGCAGGCAAGCCCGCGGAGTTTCGACCATCACGCCCAGTCGGTATTCGAACTCCTGCCCGCGTTCGGCAGCGACGGAGGCAGCCACAGAATCGATGCGCGCCTTGACCAGTTCGACCTCGCGTTTGGCGGACACCAGCGGGATCATCACCTCGGGCACGACCGGCGCACCATCTTTGCTGGCCTCAAGCGTCGCCTCGAAAATCGCACGCGCCTGCATGTCATAGATTTCCGGCACTGTGACACCCAGACGAACACCACGCAGGCCCAGCATCGGGTTGTACTCGGTCATTGCGGCGACGCGGCGCTCGACATCCGAGACCGGCAAATCCAAAGCCTCGGCCAGCTCGTGCTGCCCTCCGCGCGTAGTCGGCAGGAATTCGTGTAATGGCGGATCGAACAGGCGGATGCAGACGGGCTGCCCTTCCATGATTCTGAATAGCTGCACAAAGTCGTCGCGCTGCATCGGCAGCAAGCGTTCCAGCACAGCTGCACGGCCGGAGGACGTTTGCGCAAAAATCATCTCGCGCATCACGATCAGACGACCGGGATCAAAGAACATGTGCTCGGTCCGGCACAGCCCGATTCCCTGCGCCATGAAATTCCGCGCAGTTTGCGCGTCAGCCGGCGTGTCGGCGTTGGCGCGAATTGCAATGTCGCGCTCTTGGTCGGCCCAACTCATCAGGGTTTGGAAACAGTCATCCAAGGCGGCTTCCAGCATAGTTGGCATCCCTGCCAGCACCTGCCCCGAACTGCCGTCGATAGTCAGTGTGTCGCCCGTCTTGAAAACGCGCCCGTCCGGTGCGGTCAGCTGTTTTGTCTTGGTCTGAAAGCGCATCTCTGACGCACCGACGATACAGGGCAGCCCCAAACCACGGCCAATCACCGCCGCATGGCTGGTCATGCCGCCCTTTTCGGTCAGCACGGCCACCGCTGCATGCATCCCACGCACGTCTTCCGGAGACGTCTCACGGCGCACCAGAATGCAGGGCTCGCCCCGCGCGGCGCTTGCCTGCGCCTCAGCCGAGGTGAACACGATCTTGCCTGTCGCTGCGCCAGGGCTGGCGGCGATACCGGTGGTCAGCGTGTCCCGACGCGCATCCGGATGGACTTGCCGGTGCAGCAACTCATTCAGCGAGTGCGGATCGACCCGCATCACCGCCTCTTGTGGCGGGATAATACCGTCCTCGGCCAAACGCACGGCGATCCGCATCGCAGCCCGGGCACTGCGCTGCACACGCACGCCATCCAAAATATGAACATGGCCGTTTTCGATCACAAACTCGACCTGCATTTCCTCGCGCAGCTTGATCCGCATCAGCGCCGCATGCGCTTTTAGATCTGCAAACGCCTCGGGCGCGACATCTTCCAAAGACGCTCCGCGCGGGTCCTTCTCAAGGTAAAGCGCGGCAACGCCTTCTCCCAACGCGTCCCTGCCCTGGCTCTGGCTCAGATACCGACCGGTTATCTGAGGCAATCCGGTCGTCGGATCGATCAGCTGCAGAACCCCCGACCCGCACTCGCCCTGACCGACGCCCGGGATCATCTCTTGGATCACAAGCCCCAGCCCCGCATCCGCAGGCGCACCCTTGGCCTGACGCAGCAACCGGGCCGAGGTGCCATCCCATGCCCGCGCCATTGAGCGCAGAACAGCGATCAACTGCTCGCCCCGATCCTGCGGAAAGGCTTCGTCGGTTTCGTCCTCATAGGCGCGCAGAGATTCCTTCAGCCCCTCGCGCCCATCCGCTTCGATCTCGTCGAACACGTCCGGGTCAAGGCGGGCAACATGAACGGCGTAGCTTTGCACAAAGCGCAGGTACAGCGCAGCGGCTGCTTCGACACCCATTGAATCCGACAGGTCGACATAGCGTGCATCATTCATGCCGATGTTCAGAATGGCTCCCGGGCCGCCCCAGTCCGGGTCTTCAGAGCTGGGTCGAACACATAACAGAGCGGTCTGGTCGAACTGGTCAAGAATGGCGCTAATGTCCGGCACCAACCCGTCCGAGATCTGATGAACGGCGTCAAACGACAAGGCAACCGTCCGCGGCACCGGCAGGTCCAACCGGACCAGACGTTGCAGGCATTTCGCCCGGCCGCCATGGGTATTGGCGGCAACGGGGGCTTCGGACGTGATCAGCGTGGTATTCGGATTATTCTGCACTGCGGCACCTTTTGGTTTGCACGCAGCATAAGCCCCTGCACCAATGGCGCAAGGGCGTTCTGGATCAGCCTTCGATGCGGCTCAGATCGGCAACACTGGAACAGACCTGACGGATCTGGCTCAGCAGGTTTAGACGGTTACGGCGCAGGATGTCGTTGTCCGTATTGACCTGAACATCCTCAAAGAACGCATCCACCGGGCCGCGCAGATCGGCCATGGCCGACATGGCGGCGGGGAAATCCTCGGCCGTCAGCGCCGGATCAATCTTGGCCTGTGCAGCTTCCAACGCGCCGAACAAAGCCTTTTCACTTTCGGTCTCTGCAAACTTGATATCGGCACCATAGGAATATTCGACCCCGTCCTTTTCCTCGGCTTGCGTCAGGATATTGTTGGCGCGCTTGAAGCCCTGCACGAGGTTCTCGCCATCCTCGGTCGAGATCACCGCGTTCAGAGCGCGGGCACGTTTGACCAACAGGTTGAGGTCGTCATTCCCCTCCATCGCGATACAGGCGTCGATGATGTCGTGGCGGATGCCTTCGTCGCGAAGGAAGGTCTTGAGGCGGTCGTGGAAGAAGGAGAGCAGATCGTCGGACGCGTCTGGAACACTGTTTTCCAGTCGTAGAAAATCAGCAGCCGGGCTGTCTCCTAGTTTGTCTTTGACCGCTTGGAAGGCCGCACCGAAGACACCGTGATCCGCAATTTCGTCCAACAGATCTTCAACATTCGATTTCGGCAAGGAATCGTTGATGGCACTTTCTGCACGTACCAACTGGCTGTCAAAAAGCCGATCCAAAGTTAGACGCAAATCGTTTTCAAGTATCAACCGTGTCACGCCCAACGCCGCGCGACGCAGCGCAAACGGGTCTTTCGAGCCGGTCGGCTTCTCATCAATCGCCCAGAATCCGGTCAGCGTGTCCAGCTTGTCAGCCAGCGCTACGGTCACCGACAGCGGTGCGGTCGGGACGTCATCGGAAGGGCCAAGCGGCGAGTAATGCTCCTCCGCCACGGCGGCCACGGCGGCGTCTTCGCCTGCGGCTTCGACGTAGTACCGCCCCATAAGCCCCTGAAGCTCTGGGAATTCATAGACCATCTCGGAACTCAGATCGGCCTTGGCCAGACGCGCGGCTTTCTCGGCCTGATCGGCACCTGCGCCAGTTACCGAGGCCAACTCACGGGCCAACGCGGCAATACGGTCGATCCGTTCCGCTTGCGTGCCAAGCTTGTTGTGGAACGTCACATTCTCCAGCGCACGGGTCCATTGGGCGATGTCCGATTTGGCAACGCGCAGGTCATTCTCCCAGAAGAACTTGGCATCGGCCAGACGCGCCGACAATACCTTTTGGTTCCCCGCCAGGATGGTCGCGCCATTGTCGGTGGTTTCGCGGTTGGCAACGGTGATGAACCGTTCGATCCGGCCGGTCTTGGGATTGCGAACCGAGAAGAACTTCTGATGCTCTTTCATCGAGGTCTGCAGAACCTCGGGCGGCAGTTCCAGAAACTCGTCATCGATCTGGCCCATCAAGACCACGGGCCATTCGACCAGACCGGCAACCTCGGCCAGCAGGCCCTTGTCGTCGACCACTTCCAGTCCCGCCGCAAAGGCAAGATTCTGGGCGTCGTTCCAGATGTGCTCTGCGCGCTCCGCAGGCGACAGCACAACAAAGGCGCGCTTCAGTTTGGCGGCATAGTCCTCGAAGGACGACACGGCAAAACGCCCCGGTGCCATGAACCGGTGGCCTTCGGTAGTGTCGCTGGTCTTGATGCCGTCGATCTCCATCGGCACAACCTGCGCGCCGGTCTCGTCGGTCAGAATGCACAGGATCGAGTGCAGCGGGCGCACCCAGCGCAAACCACCACTGCCCCAGCGCATCGATTTCGGCCAGGGGAAGTTGCGGATCGTCACCTCGAGAACCTCGGCGATGATCTCAGCCGCCGGACGGCCGGGTTTTTCGATGGTGGCGAAATAGACCGCACCTTTGGGTGTTTCGCGTTCTTCCAGCTGATCGCGGTTCAGACCTGCGCCGCGCAGGAAGCCCTCGATGGCTTTGTCCGGCGCGCCCACTTTCGGACCTTTGCGTTCTTCGCGGGTGGTGGGGCTTTCGGCCAGCAACCCTTCTACCGCCAGCGTCAAACGGCGCGGTGTTGTCAGCGAAGCGGCAGAAGCATAGGTCAAACCAGCCTCGACCAAACCATCGGTGATCCGCTTTTTCAGGTCTTCACCGGCGCGGGTCTGCATGCGCGCGGGGATTTCCTCGGAAAACAATTCGATCAGCAGGTCGGGCATATTCGGTCCTTAGAAATTGACGATCGTCTGAATGACGATGGCATTAGCGATATCCACAAAGAATGCGGATACAAGGGGCAGCACGATAAAGGCAATAGGCGATGGGCCATATCGCTTGGTGACTGCGGTCATATTTGCAATAGCGGTCGGGGTGGCACCCAGAGCAAAACCTCCGAACCCGGCGGCCAGAACGGCGGCGCGATAGTTGGAGCCCATGACAGGAAACAGAACCCAGATCACGAAGGCAACTGTGAACAGCGTCTGGGCGGACATGATAACCACGATCGCCAGGCCGAGCTCCGCGATGGTCCAAAGCTGCAGGCTCATCAGAGACATCGCCAGAAAGGCACCCAGCGAAAATTCAGAGATCAGCGCCAACGAAGGCGTGCGTTCGACCGGTGGCCGGTTGGGCGCAAGCCAGGCGCGCAGGTTTGCAATCACAATGCCCATAATCAGACAGGGGACGAACAGAGGCAGCTTCAGACCGGCAGCGCTGATTGCCTCGCCCAGCGAATACCCCGCGATGATTGCCAGGTTGAGGAACAGCAGAACCCGCATGATCGACAGGTGGTCGATCCTGCTGGACGCATCATCCCCGTCGGCGGGCAGGCCCACAGTATGCTCTTCATCAGGACGCGCGGGGTTGAGGTTGCGCCCTTCGACCAGAAGCCTTGCAATCGGACCCCCGACCAGTGCGGCCAGCACCAGCCCGAGCGTTGCGACAGCGACCCCCAATTCAGTCGCCCCGTCCAGGCCGGTGGCCTCCGCCACTTCTGGCGCCCAGGCAATTGCGGTGCCGTGTCCACCGATCAGCGCAGCCGAGCCGAAGAGAACCCCAGCCTGTGCCGGGTAGCCAAACATCGACGCCCCCAGCGCGCCGATCCCATTTTGCGCTATGATCGTGATCAACGTCAGTATCAGCAGCAAAAACAGTGGCTTACCACCCGAAATCAAATCGGAAATCCGCGCATTCAACCCGATACCTGCAAAGAACACCACCAACAGGAAATCCCGTGCTGCAAGATCAAAGGACAGTTCAATATCGAAGACCAGATACAGCAACAGAACGACCAGAGAGGCCAGCAATCCGCCCGTAACGGGTTCGGGAATGTTGAATTGACGCAGTGTGGCGATGCGCGTGTTGATCTCGGCCCCAAGAAGATACACCGCAAATCCCAGCGTGGTTGTTAGAAAATCGGGTATCTGCAGGGTTTCGGCAGTCATCCTGTCCTCAATTCTGTGGCCGGTCCGGGCATTCCTCGCCAATCACGGTGCCGTCATATGCCTTTTCCCCGCAATTGTTCAGGACGTGCCAGACATATCCTTTACCGTCATTTGTAACCGCAACAATACGATCAACGCCAAAATGGATGTTCTTGGCCCCCATGAATGCTTTGGCATCGCCGGATTTCAGGGCATCCGCCAATGCGACTGCGTCATAGCAATCGAACCACCGGGGTGCTGTCAGCGGCTCTGCATCCTCGACGACGATATGAGCTTCCTCGATCTGCGCAGGCGTCAAATCGGTTTCGAAACAGGCTCGGTAGCGGATAGGAGAGCTGTCTGCGTCAATCGCCTGAAACGCGCTGTAGGAAATCGGCGTGGGCTCTTCGCCGCCTTCCACCATCAACATGACGTCCTGCCCCGGCTTGGGTTCAACATCATAGTAAAAGCCGTAAATCTGCAGGTAATACATCCCGACACCGGCCACAACAGCCGAGACCAATAGAATGATCGCAAGCAATTTTCCTGTCATCGTCTTTTCCTTCTGCTCACGATGCCTCTTTCACGAACGGTAAAAATAGGACAGGTTCCAATTGTTTACAGGCCGCAAAGAGACTTTTGGAATGGACAGCACCCTTGCCGTAGGATTTTTCGGAGCGCTTTTTGCGATCATGAATCCCATTACGAACCTGCCGGTTTTCCTCAGCGTCACGGACGGCTTGCCACCTGCCGAGCAACGAAAGGTTGCGACGAAGACCGCCATCTACTGCCTGATCCTCGGCGGTGCGTTTGCGGCCATTGGCAACCAGACGCTGGGCCTGTTTGGTATCAGCGTGGATGATCTGCGCGTCGCTGGCGGTCTGGTTGTCCTGATGATCGGGCTGAACATGCTGAACGGCAAACCCAGCACGTCGCACCATGGGACCGAAGGGGAACGGCAATCTTACCCCGAGCCGGATACGGTCGCCTTTTACCCGCTGGCCTTCCCGATTCTTGTGGGACCGGGCACGATAACGACGCTGATCCTGTATGCGCACCATATCAAAAACACCATCGATGCCGCTGTTTACGCAGGTGTTTTTCTGATCGTTCTGTTGCTGCTGTTCGTGACGTTCTGGAACGCTTCGGCCATAGCGAAACGCCTGTCCGAAAACGCGCGCGTCATCATGAGCCGGTTCATGGGCATGATCCTGTCGGCCATCGCGATCGGGATGATCGCGGCTGGCCTCAAGGTCTTGCTGCCCGGACTGGCCTGAGCGGCGCATTAAGCCTCGAACCCGGCTGCCTCGGTCAACAGAAATGCATCCGCGCATTGTTTCGCCAAAGCCCGCACTCGCCCGATATAGGCCTGGCGCTCGGTTACCGAGATCACGCCGCGCGCGTCGAGCAGATTGAACACGTGGCTGGCCTTGATGCACTGATCATAAGCCGGGTGCGCCATGATGATGCGCTTGCCAGTCTTTGGGTCGTCATGTTCCTGCGCCAGAATGGCCGCGCATTCGGCCTCAGCCTCTTCGAAGTGGCGCAGCAGAACCTCGGTGTTGGCCACGTCAAAGTTCCAGCGGGCGTATTCTTCTTCGGTCTGCTTAAAGATGTCGCCATAGGTCAGCGGGCTGGGCGACTGAGGGTCGTTGAAGGGCATGTCCATCACGTGGTCAATGCCAAGCACATACATTGCCAGACGCTCCAAACCATAGGTCAACTCGCCCGAAACCGGCGCGCAATCGTGACCGCCAACCTGTTGGAAATAGGTAAATTGGCTGACTTCCATACCGTCGCACCAAACTTCCCAACCAAGACCCCAGGCGCCAAGGGTTGGGCTTTCCCAGTCATCCTCGACAAATCGGATGTCGTGCAGGTTCATGTCGATGCCGATCGCCTCGAGCGAGCCCAGATACAGTTCCTGCAGATCCGGCGGGCTGGGTTTGATCAGCACCTGATACTGGTAATAGTGCTGCAACCGGTTCGGGTTCTCACCGTAGCGTCCGTCCGTCGGGCGGCGCGAGGGTTGAACGTAAGCTGCAGCCCAGGCTTTGGAGCCCAGAGCGCGCAAAGTCGTCGCCGGGTGGAATGTCCCTGCCCCGACCTCCATGTCATAAGACTGCAGAATGGCGCAGCCTTTCGAGGCCCAATAGGACTGCAGTCGCAGGATAATCTCCTGAAAAGAACGTGGTGCGCTGGACGGTTCGGTCATGACATTCCCTTTGGGCACATCCGCGCCCTGTTCCGGTCGGTTTTGTCCTTCCTATGCAAGGGGCCAACGGGCGTCAACGGGCGTCAGCGCCCATGCTGTCACTGCGCGGCCACACTGGAAATTCCCCGTATTCCGGGCATGGCGTTCCGCGCATCAAATCGCGTAGTCTCCGGCAAAGATAAAACACTGCGGACACGGGCAGACAATGACACGCATATTCACGGCTATATTGTTTCTTTTTCTATGCGGCACGCGAGCCGTTTTTGCACAGCAGGATGCTGGTGTGTGGGTACAGGTCGAAGCGCAACCGTCGCTGCGTGAAGCGCAGGAACGGGCGCAGGCATATGCAAATTTCCTGCCTGACGTAAACGGATTTCGTCTGAACTCTGGTTGGTATGCCATTGTTATCGGGCCCTATTTGCGCAATGACGCCGAGCAGGTTTTGCGTGTTTACCGGGCCGAGGGGCAGATACCGGCAGACAGCTACATCGCATTCTCGAATGCGCTGGGTCAGCAATTCTGGCCAATCGGCGCGAATATCCTCGACCGGGGTGTCGCGACGGCCCCCGTTGAACCCCAGCCGGAACAGCCGTCGGTCGGGCTGACACCGCAGGCGTCTGATGAAACGCGGTCGCAAGCTTTGCAAAGCGAACGCCTGCTGACCGCGAAAGAACGTCAGGACCTGCAGACAGCCCTTCAGGCGGCTGGCTTCTATAACTCGACAATCGACGGTGCGTTTGGTCAAGGCACGCGCCGTTCGATGGGCGATTGGCAGCGGTTCAACGGCTACGAGGCGACCGGCGTTTTGACAACCGCGCAGCGTAAAGCACTGATGGATGATTTTAACGCCCCCCTGCTGAGCGTGGGGATGGATCGCCATTCGGACGCGCAGGCCGGTATCAATGTAGATCTGCCGATGGGTGTCATTGCGTTTGACCGGTACGAAGCACCGTTTGTCCACTTCAACAACTCGACCGATCTGGGCGCAAAGGCTCTGCTGATCAGCCAGAAAGGCGACAAAGCCACGTTGCGCGCCTTGTACGAGGTGATGCAGTCGCTGGAAATCGTTCCGCTCGACGGCCCCCGGCAGTTGCGTGGCGACAGCTTCACCCTTGAAGGTCGCGGCAACGGAATCGTGTCCTATAGCGAGGCGCGGCTGGATAACGGCCAGATCAAAGGATTTACCCTGGTTTGGCCCGAGGGCGACGATGCCCGTTGGGCCAGAGTGCTGGCGGCAATCAAGGCCAGCTTCACCCCAACCGGCGCGGTGCTGGACGCTTCGGCCGGAGCGGACGCTGAGCAACGTATCGATCTGGTCTCAGGCCTGCAGATCCGCAAACCTCGCCTGTCCCGCTCGGGCTTTTTTGCCGACGCCGCTGGCACTGTCCTGACCGTGTCCGAGGCGGTCAATAACTGCACGCGTATCACGCTGGATGGCGATCAGGAGCTTCAGGTCGCCTGGTCGGACGCGGATCTGGGAATCGCTGTTCTGCGGCCCAACCGTAATCTGGTTCCGGTCAACGTGGCAGAATTCAGCACAGACGCTCCACGCATCCAATCCGAGGTCGCAGTGTCCGGGTTTTCCTATCAAGGCGCATTGGGTGCGCCAACGCTCACCTACGGCCAAATCGCTGACCTGCGCGGATTGAATGGCGAAGACGGAGTAAAGCGTCTGGCGCTGGCAGCTCAGCCGGGCGACGCTGGCGGGCCGGTTTTTGACGGCAATGGCCAGGTTGTTGGCATGCTGCTGCCGACGCCGACCGAGGGGCGCACCCTGCCCGAAACCGTCAGCCTTGCCGCCACTGCGAACCGACTAAACGAGGCATTAGCCAAGGCCGGAGTGTCGGGCCAATCGGGCCAATCCGCAGCACAAGTTTCCCCCAACGAGCTTAGCCGACGTGCCACCGGGATGACCGTTTTGGTCCATTGCTGGGATTGATACGCGCCAAGTGAGAAACAAGCGCCGCTCTTTCGGGCGGCGCTTTTTGTTGGCTAGAGGATATCCGGCGTGACGCGGATCAGGGTCGGAACCGGCGCGTCGAATGCCGAACGGACTGCGGCCTGCATCTCGTCCAGATTGGACGGCGCAGCCGACAAAGCGCCAAACGCCTCGGCCAATTTACAGAAATCCGGGTTGCGGGCCACGACTGCATTCGGGGCGATCTGTCCCCTGACCATGCTGTCTTCGATCTCTTTGAGTTTCCCATTGTCCCAAAGGATGATCGGCAGAGACAGGCCCATTTCGACGGCGACGCCAAGCTCCTGCATTGTATAATGAAAACCATAATCGCCTGCGATTACCGCAGTCGGTTTCCCCCTGCGGGCCACAGCCCCACCAATCCCAGCCGGTAGCGCATAGCCCAAAGTGCCGAACCCCGTTGGGTGGTGCCAATGGTAGGGATAAGCCATGTCCCAGACTTCTTTGGCGACGTAGGCGAACTGGGTCATGTCTGAATAGATCATGGTGTCGCCCGGCATGGCTTCGCGCAATGCGTCCATGACCGGAACAATGCCAGGGCGTTCCACATCGACCTCAGCCCGCCAGCGGTTGCGCGCCTCGGCTACTTCTGCCGCTGACCAGCCGGTCGCAGGTTTCACATGATCAGTGGCTTCCAAAAGCGCGCGAGCAAAGCTTTCACCATCTGCCTGCAGCTTGACCGCTGCCCGGTGGCGATCAGACAGAACTTTCGGATCGAGATCGACGCGCACCAGATTGGCAGAGTTGCCCAATGAATCGCGCCACAGGTCCACTTCGCCCAATTCCGCGCCCACCACGACCACAAGATCTGCTGAGGCGATGACATCCGCGCTGCCTGGTCGTGGAAGCATGGCTCCAAAATCCAGTGCATAACCCAGCCCGGCCATTCCACGCCCGGCATAGGTGGTGAAACAGGCCGCACCCAATTCGGTCAGGATCTGCCGCCACAAGTTGGATCGTGCCCCGCCGCCCAGAATGAACAACGGACGCCGCGCGATATTCAGCATGGACATCACCGGTGCAATGTCCGGCGGCAGGACCTTTGTCGGCAACGCAGGTTGGTTTGGAAACGGTGCAGGGTCAGCGTCAGCTTCGAGCTGCGCAATAGGCACCTGAATATGCTTTGGACGTGGGCGGCTGAGTTCGAATTCCTCGAAGGCGCGTTCAACCAACCCATAGGCTGCCTCAGCCGTATTGGCCTGACGCGACCAGTCAGTCACGGTTTCGGCTGCCGCCCGCTGATCTTTCATCTGATGCAATTGGCCATGCACAGCCTGCGCTTCGTCCAGACAGGACGACAAAACCAGCATCGGCACCGAATCCGTATAGGCCTGCCCCATCGGCGTCATGATATTGCACAGCCCTGGCCCCGTGATGACATAGGCGACGCCCGGCTTTCCAGTCGCTCGAGCATAGCCATCGGCCATGAAGCCCGCGCCCTGCTCGTGCCGGGCTAAAACGTGCGTAATGCCCGCCTCTTCGATCCCGCGATACATTTCCTGATTATGCACGCCGGGAATGCCAAAGATGACATCCACACCGCGATCCCTGAGCATATGCGAAATTTGCGCACCAAGGGGTCTTTTCATCAGTTTCTCCAGAATTGGACAGTGAACAGAGCGTAGACGGCCAACAGCTCAAGCCGTCCGACCAACATACCGATAGAAAGCAACCACTTGGCGGTGTCACTGAGCCCCGCAAAGTTGCCAGCCGGTCCGATTTTATCCCCCAGCCCCGGCCCGACATTGGCCAAAGCTGTGGCTGCCCCAGAGACCGATGTGATGAAATCCAGTCCTGTCAGCGCCAGCGCCCAGGCGAGCACACCCAGCGAAACCACGAAAAACATGAAAAAGCTCATCACAGAGGTCAGAACATCAGGCCCAATCGTGCGGCCGTCATACTGAGGTGTAAAGACACCATGTGGTGTACGAATCCGGCGGATCTGGGTTTTGATCGAGGCAAACAGCAGCTGATACCGGAAGATCTTGATCGAACAGGCGGTAGACCCCGCGCACCCGCCGATCAGACCGATCAGAAAGAACATCATGATCGGAAAGCTGCCCCAGCCCATATAGTCGACGCTGGCATAGCCCGTGCCAGAAATGATCGACGTTATGTTGAACAAGGACTCCCGAACGGCCTGTTCCCAATGATGTGGAAAGACAGACGTCAGAAAGACTGCCATGATGACAACCAATACCAAAATAGTAGCCAGGAAAGTTCGAATCTGACTGTCGCGAAAAATCGATTTCGTATTGCCATTTGCGAACTGGACATATCGGACGAATGGCAGCGCCGCCAGGATCATGAAGACCGAGGCCGCATATTCGGCAGGGCCGGAAAACGTCCCAAAGGACGCATCGTAGTTCGAGAAGCCACCGGTTGAAATGGTCGTCAGTGAATGAACCACGGCATCAAAAAAACCCATCCCCAGGCCCGCGTAAACCAAAGCGCAGACAACGGTCAAAAAGACGTAGATCAGAGAAATCTGGCCCGCGATCTCCTGCGCGCGCGGCAAGATTTTCCCCATGGTTTCAAATCCTTCCGATCGGAAGATCTGCATACCACCGACGCGAAGTTCGGGCAGGAAAACCATTGCTACGACGATGATGCCGATACCGCCAAGCCATTGCAGCAATCCCCGCCACAGCAACAGGCCCCGCGGCAGGTTATCGAGCCCCGAGAGAACGGTCGAACCGGTTGTCGTCAGACCAGACATTGCCTCGAAGTAAGCATCGACAAAACGCAGTTCGGTCGCACCGAACAGGAACGGTATCGCTCCGAAAAAGGGCAGCGCGACCCAAACGCCGGTGGTCAGCAAAAAGGTTTGACGGATCGTCAGACCTTCGCCCACCCCGTTGGAACAGCTCATCGCCAGAATGACGCCGGTCAGAATCGTGATGACGCCGCTTTCCAGAAACACGTGCCACTCACCCCGGCCTTCAATGAAGTCCGCAAGCATGGGCAGCATCATGGTCGCCCCAAGAATGGCGACCAACAGGCCAATCACATATCCAACCGGGCGCATGTCCGTCATGAGGCGCAGCGTTGGCGCGCCTGCACGACTGTGTCAAGCGGTGTCCGGTTTTACTCTTTCGTTTTAACCGCAGGTGATGGCATCGCAGGCGGTTTGGACGGTGCCCGTGTACGACGCACCGGAGCCTCAGCCGCTTGAGACGTTGCCGGTTTTGCCGCCTCAGACGCAGCAACCGACGGATTTACGTTTGCCGGCTGGGCCTCAACTGGTTTAACGGCCGGCTTGACCGGAGCCTTTGGCGCCTCGGTCTTGACGCTCACCTGAGGCGGCGTTGGCTTGGCGGCCTGAGCTTTAGGCGCAGGCGTTTTCGCGACCGCCGGTTTTTGCGCAACCGGCTTCGGTTTGGCAGCTATTGCTGGTTTCGCTGCCGGCTGATTTTTCGCGACAGCGGGTTTTGCCACCGGTTTACTTGGAACCTCGGCAGTTTTTGCCGCTACCGGAGCCGTCTTTGGCGCGGCCGGCTTGGGTGATTCGACCTTTGGTTTGGTAACCGTTTTCTTGCGGGCGACGGGCTTGGGTTTCGCGACCGGCGCTGGCTTGGCCTTTGCAGCCGGTTTTGCCTTGGGTTTGACCTGTTCCGATGGTGCAACCGGTGTCGGAGCTGCGGCTGACGCGTGCAAAGCGTGCACTGACACAAACGGCAGTTCCATTGCCGAGCGGGTCAAAATCTGCATTATTTTCATTTGGTTGCTAACCGCATATCCGGCCATACGAATGGCCGCAGCCTGAAACTCCAGCGGTTGGGAAATCGGGTTCATACGTTAGTTCTCCTCTGAAATCGATGCAGCCGACAAAAGAGTGAAGGGCCCTGCCCGTCCCGATTTCTCGGGCGGATTGCGCAGTCAACCAACTCTGAGCGTCGCACGTCCCAGCTTCCTTTCAGGGTGGCAGACCCTGCAAAAAATGCGCACCTGCCACGGCTGCATTCCGTGCCAGTGTACCGCGAACAACCGTGCGAGCGCAGCAATATTCGCTGCGCTGCGGCGGAAAACCGCCGTTAGTCTAACTTTGATACTTTTATTGTCTGTTCTGAACGGTCACCCGACGTGGAACAGAGTGCTGAACATCCTTGGATCCAGGCTGGCCGAAACAAAGGTCGGACCTTCCGTCAGAACCGAGACCGCGTCGTGGCTGTGCAGACTTTCCTGATGGCTGGCAACCACACGGAAATCGCCGACATGGTGGTCGGCCAGCAACTCGGCGCAGAACAGACGGGCCGCATCTTCGACGAAGATCGGGTTGGCGGCATTGAGCTCTGCAAAGGCTTGTTCGTCTTCGCGTTTGACCATCACCTGGGTTTCTGTCGGCACTGCACGTCGGCAAATGGCGATCAGGTCCTCGAACCACAGACAATCCGCGTCACAATCGACCACGACCGAAATTCGGGCCACCGACCGCTGCGAATGCGGCGTTGCCAGCTGCCCGCGAGTTGAACGCGCGTGTTCGCTGAGCTCCAGCGAACAAGGGCAAGTCGAAGAGTAGACATAGTCCAGATGCATGATCTTCTGACGCACGCCGCCCTGTTCTACCAGCTCAAGCGCGATGTCGTAGTATTGGTACCCTTGCAGGCCAGATCGCAGGCTTTTTACCCGGTCAGGGTACGAAAACCGCATCTGAATACGTGCGTCGAAACTGTCCAAGTCGGATATGTAGTCATCAAGCGCCGCTTCCATCACCTCAAAGCTGAAGGTGCGTTCGGCATGCTTGTAGAACGAGCGCATGATCCGGGACATGTTGATACCTTTCTTTTCGGCATCAAGGCTAACCGTTCCGGTGATCGAGGTTTCGAGCGTTAAGTCTTCGCCATGCTTGCGATGGAACCGGATCGGCAGGCGGAAATTGGAAATCCCGACATGCTGGATCTGTTGCTTGGCACCGCGGATCAGGCTGGACGGACCGTTTTGTAGGTCCGGCAATGTGGCGCGATACGCGCTGTCGACTGCGAACCCCTCGGGGTAGTTACGCGATAACGACGGGTAATTTACCGGAACCAGACCGGGCACCAGCCGAGCAATCGCCGGGTCCAGCTGACTGATCTCGGTTTCGGTCGCTGACTCGGCCCACTTCCGCAATGTCTTCAGTGCGGCTTCGGCTTCGTCGTTGCCGGGCGTGTCCTCAATGTCGCGGGGGTGCACGTTCATCGATCGGGTTCCTCGGTTGATCGCCGGACTATATACAGCTTCGGCGCGTTTTCCAGTGTACCTTTATACGCTGGAAATCACAGTCCGGATCGAAATTCGGCGAATAACGCATGAGTTGCGTCATTTTCACTTAGTTTCGATCCGGATTTCGGTAAACCGCCGTCGCTGTTAACGTTGCGACACATCCAGGGCCTGTTTGATGTCGGCAAGCAAATCGCCGGCATCTTCCAACCCCACGGAAAAGCGAATGAGGCCGGGTGTAATGCCCAACTCGTCCTTCTGCTCATCACTCAGCCGCTGGTGGGTGGTCGTGGCCGGGTGTGTCGCGATCGATTTGGCATCCCCCAGATTGTTGGAGATCACCGGGATTGTCAGCGCGTTCAGGAACGCAAACGCAGCTTCCTTACCGCCTTTGATATCCAGCGACAGAACGGTTCCGCCCTTGCCGCCCAGTTGGGTCTGAACCAACGCATTCTGAGCGTGGGTTTTCAGGCCGGGATACAAGGTGCGTTCAAGCGCCGAATGCCCTTCCAGCGCCTCGGCAATAACCTGCGCTGTCTCGGCCTGAGCGTTAACGCGCAGCGCCATTGTCTCGAGACCTTTCAGCATGATCCAGGCATTGAACGGGCTCAACGCGCCGCCGGTGTGTTTCAGATAGGGTTCAACGGTTCCCCGGATGAAGTCCTTGGTACCGATGATGACACCGCCCAGAGCACGCCCCTGACCGTCGATATGCTTGGTCGCGGAGTAGACGACAACGTCGGCCCCCTGCTCGATCGCGCGCGAGAAGACAGGCGTGGAAAAGACATTGTCCACGATCACAAGCGCATCAACCGCATGAGCCAGCTCGGCAACTGCCGCGATGTCGATCACCTCGAGCGTTGGGTTCGACATGGATTCGAAGAACACGGCTTTCGTGTCCGGCCGGATAGCGGTCTGCCACGCGTCCAGATCGGTGCCGTCCACAAACGTAACCTCAACACCAAAGCGGGTCAGGATGTTCTCGAGGATATACAGGCACGACCCGAACAAAGCTCTGGCCGACACCACATGATCGCCCGCCTTCAGCATCGAGGTCAGTGCCGCGTTTACCGCAGCCATGCCCGACGCAGTGGCAAACGCATCCTCGCCGCCTTCCAGCGCCGCAATACGCTGTTCGAACATGGACACGGTTGGGTTGCCGTAGCGGGCATAGATGAACTCGTCCGGGCCGGTCTCAATGAACCGCGCCTCGGCCTGCTCGGCTGTCTCGTAGACAAAGCCTTGCGTCAGAAAGATCGCTTCGCTGACCTCATTGTATTGGCTGCGACGGGTGCCGCCATGGACGGCTTGGGTGCGTTTGTTCCAGCTCTCGCTCATCTCATTCCTCTCGACCCTTGTCAGGCAAGGGCATCAAAAAAACCCCAGACGCGGTCAAGCGAAAGGGGCCTTTCATCCTGACCTTTTAGCGGTTTTGTTTAGCGTGGCCCGCAATCCGGTAACAAATCGCCACGTGGTGCCGTTGCCCTTACGCCGCACTTGCGAATTCGTCAACCCTGACTGGGGCAACGTCACGGTTCTGTAACCGCTCTTTCACCAAAGCGTTATAGCGTTATGACACATCGGCACCACAACATCTTGTGTGAGGCGGAGCCAAGCCAGTTGTCAGGATCAATGCCATCGGAGACACCGTCACCCGGCACCGCAGCCCCCGATCACCCCGCAGCGCCTTGCGTCAGACCCGAGATACACAGGGGCCGGTCATCATCATGACCCACGGCTTCAAGTATCGGCCAGAAGACGGCAAGGCGTGCCCGCACCGGCATATTTTTGTCCCCTCACCCAACGCCGATGTCGTGGCATTGCGCCAGCTGTCCGCAACAACGGGCTTTGGCTCCGGTTTCGATGATGAGGGCCTGGGCATCGCCTTTGGATGGAATGCGCGGGCACCATTGTCGGCGAGCCGCCGACGTGCCGTTGACGCCGGGCGTGCGCTTGCGGATGTGATCCGCTACTTGCGCCGTCTCAACCCGAATCGACCGATCCATTTCATCGAGCATTCGATGGGTACGGAACTGGCGCTGGAAGCTCTGCACCACATCCAAACCGGATCGCTGAGCCGCATCATTTCGATGACCGGCGGCGCGTATCAAAGCCGAACGCTGAGCGCGCTGGAAACCCCGGCAGGTCGTCAGGCCGAGTTCATCAACGTGACCAGCCGAGAAAACGACATGTTTGATTTCATGTATGAATGGCTGATCCAGCCACCCCAGCGCGGCGACCGTAGCATCGGCCTCGGGTTCGACGCTCCAAACGCGGTGCCCCTGCAGATCGATTGCTCTGATACGCTTGACCATCATTCGCGCATGATCTTCCCGGTCGGCGCCCCGCAACGCCGTGTCTGCCACTGGTACAGTTACACCCGTCCCGGCGTTCTGCGCCTGTACAACGCCCTGTTGCGCAATCAGGACCACCTAAGCCTGCACCAACTGCGCGGCAGCATCCCGGAACAGTCCGCCCGCAGTTGGTCACGGCTTTTTGCGCTGCCTCGCCCGCACGACCTCTTGCCGTTTGCGCAGAAAGCCTCATGTTCTTCTCAACTTGAGGAGACGCCATGATCGACCTGTATTTCTGGCCCACGCCGAATGGCTGGAAGGTATCTATCGCTTTGGAAGAGATGGACCTGCCCTATACCACCCACCTGATCAATATCGGCAAGGGAGACCAGTTCGATCCCGAATTCCTGAAGATCGCCCCCAACAATCGCATGCCCGCCATCGTGGACCCCGACGGCCCGGACGGCGAACCGATCTCAGTGTTCGAAAGCGGCGCGATCCTGATGTATCTCGCGCGGAAGACCGGGCGCTTCTATGGGAAAACCGAGCGGGACCGGATCGCGGTCGAGGAATGGCTGATGTGGCAGATGGGCGGTGTCGGCCCGATGGCGGGTCAGGCACATCACTTCCTGAAATACGCGCCCAACATGGACCCACCACAGGACCTACCCTACGCCAAAGACCGCTATCGGGCAGAGGTTGGGCGGCTGTATGGCGTGCTGGATCGACGGCTGGCCGAGAACGAATACGTCGCGGGCGATTTCTACTCGATCGCCGACATGTCGATCTGGGGCTGGGCCAGCCTGTGGGAAGGTCAGCAGCAGATATTGGAGGACAAACCCCATTTCACCCGCTGGCTTGAAACGGTGAGCGCCCGCCCGGCGGTCCAGGCAGGACGCGCATTACACGCCGAGCTGCGAGGCGATCATAGGGACAAACAGGCGCAAGAAGTTTTGTTCAAACGCTAAGAAATGCGCCCGAGCTGTGGTCTTGACGACTGCCTATAGCTTCTACACTGACCCACCGCTGCGACTTGGAGGGTCATCGTTGAATTGTTCAAAAAATCGCGCAAGGCCAACCAGTGGAGAGGTGTGAGGAAGATCGACCAGTGCAATAGATTCGCGGCCTTGTGCCCGCATCAACTGCCCGTACATGTGGTCACCCGCAAAGTCCGTAAGCCAGAAGCCTGCTTCCGCGTGGATATTGGCTTGGTCGAATACTGTGCGTTTTTCGCAAATGGTCATTCGCCCCGCAGGGCGGACGCTGAGATATTCAACCTCGACACGCGCCTCTCCATCAATCTCATGATATACTGAAATTACCTGATTGAGGTCATCCTCCTGCTCTATCCTGCAGTAATAGCTCAGCATCTCGACCTCTGGCTCGAGGGTCTCAGCGTTCACGGTGTTAACGTTGGTGTTAACGAGAAAGAGCCCATTCTCACCCACAGGACCGGATTTAGTGCGATCATCGGCGCTATCTGGTGCGGATTTGAGAATTTGAAACGCCTCATTCGGGGGTATGCCCGTTCGAATACGCGAGTACATTCGCTTGGTTCCGAGAGAGTATTTTTCAAATGTACTGGGTAGCCAATTCAGCCCGAGCCACAAAAAAAATCCGCCGAATACGACTCCGAAAATCAACCAGGCAGTGGCTTGTCCGCGATTGTGGTCCGGCGCGGTTGCCTGCAAGGTTTCGAATAGTGGAAAGAGCATCAGAACCAGCCCAAGCACAATTGCTGTGGTAAGCGTTTCCCACCAGACGCGCGGATAAGTAAGTACTAAACTCATAATGACCGTAATACAGAACAGGGCTGCACCAGCTCGGATCAGGGGGGCCTGTAACAATGCAGAAGGCCCAAAGAGCCACCAGCCAAGTGACCATTGTACGAATATGGCCAAAAGACAGGCTATGATGAGTCTGCGCAACCGGATAATACGGTAAAAATACTTGTTGTTCATAATTTATCGCCTTTAAGTTGCAGCACTTTCTTCACTTAAGTTTGGCGAAATCATGACGTTTCCAACCAACTGATGTCAGTTTGGCAGGCACCCGCCGTTATGTTGGCGGTTTATGCTCCCCCCGCACCAGCACATCCAGCATTCCCGAGATATCCTCGACCTCTTCCGCGATCACATGAGTCACCGAATGCGCCCGCTGCATCCGACCAGTGACCCGCAGCAGCCTTCCCGAAATCACCGCACGGCGGAATTGTTCGTAGATCTTGCGCCAGACCACCACGTTCACGATGCCGGTCTCATCCTCAAGCGTGACAAAGATCACGCCCTTGGCAGTGCCCGGCCTCTGCCGCAGGATCACCAGCCCCGCAACGGCCACCAGCGCGCCGTCGGGTGGGTCATCCAGCCGATTGGCCGGCAGGCACGCGGGTGGGCGTGGCCAGGTCCGGTCCGAGGATGCAGGGCGGGCAGACAGCACAATCATGGGAACAAAGATAGAACATACGTAAGGAAAGTCCAGAGGCGGCGCGACGAGTCGCAAATGAGACTGGAAAGAGCTAAATGCCTTCACTAAGGAAGAATTCGACAAGCGAAAGAGGAAGACGCACGCAATGGCAAAGATCACCTATGTCGAGCACAGCGGTACCGAACACACTGTTGACGTCGCCAACGGCCTGACCGTCATGGAAGGTGCCCGCGACAACAATATCCCCGGCATCGAGGCCGACTGCGGCGGCGCCTGCGCCTGTTCGACCTGCCATGTCTACATCCACCCAGACTGGGTCGAGAAGGTTCCTGCCAAGGATGACATGGAAGAGGACATGCTGGACTTTGCCTACGAGCCCGACCCCGCCCGTTCTCGCCTGACCTGCCAGATCAAAGTCACCGACGAATTGGATGGCCTCGTCGTTCAGATGCCCGAAAAGCAAATCTAATGCCCTCCAAAGCGCCGCGCCTGCCCGTCCGCGTTTGGCAAGGTCGGGCGCGCGGCGCGCTATTCGGGGTGTGCGCGTGGCTGGCCGGCGTGGCCTCCGCGGCTGCCGAAACTGCCATAAGCGCACGTTTCACTGAACCAACAGATCGTTACGCTCATGGAGTCTTGGGCGATAACATCGAATATGGCACGCTGGAGATTACGGCTTCCAACGCTGCGTCCCAGAGACGTCTGAACCAGCCCGCCTCCGAATACTCGACAGTCACGGTCAATCTACCGTTTGATCGCGTCTTCGAAGACCTGGAGCCGCGCATCGTCGATGTCGATCAGGACGGCACATCCGAAGTCATCGTCATCGAATCCAGTATTCGTGAAGGTGCACAGCTGGCAATCTACGACTCACGTGGCGAAAAGATCGCCGCCACGCCCCATATCGGCACCCGCTTCCGCTGGCTTGCTCCGGTCGGAGCCGCCGACCTGGATGGGGATGGGAATATCGAAATTGCCTATGTCGACCGCCCGCATTTGGCCAAAACCTTACGCATCTGGCGCTTCGAAAATGGAAAGCTGACCGAGATCGCCTCGCTGCCCAACCTCACCAATCATCGCATCGGCGAGGATTTTATCTCGGGCGGCCTGCGTGACTGCGGCGACACCCCGGAATTGATACTCGTCAATGACAACTGGACGCGTGTCAAAAGCGTCTCATTCCAGCAAGACTGGATCTCCACTGACCTCGGCCCCTTCACTGGCCCCAAAAGCCTGAAGCGTGCCACGACCTGCTGATCCGCTATTTCATCTGGCTAAAAATACCTTGGGGGGCGAGGCCGCAGGCCGAGGGGGCAAAGCCCCCTAGCCGATCAGTCCCTTAGAGCGCCCGCCACCCTATGTCGCGACGATAGTAGCCTTCTGGCCAATCAACACCTTCGACCATCTCGTAAACCCGATCCCTCGCTTCTTTTAGCGTCTCACCGCGCGCGGTGACGTTCAGAACCCGTCCGCCCGCAGCCTGCAACTGCCCATCAACGGCCTTGGTGCCTGCGTGAAAGACCATGTTACTGCTGTCTTCAGGAAGCGCATCCAAACCTTTGATTACGGTTCCTTTAGTATAGTTTCCGGGATACCCCTGCGCCGCCATTACAACCGTCATTGCGTGGTCGTCGGCCCAGTTCACCTGCGTCTCGCTCAACCGCCCTTCGGCAGCGGCGTGCAGCAGGTCTAAAACTTGCGCTCCAAGCCGCATCATCAGGACCTGGCATTCCGGATCGCCAAATCGAACATTGTATTCAACCAGCCGAGGCTGACCGTCCTTGATCATCAAACCCGCGTACAGAACGCCCTGAAATGGCATGCCGCGGCGCTTCATTTCGGCCATGGTCGGGCGCACGATCTCTTCCATTGCTCGCGTTTCGATCTCGGCACTCAGAACTGGCGCGGGGGAATACGCACCCATGCCGCCGGTGTTCAAACCTGTGTCACCCTCTCCGACACGTTTGTGGTCTTGGGCTGTGCCGATGGACAGAATGTCCTCACCATCACACAACACGAACAACGACGCTTCTTCGCCCTCCATGAATTCTTCGATGACCACTTCGGCCCCTGCACCTCCGAACGCGCCGCCGAACATGTCGTCGATGGCGTCCAACGCCGTCTGTTCGTCCATCGCGACGATCACGCCTTTGCCTGCCGCCAGACCATCAGCCTTGACGACGATAGGCGCGCCTTGTTCGCGGATATAGGTTTTGGCGGGCTCAGCCTCAGTGAACCGGGCATAAGCTGCCGTAGGCGCATTCGAGGCGTCACAGATTTCCTTGGTAAAGCTCTTTGACGCCTCCAGTTGAGCCGCATCGGCAGACGGGCCAAAGACCAGAACGCCCGCTTCACGCAGCCGATCTGCGACACCGGCGGCCAAGGGGGCCTCGGGGCCGACGATCACGAAATCAATCGCGTTCTCTTCGGCAAAGCTGACGACCGCGCCACCGTTCTCGATATCCAGCGCTGCGCACTCGGCGATCTGAGCGATCCCGGCATTTCCCGGCGCAACGATCAGTCGGTCACATTTGGGGTTTTGCATCACCGCCCAGGCGAGGCTGTGTTCGCGCCCGCCGCTGCCGAGAATAAGGATGTTCATGAAGGTCTCCGATCTGCTTGGCCTCGCCTTCCGGGCGTTCTAAGCTGGGCGGGCATTTGACACAAGGCGCTGAAATGTCCGACCTGCTTGATGACCCGATCCCGGGCCAAAACACCCCTGAATATACCGTTTCGGACATCTCGGGCGAGGTGAAACGCACACTTGAAGGCGCGTTCGGGCGAATCCGTGTCCGCGGTGAAGTCGGCCGCGTGTTCAAGGCACGGTCGGGCCACCTGTACTATGACATCAAGGATGACCGGAATGTTCTGGCCTGCACCACATGGAAAGGTCAGATTTCCGGTCTGTCTGTCGTTCCCGAAGAAGGTCTTGAAGTTGTCGTCACCGGTCGATTGACGGCCTTCGGCGCTCAGTCAAAGTACAACCTGAACGTCGATGAGGTCGCTGTCGCCGGACAAGGTGCCCTGATGGCCCTGCTGGAAAAGCGTAAGAAGCAGCTTGAAGCCGAAGGCCTTTTCGCTCCCGAGCGGAAAAAACCACTGCCCTATCTGCCACAGATCATTGGCGTTGTGACCTCTCCGTCCGGGGCCGTGATCCGGGATATCCTTCACCGCCTGCGTGACCGCTTTCCGCGCAAGGTGCTGATCTGGCCCGTTGCCGTACAAGGTGCCAACTGCGCGCCAGAGGTCGCGCGCGCGATTGATGGGTTCAACAAACTGACGCCGGGCGGCGCGCTGCCCCGCCCTGATCTGATCATCGTCGCGCGTGGCGGCGGATCAATCGAAGACCTTTGGGGGTTCAACGAAGAGATCGTCGCGCGGGCTACCGCCGCCTCGGAGATTCCCTTGATTTCGGCGGTAGGCCACGAAACGGATACGACGCTGATAGACTTTGTCTCGGACCGTCGCGCACCGACGCCAACGGCCGCCGCAGAGCTTGCTGTCCCTGTTCGCATGGAATTGCTGGCCTGGACGGGCGAACAAGGCGCGCGCCTGTCCCGGGCGGCCACAGATGCTGTACAGCGGCGTTCTCAGCGCTTGCGCGACCTGTCCCGAGCGTTGCCGCGCCCCGATAGCCTGTTGAACACACCGCGCCAACGCCTTGACTTAATTGCAGATCGACTCACACCTGCTTTAGAGCGCGGCGTTCAAAACCGTCGCCTGCAAGTCGTTGAACTGTCAGCACATCTGCGACCGTCTACATTGCGGAATTTGGTTTCGAACAGAAATGAGGCTCTGCGAAATCTATCGTCGCGGTTATCTCTGCGACCGATCCAGCGGGAAATCCAGCAACAGCGGCAGAATATCAACGGCTTGGCCGACCGCATGAATGCAGCGCAAGTCACTCGTTTGGATCGCATGCGGCAAAAGCTGGATGCCGCCGACCGGTTGAGGGAAACGCTCAGCTACAAAGCAACTCTGCAACGGGGTTACGCGGTTGTCCGGGCCGAGGATCAAGTTCTGACAACTAAAGAGCAGGCATCGAAACACAGCGCATTCGAGATCGAGTTCGCAGATGGAGTACTGAAGACCGGGCAGGTTCCGGCCGCCCGGACATCCTCGAAGAATCCCGCTAAGAAAGACGCGCCAGATCAGGGATCGTTGTTCTAAACCTAAGCTCGCTAAACGCCAACATCGGGGCCAAGGCAGACCATCTCTTCATCGATGTCGTCGGCCTCGTACAACACCGTCATATCCGGATTGCCTTCGAACTGAGCGATCAGGCCGCCGCCGGATTCAGTGAAAACCCAGCACTGCGGATCAAGACGGTCTTCGTAGATAAAGCAGATCTGCTCACCCTGTTCGTACCAGACACCTTCCTTGCACCTTCCATCCAGAAACGACCAGATCACGCGCCGGTTGGGCAAATAGCGTTCGACCCCGTACACCGTCCCCTGGAATCCATAGAACAAAGTCTTTCCGCGTGTGTACCTGTCGAATTCGGACCCCGACAATGCTGGCTGGGCCGCGGCAGTCTGAGCGGTCAGAATCAAGAGAATCGCAATTCGCGTCAGCATGGACGCATTTTGTCAGATGCGGTTCCGCATCGCCAACAGACAATTCCCCGCCACAGCTGCCTTAACGTCACTGCTTGAGTTGTTCATGCGTTCCCGGTGAAGTTGCTTGAAAAACGCCAACGGGGGACCTTTCATGACGATGGCATTAATCTGGATCGCCGCCGCAAGCGCACTGGCTTACCTGCCCATGTCGCCGCGACCTGCCAGCGCATTGCGATCAGTATTCAAAACTGCCTCAGTCGCGCTGCTGGCTCTGGTTGCAGCGCTAAGCGGCGCTCCGGTCCTGTTGACCATTGCGCTGGCTTTGTGCGCCGCAGGCGATGCGCTGTTGTCGCGCGAAACGGAGTCGACCTTCATGGCAGGTATCGGCGCATTCGCCGCAGGTCATCTGGCCTATATCGCATTGTTTCTGAGCAACCCTGCCAGTGACGCCGCCCTGATCTTTGACAGACCGGGCATCTTTTGGACGCTGATCATCCTTGGGATCGTGGCTGCAGCCCTGCTGGCCCCACGCGCCGGAGACCTCAAGATTCCGGTTCTGGGGTACATTCCGATCATCCTTGGCATGGGCGTTACGGTTCTTGCCTTACCCGAAGCGGGCGCTTTGCGATGGGCCTTGCCCGCTGCGCTGGCATTCATCGCGTCGGATCTGATCCTGGCGACCGAGAAGTTTTTGCTGCCCGCTGGCCATCCGGCCCTCAGGGTTACACCCTTCATGATCTGGATCCTGTATTGGTGCGCGCAGGCGGGGCTGCTACTTGCGTTGTCGTGACCCTTTGCACTTGCCGCAAATCCGCATTAGGTGAGGGGAACACCTGCGGAGACCAAAAATGGCGTTTTTCTCAAAGCTAAAGGACAAGCTGTTCAAATCCTCGTCCCGTCTCGAACAGGGGCTGGACGCCATCGTAGAAGATGGTGGTGAGGAAACTGCCGCCCCCGATCCCATTATACCCGATCCTGAGCCGCAGCCGGAACCGGTTCCCGAAGTTCCTCAGCCGGTGCCGGAAACCCCGGACCCAGCGCCAGTGCCGCAGCCAGTAGAAACGCCTGAACCTGCACCAGTCGACCCCACGCCTGCCCCGCCGCCACCCGAGACTGCGCCATCCAAGGGTGTTCTCGGGCGACTGTTTGGTCGCAGCGAAACAAAAACCATCATTCGGCGCACGTTGGATGACGACATGCTCGAGCAACTCGAAGAGCTGCTGATCGCCTCAGATATGGGTGTGGATACCGCGCTGCGCGTCACCTCCAACATGGCCGAGGGGCGGTTGGGCCGAAAAATGTCCACACAAGAGATCAAGCAGTTGCTGGCGCAGGAAGTCACCCGCGTTATGAAGCCAGTCGCCAAGCCCTTGCCGATCTACCCCAAACGTCCGCAGGTGGTGCTGGTCGTTGGCGTGAACGGATCAGGCAAAACCACGACCATCGGCAAACTGGCAAGCCAGTTCAAAGCCGCAGGCAAGAAGGTCGTCATCGCTGCCGGAGACACGTTCCGGGCTGCCGCCGTTGAACAGCTGCAGGTCTGGGGTGATCGCGCGGGCGTGCCCGTCCTGACTGCACCCGAAGGGTCCGACCCGGCCTCACTGGCCTTTGACGCACTGACCCGCGCCCAGCAAGACGGTGCGGACCTTCTCATGATCGACACGGCTGGTCGCTTGCAAAACCGGGCCGACCTGATGGAGGAACTGGCCAAAATCGTCCGCGTGATCCGTAAGATCGACGATACCGCCCCGCACAACACTTTGCTGGTTCTGGACGCCACAACCGGGCAGAACGCGCTGAGCCAGGTCGAGACCTTCCGCAATCTGGCCGATGTTTCGGGCCTAGTGATGACCAAACTCGACGGCACCGCCAAGGGCGGCGTGCTGGTCGCGCTGGCAGACAAGTTTGGCCTGCCCATCCACGCAATCGGCGTCGGTGAGCAGATCGACGATCTCGCGCCCTTCGATCCCGAAGAATTTGCCGCCGCCCTGACCGGCCTTGAACAAAGCTGATCCGAAACTTCATCTGACCCAAAATACCTTCCGTGCGTCTGGGGGTGGAAATCCCCCTGCCTCAACACCCAGCGAAAAGACTGACACTTGAGCGACTGGCTGATCTCTCTTGAAGGCACCGAAGCTGGCCACCAATTGGCCTTGAGTCTCGCTTTGATGGCGGCTTTTTTGCACGCCGTCTTCGGCGCGCTGCAAAAGGGTCGCCACGACCCCTGGCTGTCACGCGGGGCCATTGACGCAAGCTACTGCCTGATGGCAGCCCCCTTTGCGTTCTTCGTGGTGCCGTGGCCAGAACCCTATATGTGGCCAATCTTTGCAGTCGTCTGGCTGATCCACATTGCTTACAAGACGCTGCAGGCAATGGCTTACACCAAGGGATCTTACACCGTTGTTTACCCGGTGGTGCGCGGCACCGGCCCCTTGTTCACCGTGATCGGTGCTTATCTGCTGTTCGGCGAGACCTTTACGGGCATGCAATGGTTTGGCGTTCTGGTTTTGCTGGCAGGTATCTTTGGGTTGGCGGCCTATAACTTTCGGTTTCTCGAAACCAACCGGGAAACACTGGGCATCGCACTGGCGCTGGCCATCGCAACCGGCCTGTTCGTCGCGCTCTACACCACCTATGACGCCTACGGCATCCGAGCCACCGCCGATCCCTTCACCTTTCTGGCGTGGTTCTTCATGATCGACGGGGCCGCCATGCCGATCTATTCCTTCCTCAGGTGGCGCGCGATGATCAACCGCCCCGCCATCGGTCCGCTGATGTTGCGCGGGTTGGCAGGCGGCATCATCGCACCTATGTCCTTCGGAGCGATCATGCTGGCCACCCGACTGGACAAAGTCGGCGAGGCCGCTGTTCTGCGTGAAACCTCGACCGTGTTTGCCGCTCTCATCGGCTGGCTGGTTTTGAAGGAAACCGTGGGGCCAAGGCGGATTGCGCTGATGGCATTGATTGCATTGGGCGCCGTAATAGTTGAAATGGGCGGGTAAGCAGCAGGAAACCGACATGTCAGGCAAAAAAGAAATCAACCCGTTTCTGAAACAGGCGCTGGAGCTTGGCCCCCCTCTGGCCTTCTTCTTCATCTACCTGCGCTTGCGGGACGACAGCTTTATGATCAGTGGAACTGAATACTCTGGCTTCATCGTGGCCACCATCATCTTTGTACCGCTGATGCTGGCCGCCATGGGGATCCTCTGGTACCTGACGGGCAAGCTTAGCCGGATGCAGATCTTCACCGCATTTATGGTCATTTTCTTCGGCGGACTAACGGCCTGGTTCAATGACGAGCGGTTCTTCAAGATGAAAACCACGTTGGTGTACGGGTTCTTCTCGGTAATCCTGGGAATTGGTCTGCTGCAGGGGAAATCCTATCTGGCGTATGTTCTGGATGAGATGCTTCCCATGCGCCATGAGGGGTGGATGATCCTGACCCGGCGCCTGTGCGGTTGCTTCGCCGTTTTGGCCGTGGCCAACGAATTTGTATGGCGCACCATGTCGACTGACCTATGGGTCAAGATCGAAACCTTCGCTTTTCCAATCGCGTTGATGGTGTTTCTGATGCTGCAGTTCAGCCTTCTGCAAAGCTACATGGATGACCCCGACCACCAATAGGCGAAACGGCAAAAAACGCATTCTGCCTATGCGTTCGCACGGAAAACGGGGCGCCGACGTATCCTAGCTGCGTCGAACCCGACAAAATCCTTGGTTTTATTGCCCGGCTGTGGAACATTGGGGCACCACTCATACCAACAGCCGGAGCACTCTCAACCACATGACGGCTATCCCCAACAGCGGCTTTCTGTCCGAGGCATCAGACCGGCTTAGGGCGATGCTTTCCGCGCAGGCATCCGAGATATCTTTGGATCGAGGGGAAGTTCTGTTCGAACAAGGGGACGAAGGCGACGCGCTGTATGCCATTCTGGAAGGCACGCTTGAAGTTTCCTTCTTGGCGATGAGTGGCCGCAAGTTGTCATTGACCCTTATGAAGCCCGGTGAGGTGTTCGGTGAGATCGCGCTTTTTGACAGCGGACCGCGCACGGCCACAATCGCGGCGGTCGAACCATCGCGGGTTCTGCGCGTCCGCCGGAGCGACGTCATGGACCAGATCCGGCAGCATCCCGACCTTGCCGTCGATATGATCCGACTGGCCGGTTTGCGCATGCGGTGGATGGGCTCGCAACTCAATGAACAGGTGTTCTTGCCGATGCCCATTCGTCTGGCGCGCAAATTGCTGCATTTGTCCGCCCTTCAAGGCGAACCGGTGGGCCGCATCACGTTGTCGCAAAGCGAACTGGCCGAGTTCGTGGGAGCCACACGTGAGGCCGTGTCCAAAACGATTTCCACATGGAAGCGGGACAATGTCGTCGAGGCTTCTCGCGGTGGGTTGATGATCCAGGACTTTGAAGCCCTGAAAGAATTGGCCGAATCCGACCTCATCTAACTCAATTCGAGAGCTTGTGACCTCCTTCACATACGAAAGGCGGCGCAATAGCTATGTTGAGAAGCGTTACCGTAGGAGGTCAGAGAATCATCCCCGATATCTGTCCACTGGCCTCTCCCTGTACCAGAGCCACGCGCCTCCCCGGCGTGTGGCTCACTTGCTTTCAGCGGCGCCAGAATTGAAAGGGCCGGAGCAATTGCCCCGGCCCTTTCACAACAATTGAAGTGGTGCGTTACTCGCCCAGGCTCAGCGCAACAAAGCGTGGGTCACCCCCGCGTCGCACCAGCAACAGCAGAGATTTACGTCCAGCCTCACGCGCTTCTTCCATGCGCGCCTCAAGGTCTTCAATCGACGTCACCTTTTGCTGACCGGCTTCGGTGATCAGATCACCGGCGCGCAGGCCCTTGGAAAAGGCTTCCGAGGCTTCGTCAACTTCGGTGACGACCAACCCTTCGGCATCCTCTTCAAGACCAAGATCCGTGCGCAGCGTGTCGGTCAGCGGCGAGATGGTCAGGCCCAGAATGTCGGCGTTTTCTTCGGTCGGAGCCTCAGAGGTTTCGTCATCGCCGTCTTCTGCCCGCTCGGCGTCCTCACGACGGCCCAGCGTGACCAGAACCGTCTGTGTGCCACCGTCACGATGGACCACGACGCGCACCGATTTGCCGACCGTTGTCTCGCCGACCTGACGTACCAGGCCGCGCGTATCTTCGACTTCGACCCCATCAAAGCTGAGGATCACGTCACCGGCAAGCAGCCCGGCATCCTTGGCCGGCCCGTCCGGCACATCGCTGATCAGCGCGCCGCCGGGTTTGTCCAATCCCATCGCCTCGGCCATATCCTCGGTCACGTCCTGAATGCGCACGCCCAACCAACCGCGCCGGGTTTCACCGAACTCACGCAGTTGATCGACCACCTTCACAACGACATTGGATGCCATCGAGAAGCCAATCCCGATCGAACCGCCATTGGGCGATAGGATCGCAGTGTTCACGCCGATCACCTCGCCGTCCATATTGAACAGCGGACCGCCCGAGTTGCCCCGGTTGATTGCCGCGTCTGTCTGGATGTAATCGTCATATGATCCGCTCAGCGCACGGTTCCGCGCCGAAACAATACCAGCGGAAACCGAAAAACCCTGACCCAGCGGGTTGCCCATGGCGATGACCCAATCTCCGACGCGTGCAATATCGCTGTCGCCGAATTGCACATACTGCAGCGGGCTTGAAGCTTCGACCTTGAGCAGCGCGATATCGGTTTTCTCGTCGGTGCCGATCACTTTGGCAGGCAGCTCTTTCTTGGGCTGGCCATCGCCGGGGAAGAATTCGATCAGAATCTCATCCGCTTCCGCAATAACGTGATTGTTGGTGACGATATAGCCGTCCTCTGAAATCACGAAACCAGAGCCCAAAGCGTTGCTGCGACGCGGGCGGTTGCCTTCATCGCCGTTGCGGTCCTGAAACTCGCGGAAGAAATCCTCGAACGGGGATCCCTCGGGTACGATTCCCTGCGGTCCAGTCTGGCCCTCGATCAACGTGGAAGTTGTGATATTGACCACAGCCGGGCTGATCTTTTCCGCCAGAGGCGCCAGGCTTTCGCCCCGCGCCTGGGCCGAGACGGTCTGAGCCAGAACAAGCATCATCCCTACGAAGACCAGCCACATCAACCGCATTAAACCAACACCCTCGTCCTGCCGGACCGAAATACTGCGTGCTTGTGCCTGCACTTGGGAACTCCTTGTCAACAAATCTTGCCGAACCGCCCGCAGGCAGCCTTTCTTAGGAACCAATGTAGTCAGTTTGTCCAAGCCCGCAACTCGGGATCGCGGGGAAATCACCGGCAATTGAGGTGACAGTATCAAAACCCGACCTGATACGCGCCCCAAAGCAGCACCAGACCGGTCACGACACACAAAAGCCCGGTCAGCCGCCGGGCCTGTTCGGGGATGGAGCGCAACGCCTCCAACATACGCTCAATAAGCGAAGGGGCCAGCGCGTAGGCCAGCCCCTCGACAATCAGTACCAGCCCAAAGGCCAGAAGGATCAGTCCCATTACCGGCCCGCCTGCCCGGTGGGTGACTTCAGGTAATTGAAGAACTCGGAATCCGGGCTCAGCACCATCGAGCTGTTTCCGCCCTGCAGAGCGTTCTCATACGCGCTCAGCGAACGGTAGAACTCAAAAAACTCTGGGTCCGCGCCATAGGCTTCGGCAAAGATTGCGTTGCGTTCGGCGTCAGCCTCACCGCGGATGATCTCGGCCTCACGATTGGCATCCGACACCAGTTCAACCACGGTCCGGTCAGCCTGCGCGCGGACGCGCTGCGCGGCTTCGTTACCACGGGCGCGTTCGTCGGTCGCCTCACGTTCCCGTTCGGCTTTCATCCGGTCGAACGTCGCCTCGAGGTTGGCTTGTGGCAGGTCGGTGGCCTTCAAACGCACGTCGATCACGTTCACGCCCAGCGCCTGCGCTTCGGCAATTGCACTGTTCCGGATACGCAGCATCAGCGCGGCACGGTCCGAGCTGAGGATATCGCGGGACGATACCGAACCCAGAACCTCACGCGTTTCAGCGCGCAGGATACGGTCAAGGCGGTCTTCGGCGACAGGAATGCCGCCTACACCAACGGCCTGACGGAACCGGTTCAGGTCCGAGATCCGGTAGCGGGCAAAGGCATCAACAACCAGACGACGGTCGTCCAAAGGCGTAACCTCCAGCGGTTGAACGTCGATGGACAGGATTCGGTCGTCATAGCGGACAACTTCCTGAATCACCGGAATCTTGAATGCCAGACCGGGTTCTTCTTTTACGGCCACGACGCGACCAAACTGCAGGACCAGCGCGCGTTCACGCTCGTCCACAATGAAGATCGAAGACAACCCGACAACGCCAAGGATCACGACGAGGATAAGAATGATAGGTGACTTACGCATCAGTTGCTCCCCTCGGCCTGGTTGCGGCGCAGTTCGTTCAGCGGCAGATAAGGCACGACGCCCTGCCCCTGACCGGTCGAGTTTTCGTCAAGAATGATCTTGTCCACGTCACCCAGAACCTGCTCCATCCGCTCAAGATAGAGGCGTTTGCGGGTCACGTCCGGGGCTTTGGAGTATTCCTCCAGCACCGCGCTAAAGCGGCTGGCTTCACCCTGCGCGCTGTTGATCTGCTGGGCGCGATACGCCTCGGCTTCTTCCAGAACCTGTGCAGCTTCACCGCGCGCTTCCGCCAAAACGCGGTTCGCATAGGCGTCGGCCACGTTCTGAAGACGGTCACGTTCCTGTGCAGCGGCCTGAACGTCGCGGAATGCGGCAATCACGTCCTGCGGCGGATCGGCCTTGTCAAAGTTCACGCGTACGATGTTTATGCCTGAATCATAACTGTCCATTGTGGATTGGATCAGTTCCTGCAGCCGGTCCGCGATGACACCACGATCCCGGTTCAGGATCGGGGCCAGTTCGCTTTGCGCAATGATTTCGCGCATCGCCGATTCCGAAACCGCTCGGATTGTTTGACGCGGGTCCCGCAGATTGAAGAGGAATCTAGCCGGGTCGCTGATGTTCCAGACGACCTGATAGTCAATGTCGACCACGTTTTCGTCACCGGTCAGCATCAGACCATCGTCGCTGCCACGCGTGCCGCCCATGTCTTCGGTTTGTTCACGGGTGACCGGGATGACTTCAGCAGTCACAAAGGGCCATGGGGCAAAGTTCAGACCCGGATTGCCGACGGCCGAGAACTCGCCCAGGAACAGCTCAACGGACTGTTCTTCGGGCTTGACGGTATAGAAGCTGGCTGCGCCCCAAAGCACAGCCGCAACAACCACACCGATCAGCACAGTGCCTTTGGTAAAGATGGGACCGCCCCCACCTGCACCCTGACCGCCGCCACGGCCCGAACCGCCGCGGCCGCCCATCAGGACGCGCAGTTGCTCTTGACCCTTCTTCATCAGCTCATCGATCTCGGGGATCTGCGGGCCGTCGCCTTCGGGGGGCTTGCGCCCGTCCCCGTTGTCACCCCGATTTCCTCCGCCTCCGGATGAGCCTCCGCCCCCCCAGGGGCCACCGCTGTTGCCCGCCATATGTATCAATTCCTTCGTGTTGGACCGTGTGATCACGGGTTCCCTTGTAACTTGTGTGCGCGCGGTTGCAAATCAAGCAGTGCGCACAGGTTGCCGCATTGTCACCAGTTCTTCGGCCATTACCGGGTGAACGGCAACCGTTCGGTCGAAATCTTCCTTGGTTGCGCCCATCTTGACGGCAATACCCGCCAGCTGGATCATCTCGCCCGCGCCGGGTGCAACTATGTGGCAGCCCAGAACCTTGCGGGTCGCCTTGCTGACGATCAGCTTCATCAGCACGCGCTGTGTTCCACCGGCAAACGCCTTTTGCATCGGCTTGAACGAAGTCGCATAAACGTCAATCGGTTCCTGTGCCGCTGCGTCTTCTTCACTGAGGCCCACCGTGCCGAATTCCGGCTGCGTAAAGATCGCGGTCGGGATCAGTTCGTGATCCACCGGTGTGGGGTTGCCCTTGAACACGGTTTCTACAAATGCCATGCCTTCACGGATTGCCACGGGCGTCAGGTTCACGCGATCAGTGACGTCCCCGATGGCATAGATCGACGGCACGCCAGTCTGACTGTACTCATCCACCACGATCTCACCTTTGCGGCCACGCTCAACGCCCAGCGCCTCAAGGCCCAGATTGTCAGCGTTCGGAGCGCGCCCAGTCGCATACATCACGAGGTCGAACTGATCCTCGGTGCCGTCGGTGGCTTTGACGCGGATCTTGTCACCCACTTTGGTCATCTCCAGCACATTGGTGCCCAAGCGAACGTCGATGCCGTTCTGGCGCATTTCTTCGCAGATCAGACCGCGCGCTTCTTCGTCAAAGCCGCGCAGGATTTGCGCGCCACGATAAAACTGAGTGGTCTTCACCCCCATCCCGTTCATAATCCCGGCGAACTCGCTGGCGATGTAACCGCCGCCGACAATCAGGATGCTTTCCGGCAGCTTGTCGAGGTGGAAGATTTCGTTCGACGTGATCGCCAGGTCCGATCCCGGGAATTCGGGCACGACCGGACGACCGCCGGTAGCGATCAGGATGTGCTTGGCCGTCTTACATGTGCCGTCGGCCAGCTCGACCGTGTGGGCATCAACAACAGTGGCACGCTGATCAAAGCTTTCGACACCGTTGTTCTTCAGGATATTGCGATAGATGCCTTCCAGTCGGTCCAGTTCGGCCACCAGTTTGCCGTGGAAGGTTTTCCAGTCCAGCGCGCCGGGCTGAATGTCCCAGCCATAGGCCTGCGCATCGCCCACCATGCCCGAGAACTCGCTGGCAAAGACCATCAGCTTTTTGGGCACACAGCCCCGGATGACGCAAGTACCGCCATAGCGATCCTCTTCCGCCAGCGCCACCTTGGCTCCGTTCTCGCCGGCTGCAACACGCGCGGCGCGAACCCCGCCTGAACCTCCGCCGATGACGAACAGATCATAGTCAAAGCTCATTTGTCCTGCCTCTTCCAAACTTCAGCAATCGCCACAAAGACGTTGCAAAGGGGTGTACTCTATCTCGCGCTGCTGTCCATAGCCTTCCGATTGGCAAGCTGAGCCTCCCAGAGGGCATCCAAATCCGGCCAATATTGACGCAACGCGTTGATGAACTCGTCAGATATGCTCTGCGGTATGCCTTTCAACGGAAAATCCGCGAAGCTGTGGTCGTTTCGAAGGCGAATACAGATTGTTCGGGCTGGAATAGGCGCCCACCGTTTAACCCGCAGAACCTCAATCGCCCTTAATTCACTCCAGCCGCAGGATACTAATTCACACAGTCCGCCCGGCTTCTTGTAAGCAAAACATAGCCCCTCGGGTGCGACAGAGGCTACGATATCTGTCCTGCGTAACAATTGAACCAAATAGATAAGGATGCTCACAGCCAGAATGCCAAACGTCAAATCATAGAAAAAAGCGATTGGACCTTCCGAGCGCGGTGCGTACCTGAAGTAGGCAATCGGCATCAGCCCCAGCAACGTAGCCCCGCCGCCCCTGACCATCAAACGCATAGATCGCGTCAGCCGAGTTTCCCTGACCAAATAGGTCGGTCCCGCATCCAACCCTTAGTCCGCCAGATCCGAAAACAGGTTCTCTCCGCCCCCGACCAACTGGTCCAGCTCGATCGTTCCTTCGTTAATATCGCGCAACTCGACCCGGCCATCGCCGTGGCCGATCACAACTTTGTCACAGATGTCGATGAATAACCCGTTCTCGACCACACCCGGCACCTGGTTCAACACCAGCGCCAGTTGCCGGGGGTTTCCGATGCGCTGAAGGTGAAGGTCAAGGATGTGGTTACCCTCATCGGTGACAAACGGCGCCTCTCCGTTCATACGCAGCGCGCCAGAGGTGCCCAGCACATCCATCGTATCCAGCGCCTCTTCGATCAGGGTCCGCGTGGTTTGCCACCCAAATGGGATCACCTCGACCGGCAAAGGGAACGCACCCAGCGTTTCGACCTCTTTTCCTGCATCCGCAATCACCACCATCTGGTCGCTGGCCGTTGCGACGATCTTTTCCTGCAGATGCGCGCCACCGCCGCCCTTGATCAGGTTCAGGTCGCCGTCGAACTCATCCGCGCCGTCGATGGTCAGGTCCAGCCAGCCGGCCTGATCCAGCGAGACGACCTCGATCCCCAGTTCACGCGCCAGTTGCGCGGTGCGGGTCGACGTTGGAACGCCCTTGATCCGCAATCCTTCGTCCTGCACCCGTTCACCCAAACGCCGAACCATCCAGGCGGCAGTCGATCCGGTGCCCAGCCCGACGCGCATTCCGTCCTGAACCATTTCGGCGGCACGGCGCGCAGCTACATATTTGGCCTTGTCGATGGGTGACAGATCTCCGGTCATGGCAACATTCCCCTATAGTACCAAGGGACTTATACGAAATGCTCTGCTCAACTGCGAGCGCCAATTCGCCCGTCGCCTGAGCTAAGATGACGCAAAAATACGCGTTTCCGATTGGAAACGTCGCAATCGGCGCGTTGGACACCGAAGCTAGTGTATACATACACCCCATGAACGCGCCTTACAGACTGCACTATGCCCCCGACAACGCCTCCCTGGTGATCAGACTGGTGCTGGAAGAGATGGGCCTGTCGTTTGAAACGGCGCTGGTGGATCGTCGGCAAAACGCGCAGGACGGTCCGGCCTACAGGGCGCTAAACCCAAACGGTCTGATCCCGGTTCTCGAAACACCGCAAGGCCCAATCTTTGAGACGGCGGCGATCCTGTTATGGCTGTCCGATACGCACGGCCAGATGGCGCCTGCCCTGGACAGCCCGGATCGGGCAGCGTTCCTAAAGTGGCTCTTTTTTGCCTCGAACACGCTGCACGCGGATCTGCGCGTTCTGTTCTACGCCGAAAAATACATCGAAGCGGCGCAAGCCGACACATTGCGTCACGGTATCCGCCCCCGGCTGCGCCGGCATCTTCGGGTTCTTGATGACGTAGCCCGTAAAGCACCCAACTGGTTGCACACCGACCAGCCTTCGGTGCTGACCTACTACATTGCCTGCCAGATGCGTTGGATGGCCCTTTATCCGGCCCGAGCTGATCGCAGTTGGTATCAATTGGCGGATACGCCTTATCTGCAAACCATTCTGACGCACCTAGAAAACCGCCCCGCAACCCGGGCTGCCATCTCGGCAGAGGGGTTGGGGGTTACCCCCTTCACCAGTCCAGCTTACGCTAAACCTCCAGAAGGCTCTGCTACCTGATATGTTCCTGTCTGTCTTCGATATGTTCAAAGTGGGCATCGGCCCGTCCTCGTCACACACCATGGGGCCTATGGTTGCCGCCGCACGGTTCCTGGACCTGATGCGCGAGTCTCCGTTTGAATTTGCGGGACTACGCGGATCGTTGCACGGGTCACTGGCCTTTACCGGGGTCGGTCACGCAACCGATCGCGCCACAATCCTTGGGCTGGCGGGGTTTGTGCCCGACACCTATGACAACGACAAGGCCGAGGCCGCACTGGCCGCTATCGCCAAAACACACTCCGTCACGCCCGAGGGGCTGCCGACCCTGAAGTTCGATCCGAAAAACGATCTGATCTTCGACTACGATCACAACCTGCCCGGCCACGCCAACGGGATGATCCTGATGGCCACCGACGCGCAAGGCGACGTGATCCTGCGTCAGGTCTACTACTCCGTCGGCGGCGGCTTTGTCCTGACCGAAGAAGAATTGGCCGAGGGCAAGGCCACCAACGACGGACCGCCCGTGCCCTTCCCGTTCCATTCGGCAGCCGAAATGCTGGAGATGGCCAAGACAAGCGGCAAGAGCATTGCCCAGATGAAGCGCGAGAACGAAATCGCACGCGGCTGCGCTGACAGTTTCGCCAAAGGCACTGCACGCCTTTGGGAGGTCATGAACAACTGCATCGAACGCGGTCTGAAGACCGACGGCATCCTGCCCGGCGGGCTAAATGTACGCCGTCGCGCCAAAGGCATTCACGACGCGCTGTTGGCCGAGCGCGGCATGAACCTGAACGCGCCGCACACCATTAACGATTGGATGAGCGTCTATGCGATGGCAGTTAACGAGGAAAACGCTGCGGGCGGGCAAGTCGTCACCGCTCCCACCAACGGGGCGGCGGGAACAATGCCTGCCGTGCTACGCTATTACCTCGATCATGTGCCGGGTGCCTCGGAAAGCCATATCGAGGACTTTTTGCTGACGGCAGCCGCCATTGGCGGTCTGGTCAAGTACAACGCGTCGATCTCGGGCGCTGAGGCGGGTTGTCAGGCCGAGGTCGGCAGCGCCTCGGCCATGGCAGCGGCGGGGCTGTGCGCCGTGATGGGCGGAACGCCCGAGCAGGTGGAGAATGCGGCAGAGATCGCGCTGGAGCATCATCTGGGCATGACCTGTGACCCGGTTGCCGGTTTGGTGCAGGTGCCTTGCATCGAACGTAACGGGCTGGCGGCGATCAAGGCTGTCTCGGCAGCGTCGCTGGCGCTGCGCGGCGATGGGAAACACTTCGTGCCGCTGGACGCGGTAATCGAAACCATGCGCCAGACCGGGCATGATATGCACGAGAAATACAAGGAAACGTCTCTGGGCGGACTGGCGGTGAACGTGCCAAACTGCTGACAAAGACAGCAACGGAGGACAACGATGCGAGGGCATTGCCTGTGCGGCACCATCCGGTACGAAGTTGATCCTCCGGTCCTGTCCTGCGTGAGCTGCCATTGCGACAGCTGCCGCAGGCAATGCGCTGCCCCGATGACGACCTATTTCGGCGTGCGGGACGGGCAATGGCGCTGGACGGGAGAACTGCCAAAGACCTTCAACTCATCCCCTGGGGTCGAGCGCAGCTTTTGCCCCAATTGCGGAACGCCGATCTCGTTCCGCTCACAATCCATGTCAGACGTGCTGCACCTGTATGTCGCCACGCTGGAAGACCCCAACCAGCTGCAGCCGACACTGCATGTCGCCCACGAAGAAAGGCTGACATGGCTGAAACTGGATGACGACCTGCCTGTTTGCATCGGGCCGGACTACACCAAGGTTCAGCCCCTGCCCTAAGCGCTTTCAACCGACTGACAAAACCCGTAGCGTCGCGGGTATGACACAGGACCGTCCCGTATTCGGCATCTTCTTGATGCTATGCTTTTGCGTGCTCGCGCCGCTGGGCGATTCAATTGCCAAGCTGTTGGGCGAGACGACCCCGGTCGGCATTCTGGTCTTCATTCGTTTTGCTGTTCAGGCGCTGATTCTGATTCCGCTGGTAGCACTGACTAGTCGGCCCTGGCGCATGAGCAGGCGCATCCTGCGGCTTGCAATCATCCGCACGGTTCTGCACATCCTCGGCATCGCAGCAATGTTCAGTGCGCTTCTGTACCTGCCGCTGGCGGATGCGGTTGCCATCGCATTTGTTATGCCCTTCATCATGTTGCTGCTTGGAAAATACGTGTTGGGCGAAGAGGTCGGCATGCGTCGCCTGATCGCCTGCATTGTCGGCTTCGGTGGTACTTTGCTGGTCATTCAGCCCAGCTTTATTCAGGTCGGTGCAGCCGCCCTTTTGCCCTTGGGCGTTGCTGTGGTCTTCTCATTGTTCATGTTGGTGACGCGTCAGATCGCAAAAGAGACCGACCCAATTGCGCTGCAAGCCGTGTCCGGGGTGATCGCGACGGTCCTGCTGCTGCCTGTTCTGATAGCTGGAACGCATGGCGGAGTTTGGCAGCTGTCCCTTGTGGTGCCCGCAAGCGACAGCCACCTCCTGCTCATCGGGATAGGTGTGTTGGGAACAGTCGCGCATTTGTTCATGACCTGGTCGTTGCGGTATGCGCCGTCGGCCACTCTGGCCCCCATGCAATACCTTGAGATCCCGGTTGCAACGTTTTTTGGTTGGCTGATCTTCCATGACCTGCCGAATGGCCTGGCAGCAATGGGCATCGGCATCACCGTCGCGGCGGGCCTTTATGTCATTCTTCGCGAGCGGGCCAGTGCCCGATCTGTCCCGACAGAAACGCCTGCGTGACCTGATCCAAAGCGTAACGTGGCACCATAACCAGCATCCCCGGCGCGTCCGCAGTTAGCTCGACCTCGGCCAATGCCCGGTTGGACGTGCCGATCTGCCCGCCGGGTTCCATCACAAGATCGTCGATCGGCCACTCCAGCCCCCGGCTCGTTCCGGTTACCCGTCGAAACGGAAACAAGGAAACCGCGTCCCCCGGCGTTATGCTGAGGGCAATCCGGGGTGGCGCATGGAAAACCACCTCACGTTCACCCAAAAGGACGCAGGGCCGATCCTGTCTTTCAATCAGCGTGTTGAGCACCGCGAGTTGATGATCCAGCCGCCCGCCCAGAAAACCGACACCCAGCACAAGAGGCGCGTCGATGCTGCGCAGCGCCTTGTCGAAATCCGTACTGTCTTGTTCACGTATCGGAAACAGACGGTCCGGCGGTATCCGGTCTTTGTGCCGATTTTGAAGCGAATCGAAATCACCAATCACCGCATCCGGAATACGACCTGATTCCACCAGCGGGGCTGCCCCGCCATCGGCGGCCACAACCGTTTCGGCGCGAATCGTCACCAGATTCAGGTCCTCCGGGCCAATTTGACCGCCGCCAACCAGCGCAATTGGCTCGTTTGACCGCACAATTGACTGTTTTTTTCTAAGATTGATCATTTTTTCCGGATTTGGACACATTGAGACCACAAAATGATAGGTTCATGCATAGAGTTCCGAGCCAATGCGTGTGCCTGCACAAGGCTGGTTGGCTCTCGTAGTTTGTAGAGGACGTGCGTCTGATGGTACAGAATAACAAGGTATTGACCGTTTCTTATGGAACCTTCTCCTGCACATTGGAAGGTTTTGACGATTCATTCGAAACGATGAAAGCCATTGCCGAATACTTCCGTGATCTTGCTGCCGATGATCGTTACTTCGGTTCAGAGCCACCGCAGCCGGACGCCGAAATGCTGACACGGATAGCGCAACGCGAAGCCTCGAAACATGTAGAAGCCAGCCAAAGCGACTCGGGCCTGCTGCTGCGCGCGACCCAGCCAGCGGCTGCGCCCGCGCCCGCGGCGGTTTCGCCAACTGCACAACCCGAACCAACGCACCTCAGCAACACGCCGCCCGCTCAGGGGTCCGCATCCTTCTTTGCCGACGCCGAGCCAGTCGAAAACGCTCCGCCCCCAGCGGCGGATAGCATCGCCGCCAAACTGCAGCGCATTCGCGCCGTTGTGTCCCATTCCGAGGAAAATTCGGTCATTTATGCCGAAGACGAAGAAACAAACCTGGTCAACCAACCAGCCGCCCCCATGGACGCAGTCGCAGCCGCGTTTGAGGCCGGCTCGCTCGAATCCTCGGACTTGACCGATACGACCGAAGCGAAAACAGAAGACACCGTGGAAGCGGTGACCGAGGCGACGACTTCAACGTTCGCAGCGGAAGACACCGATAACATCGTCACCCCACCGGAGCCGGAGATACAGGCCGAAGAAGACGACACCGCCGAGGAGCCGATTGAACCGACCCAATCGTTCGCCATGGGTGCGGGTACCGAGTACGAGGACGAAGAAGAAACACCCTCTCCATCCGTTCTGTTCACTGATCTTGAGGAAAGCACAGACGCAGATGAGGCCGGCAATATTCTGGGCGAAGAGGCCGAGGGTGAGCAAACCGACGAAGTCGCCGAAACCAGAGAGGGCTATCTGACCGCCGAGGATGAGACGAACGTGCTCCGCGAAATCTCGAAGGTTGAGGCCACGATGGCGAGTCTTACATCGCATTCCTCGTCTGACGAGACCGCTCTGGATCAGGACATGTCGCGTCTGATGGACAAGGCAGACGTTCAGATGGACGATCCAGCCACCAACAAGCAGCGCGAAACCTATTCGCATCTGCGCTCGGCTGTCGCTGCGACCGAAGCTGAACGCGCAGATCAAAACAAGGCAGACGATGACTCGGTTGAAAGCGGCTATCGCGGCGATCTGACTTCGGTCGTCAGCCCGCGCCGTCCGGAAATCCAGGTCACCAGCATGCGCCCGCAGTCGGATACGTCCACGCCGCTGAAGCTGGTGGCGGAACAGCGCGTCGACACCAATGAGCAAGACGCAGGACCGGTGACCCCCCGTCGCGTGACTTCGAGTTCGGAAGAGGAGACCAGCGAGGAAGGTGGTTTTGCCCTGTTCGCTCAGGAGCAAGGCGCTCAGTCGTTGCCCGATCTTCTGGAGGCCGCCGCAGCGTATTTGTCATTCATCGAAGGTCAGGAACAGTTTTCGCGCCCGCAACTGATGAACAAGATCCGCTCGCTCAAGCAGGACGACTTCAATCGCGAAGAAAGCCTGCGCTCTTTCGGTCAGCTGCTGCGTGACGGCAAGATCGAGAAAGCCGGTGGCGGTCGTTTCGCGGCATCCACGCAGATCGGGTTCCGCCCCGATGATGAGCGCGCCGCGGGTTAAAACCACTCACGAAACGTCAAGTTTAGGGGCCGAGGTTAACTTTTGGCCCCTTTTTTTGTGCGCCTTGGTCCAATAGCCTCAGGAAAGCTGGCTCCGCTTGCCTGCCGCCTATGCTGCGCTGCAGAAAAATGGTAGAATCAATAGGGTCTGAGTTTCCCTGATACCCACGTTCAAGCAGAGGCTGCGCCATGTACGAACTACCGATCCGTCGTCTGCGAATTTTCGACAAATCCAAAATCGTCAGCCATTTCAGAAGCCTGGACCAAGAAACTCTGAAATCGCGTTTTGGTATCCCGGTCGATCCGGAATTCGTGGAATTCTACTTGTCCGGGTTGTTTGACAACGCCGCTTTGGTCTTCGGCGCATTCCCCGATTCCCACCTGCGCGGCGTGGGTGAGCTACACATCGTCCCCGACAGCCGAAACAACGTGGCCGAGGCAGCGTTTACTGTTGAACCTGCATGGCAGGATCAAGGAGTGGGCGATGCTCTGTTGTCGCGGATCATAACAGCGGCTCGTAACCGCGGGATACGTGAAGTCCATATGCTGTGCTTGGCTACGAACCAAAAGATGCGGCGGCTGGCGCTGAAGCACAAAGCGGATCTGAACCTCATCACCGGGCAGGTAGAGGCGACCGTCGCCGCCCCCTGGCCCACCCCATTCAGCCTGGCCGAAGAGATTTCGGGTGAATATCATGCGATGGCTCGTGCCATCCTAAGCTGGCCGCAAACAGAGGCGAAAGATGCGGGATAAGGAAAACCGGATCAGTCCTGCGACTGATCCGGGTCTTCTTTTCCGACGCCCTTGAAGACGAATTTGAAGGGCAAGGCCCACAGGATGCCTAGCACCACGTAAACCAGAAGCTCCAGCCAGATCGGCGGACGGTCGAGCCAGTTCACGACCGTCACCACCGCCACAATGTACAGCGGCAGACCAATCAGCAGCAGCACCAGCGACCAGCGGCGGCGCGCCTTGTAACTGAGGCCGCTTTTCTGCCCCTCACCCATCAGTCGGCGAACGGGTCGGTCACCAGAATGGTGTCGTCCCGCTCCGGGCTGGTGGATAGCAATGCGACGGGGCATTCGATCAGTTCTTCAACGCGGCGCACGTATTTGATGGCGTTTGCGGGAAGATCCGCCCAACTGCGTGCACCTTCGGTGGATTCGCTCCAGCCCTGCATTTCTTCGTAGATCGGTGTACAGCGCGCCTGCTGGTCGGCGGCAGTCGGCAGATAATCCAGACGTTCGCCGTCCAGCTCATACGCGACGCAGATCTTCAGGGTTTCGAACCCGTCCAGAACGTCCAGCTTGGTCAGCGAGATGCCGTTCACGCCGCTGGTCGCACAGGTCTGGCGCACAAGGCAGGCGTCAAACCAACCGCAACGACGCTTGCGCCCCGTCGTGGTTCCGAACTCGTGCCCACGTTCGCCGAGGCGTTGACCGTCGTCGTCGTCCAACTCGGTCGGGAACGGTCCCTCGCCCACGCGGGTTGTGTAGGCTTTGACGATGCCCAGAACGAAATCGATAGACCCCGGCCCGATACCGACACCTGTGGCGGCCTGACCCGCGATGACATTCGACGATGTCACAAAAGGATAGGTACCAAAGTCAATGTCCAACAGCGCGCCCTGCGCCCCTTCGAACAGGATACGCTTACCGGCTTTGCGCTTTTCGTTCAGCACTTTCCAGACCGGTGCCGCGAAGGGCAGGATTTCTGCCGCAACTTCTTTCAGCTGAGCGATCAACGCGTCCCGGTCGACAGGCTCAATACCCAGACCTTTGCGCAAAGGGTCATGGTGTTGCAGCGCCCGGTCAACACGCGCTTCAAGCGTCGCTTCATCCGCAAGGTCAGCTACACGCACAGAGCGGCGGCCAACCTTGTCTTCGTAGGCCGGGCCGATACCGCGGCCGGTGGTTCCAATTTTGGTGCCCTTGCTGGCAGCTTCTTCGCGGGCGCGATCCAGTTCGCCGTGAATGGGCAGGATCAGGGGGGTGTTTTCCGCAATCATCAGCGTCTCGGGCGAGATGTCGACGCCCTGCGCCCGGATAGTTCCGATCTCTTTGATCAGATGCCATGGGTCCAGAACGACGCCATTGCCGATAACGCTCAGCTTACCACCGCGCACAACGCCCGAGGGCAGCGCGTGCAGCTTGTAGACCTCACCATCGATGACCAGTGTATGACCGGCGTTATGTCCGCCCTGAAAGCGTGCAATCACGTCTGCCCGCTCGCTGAGCCAATCGACGATCTTGCCTTTTCCTTCGTCACCCCACTGGGCGCCGACAACAACCACATTGGCCATATCAGGTCCTTTTGCGCTGAGTTATCAAACTCGGCTCGTATAACGGGGGGAATGCGGTAGGGAAACCGGTAATTCGACGCATGCTGCAATCGCGCTTCGCACGATGCCTCCGGCGGAAGTGTTTTTGACCAGATGAAGCCCGGATCCCTTGTTCATCTGGCTGAAAATACCTTGGGGGAGCGCCCGCAAGGGCGGCGGGGGCAGTGCCCCCTACGCCTTGGCCAACCGCACCGGCTGCCCGTGTGGCGTGGTCAGATAAGCCTCTTCCCATCTGTCGCGCAGTTGGCTGACATCATCGGAGGCTGCAGCCCCCTGCTCGGCCAATAGCGCCTCGAGCGTTTCGAGCCACGCGAAAAAGTAGTCGTCGCCGCCATTTAGTTCGCGGTGCAGCCCGTGACGTTTCAGGGTAGCCGAGAACCGAGTTGCCCAATCCGGCCAGCCTAATCGCCCTGCCTCATTCAAAGCGACCGTCACAGCGAATACCTGCGCGTGCCAGGGCTCGGCGAAAACCGGTTCGGGCGCGGTATGGTTAAGACAAGTGCTCATGCGGGCTCCAGATAGCTTTGCCAGAGGTCCAGAACGACTTCGTCCTTTGAATGCTCGGGGTTTGCCCAAAGCTCGGACGCGGGGAAGGCCACGGCATAAAGTGGCTCGGGGACTTCGCCCAACCTATGCGCATTTGAGTCCGGCAGCACATGCGTTCCATGCACCCTTAGGATGCGGCCTTGCGCTCCGGCGGCATACATAGGCAACCGGGTGTGCCCGCCGTCGACAAGGCGGTTTGCTGCCGGGTTAGCGGTCACAACCTCTTGCCCAACTTCGAATTTCACCGGAACGTCCGAGGGACGATCTGCCGGCCCGCCGCTAGCCAATACACCGGCAACGGCTTCAGCCCTCAAAGCGCGGCCTGCCAGCGGGTGTGAGTCGTCACCCGCCTGGCCGCGCAAATCCTTTTCGGTCAGCACGCCAGTTTCGACCAACAGATCGGCCAGAGCTGAAATCCACTTCTCGTAATATGAGAACCGCGTGTAGTCCTTGGGCGACAGACGCTCGCGCGCGTGACGTTTTACGTCGATATTCCACTGACCCAACGAGTCTGCGGCCACCGTCACTGCCAACGCTCTAGCGTGCCAATCTTCTGCGAAGTTCGGAGCGTCTTCGGGCTCAGGGCATACAGGCCCGTCGCCGAACCGCCCACCCATGTCGTGAACGCGGGTCATGAGGGCACCTTTGGCAATCCGGTGCCGATCATGCTGTCGCGGGTAACCAGAGCGGCCAGTTCCTCGTCACTGAGGCCATCTGTTGCCTCGGGGCGCATCGGGAGAACGAGGTACCGCACCTCGGCAGTCGAATCCCAAACACGAACCGAAGTCGTTTCAGGTAAGCTCACCCCGAAATCTGCCAGCACTTTGCGCGGCTCACGCACGGCCCGGGCGCGGTAGGCGTCGGATTTGTACCAACCTGGTGGAATACCCAGCAGCGGCCATGGGTAGCAGCTACACAAGGTGCACACGACCATATTGTGCTGGTCGGGCGTGTTCTCGACCACCACCATGTGTTCGCCCTGGCGCCCATAATAGCCAAGATCCGCAATGACTGGCGTGGCATCTTTGAGCAGAGCGGCCTTGAAGTCCGGATCAACCCAAGCCTTGGCAACAACGCGCGCGCCATTCTGGGGACCGATCTTGTTCTGATAGGTGTCGATTATCTCATCCAGCGCGGCCGGATCGATCAGGCCCTTCCGGGTCAGAATCGTTTCCAGCGCCTTGACGCGCAACGCGGGTTCAGGCGGCAAATGGGCGTGCGGGTGGTCATGATCGTCATGTGGCATGGCCGCAGCCTGCGCGAGGTGCAGGCTTGCTGTCCAGTCCCTTTACCGTGATCTGGAACATCACCGTTCTTGATGCCAACTCATCCCTTGCCCCCGATGGCAAACTTGCATAGATACCACGCGATACACGCCACGCTGTACAGGAACACCATGGAAAACGTCGTTCTCATCATCCATCTCCTCCTGGCCCTGGGCCTGATTGCCGTTGTTCTGATGCAGCGGTCCGAAGGCGGTGGCCTTGGCATGGGTGGCGGTGGTGGCGGTGCTATGACCGGTCGCGCCGCAGCGACTGCTCTGGGCAAGGTGACCTGGATTCTGGCCGCATGTTTCATCGTGACTTCGATCACGCTGACCATTCTGGCCGCACAGAAGTCCTCGGGCAGCTCGGTGATCGACCGTTTGGGCGTTCCGGCCCCTGCGGCGACCGAAGAAAGCACACCGGCGGTGCCGTCGGCTGATGATCTGCTGCCTCCGGCAGAAGGCGACAACGCGCCGCTGATCCCGCAGGCCAACTGATCCACAAAACCTAGAAACCTGAAAGAGGACTGCAACAGCATCTTGCGGTTCTCTTGCGCTATTGGCGCGAATCCTTTATACGTGAAGTCCCGTGATGCAGCGGTTTTTCGGAACCGCCGGGCAGCTGATTTTGACGTCTCACGGGAGCAGCCGAAAACATGGCGCGTTTTATTTTCATCACTGGTGGTGTGGTTTCATCCTTGGGCAAAGGACTGGCTTCGGCGGCTTTGGGCGCGCTGTTGCAGGCCCGGGGATATTCGGTGCGTCTGCGCAAGCTGGACCCCTATCTGAACGTGGATCCGGGTACGATGTCGCCGTTTGAACATGGCGAAGTGTTCGTGACCGACGACGGGGCCGAGACCGATCTGGACCTCGGCCACTATGAACGTTTCACAGGTGTTGCCGCCCGCAAGACCGACTCGGTCAGCTCGGGCCGGATTTATTCCAACGTGTTGGAAAAGGAACGCCGCGGCGATTACCTTGGCAAGACCATTCAGGTAATCCCGCACGTCACCAACGAAATCAAAGACTTCATCGCCATTGGCGAAGATGAGGTCGATTTCATGCTCTGCGAAATCGGCGGCACCGTAGGCGACATCGAAGGCTTGCCCTTCTTCGAGGCCATCCGTCAGTTCAGTCAGGACAAGCCGCGCGGTCAATGCCTGTTTATGCACCTGACACTGCTGCCTTATATCAAAGCGTCTGGCGAGCTGAAAACCAAACCGACCCAGCACTCGGTGAAAGAGCTGCGCTCGATCGGACTGGCTCCTGATATTCTGGTTTGCCGGTCCGAGGGTCCGATCCCCACCAAGGAACGCGAGAAGCTGGCGCTGTTCTGTAATGTCCGCCCCGACAGCGTTATCGCAGCACAGGACCTCAGCACCATCTATGATGCCCCGCTGGCCTATCACCGCGAAGGCTTGGATCAGGCCGTTCTGGACGCGTTCCAGATCAGCCCCGCACCCAAGCCCGATCTGGCGAAATGGGAAGACGTCAGCGACCGTATCCACAATGCGGAAGGTGAAGTGAAAGTTGCCATCGTCGGCAAATACACTCAGTTGGAAGACGCCTATAAGTCGATTGCCGAGGCCCTGACCCACGGCGGCATGGCCAACCGCGTTAAGGTCAAGGTTGAATGGGTTGATGCCGAGGTGTTCGACAAAGAAGACGTTGCGCCGCATCTTGAAGGGTTCCATGCGATCCTCGTCCCCGGCGGATTTGGCGAGCGTGGTACCGAAGGCAAGATCAAGGCGGCGCAATACGCGCGCGAACATAAGGTTCCCTATCTTGGAATCTGCCTCGGCATGCAGATGGCTGTGATCGAAGCCGCGCGCAACGCTGCAGGGATCACTGAGGCCGGATCCGAGGAATTCGACCACGAAGCTGGTAAAAAGCGTTTCGAACCCGTTGTTTATCACCTCAAAGAGTGGGTACAGGGCAACCACAAGGTCGAACGCAAAGTCGGCGACGACAAGGGCGGCACCATGCGTCTTGGCGCATATGATGCCGTGTTGGCCGAAGGGTCCAAAGTGGCCGAAGTCTATGGTGGCCCCAATATCGAGGAACGTCACCGTCATCGGTACGAGGTCGATATCAAATACCGCGATAAGCTGGAAAAAGCTGGCCTGAATTTCTCGGGCATGTCGCCCGATGGCCGCCTGCCCGAGATTGTCGAATGGTCGGACCACCCGTGGTTCATCGGGGTGCAGTATCACCCCGAATTGAAGTCCAAACCGTTTGACCCCCATCCGCTGTTCCGCGACTTTGTGCGCGCAGCAAAAGATACATCGCGTCTGGTCTGATCACGGGCCGGTAACGGGATTGTACCCTTTGGCGCAAAACATCTTTACGCGCCGAGGGTTTGCACGGTTAACTGCCGCCATAACAGCGACAGGAGACCGGTCATGACAAACCAGACAACGCGCGCAGAAACCTTTGCCGCCCTGCATAAAAAGGGCGACCCGGTCATCCTCTACAACATCTGGGACGCAGGCAGCGCTGGGGCCGTGCGGGACGCCGGAGCCAAAGCAGTTGCGACAGGCAGCGCACCGGTGGCAATGGCGCAGGGGTTCAGCGACGGCCAGAACATCCCGATGGACGTTGCCCTGGATAACGTCCGCAGGATCGTTGGTGCCGTCGAAATTCCCGTAACTCTGGATTTCGAAGGGGCTTATGCCGAGGGCGTCGAGGGCATCATCAGCAATGTCCAGCGTGCGCTTGAGACAGGCGTCATTGGTTTCAACTTTGAAGATCAGGTCGTAGGCACGAAAGACCTGCATGACATCGAAACGCAGGCTGCCCGCGTCAGCGCGATGCGTGAAGGATGCGATGTTGCTGGTGTGCCCGCCTTTATTAATGCGCGAACGGACATCTTCCTGAAGGCCGCCCCGGAAACACATGATGAGGCCATGTTGGAGGATGCCATGGCCCGTGCCAAAGCTTATGCCGATGCAGGTGCCAATGGATTTTTCGCCCCGGGACTAAAAGACGAGGGAATGATCGCACGTCTTTGCGAATCGACCGAGTTGCCGGTGAATATCATCGCCTTGCCCGGCACGCCGGATACCGCGACGCTGGCGTCGCTGGGCGTCGCACGGATCAGCTATGGCCCTGTGCCGTACCGGCATATGCTGGGCTGGTTGCAGGAACAGGCAAAGCAGGCACTGCAAAAAGGCAATTGATCTTCTATACGATGTAATGCCCGACAAGCGAAAACCGGCAAAGTTGCGACCATTCATGGCTATGACGGGTGGTCAGCGCTTGGCGGTGCACAAAATATGGAATAACCTCGCGGTATGTTGAAAAAATTCCTCCAGGCTTTCCGCCCGCCACAACACGATCATTTGCCCGACCCGGATGCCGAGCTGGCGCTGGGTGCTTTGATGGTCCGCGTGGCGCAGGCGGATCGGGACTACAAGCTGGAAGAGATCAGCCTGATCGACCGCATTCTTGCGCGGCTTTACCAGCACAACGCGATCGAAGCTGCCAAGGTTCGGGCCACATGCGAAAAACTGCACGCAGCCGCACCTGAGACCGACACGTTTGGCAAACTGATCCGAGAGACCACCGATCTGCACGAACGCCTGGCTGCGCTGGACGCGTTGTGGGAAGTCGTTCTGGCCGACGGAAACTCGGACGAAGGCGAGATGAAGATCGTCGAGGAGGCCCGCATCGCTATGGGTCTGAGCTATAACGACAGTCAGGAAGCGCGAGAACGGGTGCAAAGGCGCTTGGAAGAGAAGTAGTCCCCTTCTATATCTTTCTCATGTTTAGCGATTTTCTGTCCCGGCTCACGCAGCCTCAGCCCGATCCACTTGCCGATGATGACGCCCGGTTGGCCCTGACGGCCCTTCTGGTGCGCATCGCCCGGTCCGACAATGACTATGCCGACAGCGAAATGGCCCGAATCGATAGGATTTCGGCCGAACGCTATGGTCTGTCGCCCTTCGAAGCGGCAGGCCTCCGCGCCCGCGCCGAGGATTTGGAGGCCGAAGCCCCCGACACAGTCCGTTTTACCCGCGCGATCAAAGAAGCCGTCGCATACGAAGACCGACTTGGAGTTGTGCAGGCCCTGTGGTCTGTGGTGCTTGCTGACGGGCATCGCACAGAGGAAGAGGACTCTCTGCTGCGTCTGGTTGTCAGTCTACTGGGGGTCAGCGACGTTGATTCGGCACTGGCCCGACAGAAGGCGGCCAAATCGTGATCGCGATGCTGGGCATGTACGACATGCCCGCTCTGCAACTGGCCAATGATCGGTTCTGGTCGTTGATTCGAGGCCATATTGGCTTCGGGCCGACGCATTTGACCCGAGGTGCCGACGTTTGGGACGTCTGGCACAGTCCCGACCTTGTCTTTGCCCAAACCTGCGGCATGCCCTATCGCACGCGCCTGCACGGCAAGGTGCAGCTTGTAGGCACGCCTGACTATGGGTTGCCTGAATGTCCTACGGGATACTACAGGTCCATTATCGTAGCCCGTCAGGACGATCCGCGCGATCTGGATCAATTGGCAGACGGTACGTTCGCCTATAACGAAGCGCTTTCACAGTCTGGCTGGGCAGCCCCCATGGTGCATCTGTCCCGACACAGCCACCTTCCCACGGCTGTTCTGGAAACTGGTGGCCACGCCCTGTCTGCAACCGCCGTTGCCGAGGGCCGCGCCGATTATGCTTCTTTGGATGCGCTGACTTGGGAGCTGCTCAAAGAGCATACGAATCTGGGTGGTGAACTGCGTGAAGTTGCGGGAACCCAACCTTCGCCTGCCCTGCCTTACATCACCGCCGCCAGGCAAGACGCGCCGGACATCGCCCGCGCGGTTCGCGCGGCCATCGATGACCTGTCGCTCGCAGACCGGAAGGTTCTGCATTTGAACGGTCTGATTGACATCCCCGCCGACCAATACTTGGCAGTTCCCAATCCGCCGCCCGGCGCGACCGAATTGCTCGATATGTAACCAATTTGGTCAGAACGTCTGGTCAATTTGACGGTTTCAGGCCCGTTCCGCGTCATTTGCGCATTGCATTGCGCAAAATTTTAAGCCCTAGTACCGCACCAACACCAATAACAACTGGACCACCCGTGACAGATTCCACTCCGGTCATCGAGATCAAGAACCTACACAAGAGCTTTGGCAATCTTGAGGTATTGAAAGGGGTGGATATTACCGCCAGACGCGGCGATGTCGTATCACTCATCGGCTCGTCAGGTTCCGGAAAGTCGACACTTTTGCGCTGCTGTAACCTCTTGGAGGACAGCCAGGAAGGTGAGATCCTGTTCAAGGGCGAACCTGTGCGCTGGACCGGAAACACGCATCACCGCCGTCCGGCCGATCCGAAACAGGTGCTGCGCATTCGCACGAATTTGTCGATGGTGTTCCAGCAATTCAACCTGTGGGCCCATATGACTATCCTGCAAAACGTGATGGAGGCCCCGGTGACCGTCATGGGCCGCGACAAGGACGAGGTTGAGGACAGTGCCCGCAAGTACCTGGAAAAGGTCGGTATCGGCGATAAGTGCGACGTCTATCCTGCGCAATTGTCAGGTGGTCAGCAGCAACGCGCCGCGATCGCCCGCGGTCTGTGCATGGAGCCCGAGGCCCTGTTGTTCGACGAACCGACCTCGGCGCTGGACCCTGAACTGGAACAGGAAGTTATCAAGGTGATAAAGGACTTGGCCGCCGAAGGCCGCACCATGATCATCGTGACGCACGATATGAAAATGGCCGCTGATATCTCAAGCCACGTCGTGTTCCTGCATCAAGGCCTCATCGAAGAAGAAGGTCTGCCCGAAGACATCTTCACGACCCCTGAATCCGCGCGGCTTCAGGGCTTTCTATCCGCCACCAAGGCGGCATAAATTCAGGACAGAACCAATAAGGGGAGTAACCAATGAAAAAACTGATTCTGACAACCGCTGCACTGGCGCTGAGCGCTGGGATGGCCATGGCCGACACTGTCCGCATGGGCACCGAGGGCGCCTACCCTCCGTGGAACTTCATCAATGACGCCGGCGAGATCGACGGCTTCGAGCGTGAACTGGGCGATGAGCTGTGCAAGCGTGCGAATCTGGAATGCGAGTGGGTCAAGAACGACTGGGACTCGATCATTCCGAACCTAGTGTCGGGCAACTATGACGTCATCATCGCGGGCATGTCGATCACCGACGAGCGGGACGAAGTGATTGATTTCACCCAAAACTACACGCCGCCGGATCCGTCGGCTTATGTTGCAACCTCGGACGACGTTGATGTCGCGAATGGCGTTGTTGCCGCGCAGACAGGCACCATTCAGGCTGCGTACATCGCGGAATCCGGTGCAACTCTGGTCGAGTTCGCCAGCCCCGAAGAAACGATTGCGGCTGTGCGCAACGGCGAAGCTGACGCCGTGCTGGCCGACAAGTCGTTCCTGGCACCGATCGCGGACGAAGACGCAGACCTGCGCTTTGTTGCCGAAGACGTCCCGCTGGGCGGTGGTGTCGGCATCGGTGTCCGCGAGTCGGACGGCGAGCTGAAAGAGAAGCTCAACGCAGCCATCCAGTCCATGAAGGACGACGGCAGCCTGAACGAGCTGATCACCAAGTGGGAAGTGTCATCGACCTTCTGATCTGAACCAGGTCGCGCGCCCTGATTACCGGGGCGCGCAGCCCCTGAGCCTTAGCACCTCAAGAGGCCCGCCATTTTCTCGTTTTGCACTGATCCCGATACGCTGGGCACGTTCCGCTGGTTTTCCTGCTATCTGACCAACGGCGTACACTGGTCGTTCTATCTGTCGTTCCTGAAGGTCCTGCTACTGCTGGCCGTCACCGCCCCCGTGGCATTGAGTTTTGGGTTCGTCGGCGCGATGGCCGCCCGATCACATATCCCGCCCGTCAGCTGGCTGGGCAAAGGTTACATCGCCATTGTAAGGGGCGTACCGGATATCGCCTTCTTCATGTTCTTCGTGATCGCACTGGATCAGGCCTTTGAATGGACGCGGCACAAGATTCTGTGCCCCGACTGGACGGACCCGATCCGTCAGGGCAACGACTTCATCGTATGCCAATCGGCAAAACTGCCGCTGAGTGCCGCACCGGAATGGGTGCATGAAACCTACGGTTTCTTCCTCGCGGTCATCACCTTCTCGATCGTTTTCGGTGCATTTGCGGCCAACGTACTTTTCGGCGGTATGCGCGCTGTTCCGCATGCGCAGCTTGAAACCGCCGAAGCCTATGGCATGACGCGCCGCCAGACCTTTTGGCGCATTCTGGTTCCGCAGATGTGGGTGTACGCCCTGCCCGGTCTGTCGAACCTGTGGATGGTGCTGATCAAGGCCACGCCGCTGCTGTTCCTGCTGGGCATCGAAGACATCGTCTATTGGGCCCGCGAGTTGGGCGGCACCAAGACCTCAAAATTCACACAATACCCCCACGGCGACTGGCGCATGTGGTACTTTCTGGCCCTGCTGATATTCTACCTCGGCATGACCCGTGCGTCAGAACTGGGGCTCGAAAAGTTGATGCGCCGCCTGTCCCATGGTCAGGCCACATCGGGCGGAGAGCTTCTGCGCAAGGAGACCACCGCATGAGCTGCATCCAAACCATCCAGGACTACGGCCTGCGCTCCATCGGCCTCGGCGAACGTCTGCTGCCACGCAACGACTTTACCCTGTGTGAACAGTTCACCCTGATCGGTTCAGGCATGATCTGGAACATCTATTTCGGCATCATGGCGCTGGCGACCGGGTTCTTTCTGGCCACCGCTGTGGCCCTGGGCAAGGCGTCCGCCAACAAGTGGCTGCGCAAACCGTCGGAATGGTTCATCTTTATCTTCCGCGGCTCTCCGCTTTTCATCCAGTTCTTCTTTGCCTACTTCTTCTTCCTGTCGTTGAAAAAGTCCTACCCCATGTTCGACGCTCTGACGTCGGCCTGGCTGGGGGCACTGATCGTTCTGTTCCTGAACACCGCAGCCTATTCGGGCGAAATCTTCTATGGCGCGCTGCGTTCGATCCCCAAGGGCGATATCGAGGCAGCCGATGCCTATGGCATGTCGGGCTGGTCGCGGTTCCGTCGCATCATCTGGCCGACCATGCTGCGTCTGGCATGGCCCGCCTACACGAACGAGGCGATCTTCCTGTTCCACGCCACCACACTGGTCTTTTTCTCGGCCTTCCCGGCCTGGCAACAACGCGGTGACGCGCTGTATTATGCCAGCTATTTCGCGGACAAAACGTTCAACCCGTTTATCCCCTACCCGATTCTCGCCTTCTATTTCATCTTGCTGACGCTGGTGATCGTCGGGGGGTTCGGGCTGGTCAACAAGCGATTGAACCGCCATTTGCCGGCGGCGCGAAAAGCCAAAATGCGGTTCCGTTTAAACCTGGCGCGCTGATCGCTCCCACAATGTTTTGATGAAAACGGGCTTGCGATTGCAGGTCCGTTTTTCTGACTTACGTAAACTGCCGGCGAGATCCCGATGTGGAGCCAATATTTGAGGAAGATGGTACCGCCTCCCTGGCTTGAACAGGGGACCTCTGGATCCACAAGAGACCCCGAACTTCGAGGGAATCTTCTGTATTTCAAATCACTAAATGAATCGGAAAAAACTTTGGGCAGCAATTTGGGCAGTAGATTTTGTAAGTACTTTTGTCATTGTTGTTTTAAATAGAGATCGCTTAAAGACTTGGTCACAATAAATGACAAAAATCTAAATTTTTCTGTTTAAAGACAAATATTTACGGACATTAACTCAGAGATATTTTGGTGGTTGGCTCTATTCATTGTCCATGTTTGAGGTGAAGAGTTGTCCAAAATGAAAACTCGCCTTTCCGGTGACCCGCGGATCGAAATCGTAAATGGAAACAGTTATTGGGTGCAGGCCTACTACACGCCTAGTGGCAAGAGGACGCGGGTCACGGCCAAATCCGCGCGGGCAGCAAAACAGTTGGCTAAGGAACGATTGGCAACAGAACTGCGCGACAAGGCAATCGCACACGGCTACACCACTTTTGAAAAATTCGCAGCGAAATACATTAGGGTCAGGGTGCATTGATTTTCAAAGCGCTGCGTGATTCACGGCTCGAAAACCGGAGCGGTGATATGAGCGACCTTTTCTGGCTGACTGCTGAGCAGATG